>CAMZFA010000056.1 GCA_947305945.1 uncultured Spirochaetales bacterium | reverse complement strand
TTGAAGGCGGAAAGCAAATGCATCAGGGTATGCATCAGCTTATGCACATGAGCGCTATAGTTATTTATTCAAGAAATCACTGCTTTTCCGTTCAACGAGTATGATAGAAAACGCTCAAATTCGTAATCCTATCATAAAAAGTATGATAGAAATTCCAGAATACAGGATTCCTATCATATTAACTTCCGGATTTCAGGTTGCTTTATGCGGGATAGCGGGGTACACGTAATATAAAAATGCCCAGAATAAGTGAAATTTATATTATAAATAATATAAAAATCCCGGTTTTGAGGGTGATTTATATTACATCGCACACGCAGTGGGCTAAAACGGAAGAGAGCAGGTGTGTTTTAAGATTGTCCCGGTCACGGATGGGAAGTATAATTAACAGACAGGGCTCGTTCCCGCCCGTAAGAAAGGGAACGGACGGAGGAATAATGAACTACAGAGACGAGTACGGACACTGGCTGGCACAGGTAACAGACGAAGAACTGCTTGCACAGCTCAAGAAGATGAATGACGCGGAGATTGAAGATGCGTTCTACAAGGACCTGGAATTCGGAACTGCCGGTCTGAGAGGAGTTATCGGAGCCGGATCAAACCGCATGAACCGCTACGTTGTTGCAAGAGCCTCCCAGGGTATTGCAAACTACCTCAACGCACAGTACGGCAAGGACAAGGCCTCCGTTGTCATTGGATATGACAGCCGCATCAAGTCGGACTTCTTTGCAGTTGTGGCAGCCTCCGTGTTTGCCGCAAATGACATAAAGGTACATCTGTGGCCCACACTGCTGCCGGTACCCACTGTCAGCTATGCAGTAAGATATCTGGGAGCAAGCGCAGGTGTCATGATCACAGCTTCACACAACCCGTCAAAGTACAACGGATACAAGGTTTACGGATCAGACGGATGCCAGATCACAACCGAAGCTGCAGATACTATTCTTGCAGAGATCAACAAGCTTGACCTGTTCAATGACGTGAAGATGGAAGATTTCAACCGCGCCGTCATGGAAAAGGGGATTATCAAATACATTGATCCGGTTGTTCTTACCTCATTCATTGAGGAAGTCAAGGGACAGAGCGTTCTCTACGGAGACAAGATTGACCACAATGTTGCCATAGTGTATTCACCGCTCAACGGAACAGGTCTTGTACCTGTTACAAGAGCCCTTGAGGAGTGCGGATTCACCAACATCACTGTTGTTGAGGAGCAGCGCAACCCGGACGGAAACTTCCCCACATGTCCCTATCCCAACCCTGAGATCAGAGAGGCCATGAGGCTTGGTCTTGAGTACTGTGACAAGACAGGTGCAGACCTGCTTCTTGCAACAGACCCGGACGCAGACCGCTGCGGAATTGCAGTCAAGGACGGAGACGGATACCGTCTTCTCACAGGAAACGAGACAGGTCTTCTGCTTCTGGACTTCATCTGCAGCCAGAAGAAGAAGCACGGCAAGATGCCCAAGAATCCGGTCTTTGTTAAGACCGTGGTAACAATGGACCTTGCTGAGAAAATCGCCGCAAGTTACGGCGTGCAGACGGTGAATGTCCTGACCGGCTTCAAGTTCATAGGCGAGGTGATTGCCCGTCTTGAGAAGGAAGGCCGCGTGAATGATTATATTCTGGGCTTCGAGGAGTCCTACGGCTACCTCACAGGCCCGTATGTGCGCGACAAGGACGCCGTTGACGCCGCCCTGATGATCTGCGAGATGTTTGCCTATTACAAGACCCGCGGCGTCTCCCTGCTTGACAAGCTGAATGAGCTCTACGCCACCTACGGCTACTGCCTGAACACGCTGCACTCCTATGAGTTCGACGGCTCGGCCGGTATGGCCAGGATGGGCCAGATCATGAAGCTCTTCCACGAAGGCCTGGCCAGGATAGGCAAGTGGGACGTTGTGAAGACCGTTGACTACACCAAGGGCATTGACGGCCTCCCGTCGGCCGATGTCCTGAAGTTCTACACCTCCTTCGGAAGTGTTGTTATCCGTCCCAGCGGCACGGAGCCCAAGCTCAAGGCCTACATCTCCGTCACAGCCAAGGACAGACCGTCTGCCGAGGAAGTTGAGAAGGTTGTAACAGCTGAGCTTTCCAATATTATCGGAGGTTGAAAATGAGAGTTGTTATTCAGGAAAACTATGAGAATATGAGCAAGTGGGCCGCAAACTACATTGCAGGCAAGATCAACGCACACAAAGAGGCAAGACCCTTTGTGCTCGGTCTTCCCACAGGCTCCTCTCCCATAGGCGTGTACAAAGAGCTCATTGCCATGAACAGGGCCGGCAAGGTCTCCTTTGCCAACGTGGTCACGTTCAACATGGATGAGTATCTGGGCCTCCCAAAGACCCATGACCAGAGCTACTGGTATTTCATGCATGACAACTTCTTTGACCACCTTGTGGACATGAAGGCCGAGAACATAAACATTCTCAACGGCATGACGGATGACCCAGAGGGCGAGTGCCGCCGCTACGAGGAGAAGATTGCCTCCTACGGCGGAATTGACCTCTTCATGGGCGGCATAGGCGTTGACGGCCACCTGGCCTTCAACGAGCCCTTCACCAGCCTCTCTTCCCGCACGGGTGTCAGAGACCTGACCACCGACACGCGCATTGTCAACAGCCGCTTCTTCGGAAATGACCCGGAGAAGGTTCCCGCACAGGCTCTGTCCGTGGGAATCGGGACCGTAACTGATTCCAAAGAGGTTCTGGTCCTCATTTCCGGTCACAACAAGGCACGTGCCCTTGCCGCAACGGTTGAGGGTTCTGTCAGCCAGAAGTGGACCTGCTCGGCCCTGCAGATGCACAACGGTGCAATCATTGCCTGTGATGAGGCTGCCTGCGGTGAACTTACCGTAGACACCTACAAGTACTTCCTGGACATTGAGCGCAAAGAGCGTCTGTAAGTATTGATAACGTAAAGTTTTCGGGGACTGTTGTATATGATGCGGCGGTCCCCGTTTTTTTCCTTACCCGGCTTTTATCAGCAATGTTGAGGCCTTCCAGAGCAGGGGAGCTGCACATAAAATTGCGCCAAGCTCCTTTGTAAGGGCCTGAACTTCAGGTGTTTCAAGACCAAGTGCCGGGCCGTAGGAGGAATTGACCCAGCGCTCCACATCCGAAGGTGTGACAATGCGCTGATATGTGTATTCCATGGGCCTTGTGGATATGATTTTGAAGTGTTCTGAGATGCTTTTCAGCAGAACCTCGCGCTCTTTGTCGGAGTAGATCTTCTTCTCAGCCTTTTCCAACTTGCTCTTCAGAGGTCCTTCATGGATGAAAGAGCTCAGTCTTGCACCTTCTCCGGGAATGGTCTCGGAGAGGACCAGGTCCGTGTTTTCAGTGCTTCTGGCCTTGATCTGCTCCAGTGTCTTTTTGCAGAAAGCACTGTCACGGCCGGCAAAGACATTGCGACCTATGATGTGCTCGAACAGCAGGCCGTTTTCCAACAGGTCAAGGTCCCTGAACACAAGCGGGGCCTCGGATGCGGAGAGTTCCTGCGTGCGGTGGGTGATGAAACTTTCATCTTCATCTGTGCGCACCTGGGCGGCAACAAGACCCTCCGGGGTGCGTCTGAAGGCCTCCCAGACCAGAAGGCCGTGCCCTGCGTTGAGAATCAGGATCCTGTCCGAGCGCACCGTTTCAAGTTCCGAGAATATTGCGTTTCTTATCTCTTCCAGGGCCTGGGAACGGACCTCAGATGTGCGTCTTATCCACATGTCGCGTCCCTTGTCGGACGGGGAGTAGGTAAGGTTTTCAGGAAATGCGTTTATGTCTGTGCTCTCAAGCTGGATCTCACGTCTTCTGTTCACAAGATCCGCAATCTGTTTTTCATAACCTATGCTGCCGGGCTGGTAGTAGATTTTGCCCTGAAGTTCTCCGGGCAGGTACTGCTGGGCAACCCAGTGGTCCCTGTATGCGTGGGGGTACATGTAACCCTCTCCGTGACCGAAGCCCTTGCTGTCACGGCTGGCATCACGGAGGTGGTTGGGAACCTCGGCTGCCCGGGACTCCTCCTCAACGCTTTTGAGGGCGTCGAAAAAGCCCATTGCGCTGTTGCTTTTTGGTGCTGTTGCAAGGTAGAGGGCGGCGTGGGTGAGGTGATATCTGCCCTCCGGCATTCCTATCATGTTGAAGGCGGCGGCGTCACTTTGCACCACAACTATGGCGTTGGGGTCTGCAAGGCCCACGTCCTCACAGGCGCTGATCATCATGCGTCTGAATATGAAGCGCGGGTCCTCTCCGGCGTGGACCATTTTGGCCAGCCAGTAGAGTGCCGCATCCGGGTCGCTGCCGCGTAAACTCTTTATGAAGGCTGAAATTACATCAAAGTGGTAGTCACCCTCCTTGTCGTAGAGCACGGCCTTGCGCTGGATGCTCTCCTCTGCAACTTCCTGCGTTATGATTATCCTGCCGTCCACGGGAGGGGTGGTCTCAACTGCAAGTTCAAGGGCGTTGAGGAGGCTGCGGGCATCGCCGGAGGCTACGTCCACAAGGTGGTCCAGGGCGCCGTCCTCGAACTGCACGTCCAACAGGCCGTAGCCGCGCTCCTTGTCTGAAAGGGCCTGGAGTGCTATGTCACGGAGGTTTCTGTCGGTGAGGCTCTTGAGCTGGAAGATGCGCGAGCGCGAGACAAGGGCAGCGTTGACCTCGAAGAAGGGGTTCTCCGTGGTGGCGCCTATGAGGATGAAGGTGCCGTTTTCCACCCAGGGAAGCAGTGCGTCCTGCTGGCTTTTGTTCCAGCGGTGCACCTCGTCCACAAAGAGGATGGTGCGTTTGCCGTACAGTTTCAGGCGGTTTCGGGCCTCTTCTATCTCGTCACGCAAATCTTTCACGCCGCTGAGTACGGCGTTCATTGTTGAGAAATGGCTTTTTGTTGTGTTTGCAATTACCCGGGCAAGGGTGGTTTTTCCCGTTCCGGGAGGGCCGTAGAAGATTACCGAGGACAGCTGGTCGGCCTGGATTGCGCGCCTGAGGAGCCT
The DNA here is from genome assembly GCA_947305945.1 of uncultured Spirochaetales bacterium. GTDB lineage: Bacteria > Spirochaetota > Spirochaetia > Sphaerochaetales > Sphaerochaetaceae > RUG14846. Next base: position 4,514 of record CAMZFA010000056.1, on the reverse strand, counting down.
GCCCGGACCTATGATGTGGTCCTGGCCTATGTACTCATCAAGAGTCCTTGGCCTCATTCTGTATGCCAGCGGCTGAGTTCCCGAGCTGTTTGTCTCAAATAAATCTGCGCCCATTATTTATCTCTGTATGTTTGTTCTCTGTCAGTCTGTTCCGAAGACGGCCTTGACCACCGGGTCCCCGTACGGGTCCGGGGTGGTTCTGAACAGGTCTTCCTCCTCGGCTATGAGGCTGACAAGGATATTGTACAACCTGTCCGTGAGCTGTGAAACGGCATCAACCTTCTCAAGTTCATCAGATTTTGCGTAATTTACAAAGTTGCTGGTGCGGATGTACACGTTGTACTGGTTGCGGCCCTTTTCAAGATAGGTGAAGTCCGCCTGTTCCACAACGGCTTTCAGTTCCTCTCTGATCTGATCTCCGAAGAGACTTATAAAGTATTCCGTACCGCTGGTGTTGGAAGACCTGACAAACTCGAACGGGTCCTCGAACTCCAGCTGGAGCAACATGCCGCTTATCTTTTCCGAGAGGACTTCCATTGAGTTTGTGATGTAGGTTCTGAAGTAATTCCTCCAGCTTTCCATGATTGCGTTCAGTCCCGCAACCTTTTTTGTGTAGTCCTTGAGAATCAGATATGAGTCCGGCAGGAAATCCTGTGAGGGCAGTATGTCCGTGACAATATCCTGACCTGCGTTGAGCACAGCGGTGGAAACGGCCGTTTCCATTGCATAGGCAGCCTCTTCCTCGGTGGGCTGGTGGCGCAGCACCTCAATCTTCTTCTTGGGCATCTTTGTTGCGCAAGATGTCAGAAAAGATGCAAACACCAGCGCAAGCAGCAAAGCAAGCAGGATTCTACTTTTTCTTCCTCTTCTCTTCATCTCTCTTCTTCCTCTCCTCGGAGGCTCTTATGAAGTCCGCAAATGTTCCGCCGGAGCCGGGTCTTTCTGTCTTGAAATTGTCTCTCCGGGGTCTTTCCGTTCTTTCCGTCCTGTCGAATGCCGGCTTCTCACTGCGAGGCTTCTCGAAGTTCGGTCTTTCCGCATGGGGTCTGTAGTGACTGGGCTTGACCACCTCCGTCACTGTTTCCCAACTTGTCTGACTCTGCGCGGTCACAGCCTTCACGGCCGATTTCTTTATGACCAGTGTCTTCTTTGCGCTGCCGTCCGAGGGCTTTGCGCTTGCAATGACCCTCCTGGCCGGTGAGGCGCTTGCCGCACTGGGAACCACGGGTGTCATGACCTTTTTCTTCACTTCCATCTCTTCGTAGCCGCAGGAGAAGCGCTGGCACACCCAGTGCACCCTGTCATACTCATCAAGCACGCGCATCATTGGCCAGCGGCATGCGGGGCAGGGCCTGTCCCTGTGACCCATCAGGTCGGGGTTGAAACTCTCACGGCTGGACTTGACCTGCTCCACAAGGTCTGCGGCATTTTTCTTGATATCTTCAATGAAGGCGTCCTCGCTCTCGCTCCCGCCCGATATCCCGAACAGTCTTTTCTCCCATTCTCCGGTAAGTTCGGCACTTTTAAGCTGCGGCGGTACAAGGCGCACAAGCTCCCTTCCCTTGGGGGTGGGAACAAGCTCCATTCCCTGACGCTCCATGCAGTTGTTCTGAATCAGTTTCTCTATTATGTCCGCCCTGGTGGCCGGGGTGCCCAGTCCGTTTTCAAGTCGCTTTCTCAGTTCTGCATCCTCCACCAGCTTGCCTGCGTGCTCCATTGCATAAAGCAGGTCTGCTTCAGTGTATCGCTGCGGAGCAGGCGTTGAGTATCTCTTTATCTCAACGCTGTTTACCTTAAGTACCATATCCTGTTCCAGGTTCAGGAGTGCGCTTTCGGCTTCCTCTGAATCCTCTTCTGCGGCCTTGTAGGATGCGCTTCTCCAGCCCTGGTTGACCGGCACGGTGAGGCGGGCCATGAACCTTTCTCCTGCGCACTGTGCCTCAACTGTGGTGGTGTTGTATTCGTAGTCGGGGGACAGGGTTTCCAGGAATCGGCAGATGATGAGCTCCCAGAGCTGTCTTTCCTTTTCGGAGAGCTTTGCCGTGTCCACCTTCTGCTCGGTGGGCAGCAGGGCGTGGTGGTCCGAGACCATGTCGTTGTTCACCAGGCGCGAGAGGTCCTCCCTTATGCCGTTTCTGGCAAACTTTATGGCCTGTGGTGCAAACTTTGTGTCTATGAGGGCCAGCAGTCTCTCGCCCAGCGTGGGGACTATGTCATCCGTGATGTAGCGGCTGTCCGTGCGCGGGTAGGTGACAATTTTGTGCACTTCATACAGGCGCTGGAGTGTGTCCAGTGTTTCCTTTGCGCTGAATCCGAGCAGCCTGTTGGCATCTCTCTGCAGCTCCGTCAGGTCGTAGGCAAGCGGCGGCTTCTCACTCTTGGGCGTGCTTGTGACGGAGGTGACTTTTCCTGTTGCTCCGCCCAGTTTTGCCTCAAGTGTCTTTGTCTCTTCCTCTGTTGTGATCTTTACCGTGTTCTCTTCGTTGTATCTGGATGCGGTGAAGCTGCCCTTCGGGCTTTCAAAGTTTGCCCTTACCGTCCAGTAGAATCTTCCGGTGAAGTTCTCTATTTCATCTTCCCTCTGTGTAATCAGCGCCAGTGTGGGTGTCTGGACTCTTCCTGCGGACAGTCTTGTGTCAAAGTGGCAGCTCATTGCCCTTGAGACGTTGTAACCTATGTACCAGTCTGCATATGAGCGGCTCTCCGCTGCTGCGTAGAGTCTGTCATAGTCATGTCCGTTCTTCAGCTGGGCAAAACCCTGTTTGATTGCCGCTTCTGTCTGGCTGCTTATCCACAGTCTCTTTATGGGTTTTGTGCACTCTGCCTGCTTGAGTATCCAGCGGGCAACCAGTTCTCCCTCGCGCCCTGCATCCGTGGCAATGACCACTTCATCCACATCATCTCTGTTGAGCAGGCCGCTGACTATGTCAAACTGATCCTGCGTTTTGTCTATTACCATTGTGTTGAGTTTTTCGGGCAGGATGGGCAGGGTCCTGAGGCTCCACCTTCTGTACTGCTCGCCGTATGAATCCGGCGTACAGAGTGTCACCAGGTGTCCGAGTGCCCATGTCACCACGTACTCTTCACTTTCAAAATACTTTCCTCTGTTCGCACAGCCCAGCACTGAGGCCAGTTCTCTGCCTACGCTGGGTTTTTCTGCAAGTACCAACTTTTTCATACTGTCACTATATACTTTATGAGGATTCTTATAAATATTCTTTGCATCCTTCGGGGTGAAAAGACTTGGAAAATATTGCTGTTATATTTATAATCTAAATATGAAATATGAGTGGGATGAAAACAAGAACTCAGTAAACAAGCAAAAGCATGATGGCATCGGTTTTGAAACCGCTGTTCGTGTATTTCTTGATAATAAACGAATTGAGTTCTTTGATGAAAAGCATTCTACCCTTACTGAAGAACGTTGGAATGTAATTGGTTTGGTATTGGATGTCTTATTTGTGGTTTACACAGAACGAAGGGATTCGATACGTATTATTTCAGCCAGAAAAGCAACCAAGGAAGAAGAGCGGGAATACTATGACAACTATGACCTTAGATGAATTGAGAAAACTTCCTCCCCTTACAGAAGACGAAAAGCAGACTATCAGGAATGCAAAGCCCACACCTTCGGATGATTGTCCTGCAATGACCGATGATGAACTGAAGCAGTTCAGACCCTGGTATGCCAGAGCAAAGAAACCTGTGACAATCAATCTGGATCCGAGAATTATCGAGTACTTCAAGGATCTTGCTTCTGAAACAGGGATTTCTTATCAGAACCTTATCAACGTGTATTTGATTCAGTGTGTGAGTGAAAAGAAACAGCTTTATTTCAAATAACGGGCGCCGTGGTTTACCAGAAGAAGGTCTCTCTCAGCCCGAGCCTGATCATTATCTCATCAACCAGATTTCTTGAATATGACTCGAATATGTAGAAATGCCAGAACAGCCATTCTCCGAAGTCTGAAATTCCGTCTTCCAGGATGATGTATCTTGCCCCCATTGTGTTTTCGTCAAGTATGATTGCACCCAGTGCGTATTGATAATCCCTGGCCTGGCAGTCATTCATGACCTCGAGTGCCCGGCTCTTCATTTCAGATGGAATCTGCTGGATATCCACATAGTACATGTTGATCTGCATGTACAGGAAATCAATCTGGCACAGGTTTCCGTCGGAGTATTGGATTATGACACTGTAGTAGTTATCTTCTTCGTCATATTCGAAATAGATTCCGTCCACAAAGGCCATCAGCGATACAAACTCATCCAGAGGAGTCTGCTCTGTATATTCTTCAATGAAGGCTTTGACCCTTTCATCCTCCACTTTCTCATAGGGGATGTAGTCCGATGCAAATGTGCTTGTAAGGGCGCAGAGAAAGATGATCAATATAGCTGTAATTTTCCTGTACATAATACAATTATTGCCTATGTAATCAGGAATTGCAAATAATCCGGGCTGTTTTGGTAAAAAGGCCTGCCGTTAGCCGCAAATGGCCGCAAACTGCTGCCTC
>CAMZFA010000055.1 GCA_947305945.1 uncultured Spirochaetales bacterium | reverse complement strand
GGATAAGATAGGATAAGATAGGATAAACGAGGCTCGGAGAGGATAAGCGGGGGTTATTTTTCTCTTACAAAGGATGAGATCTCGTCAAAGAACTCCTCGTAGGTTGTGCAGAGCCTGAGGTCGGGACATTCTTTGAGAATGTTCTCGGGAGCTCTGAAGAGGCAGCCTTTGTCGGCCTTTCTGATCATGGTCAGGTCGTTGTAGCTGTCTCCTGCGGCAAAGGTTCTGAACCCCATGTTGCGGAATCCCTCTATGGCTTTCCTCTTGCCGTCTTCCTGACGCATCACTATGCCTGTGAGCATGTTGTCCTTGTCTGTCTGAAGACTGTTGCAGAGGATTGTTGGCCAGCCGAGCTGCTTCATCAGCGGTTGGGCAAATTCACTGAATGTGTCGGAAAGAATCACCACCTGTGTGATGGAGCGGACCTTTTCAAGGAATTCATTTGCTCCGTCCAGGGGCTTTATTGTGGCAATTACGTCCTGGATGTCCCTGAGGCTCAGGTTGTTCTTTCTGAGGATGTCCATGCGGTAGTTCATGAGCTTGTGGTAGTCGGGTTCCTCACGGGTTGTGATTCTCAGCTGCTCAAGGCCGGTTTTCTCTGCAAATGCAATCCAGATTTCAGGAACAAGGACCCCTTCAAGGTCGAGACAGATTATTTCCATTACAGTGACTCCTTTACGTAATTGATTATTGAATCAACATCTATGACGGTGCTGAATCTGGGCTGTTTGTCTTTCAGGCCTGCAAGATTTGCCGGAACGGGAACGCCGCTTATCTCATGGAGTTTGTCCATGAGGGCAAATTCATCGCCGCCGGCATCTTTGCCGAGGGCGGCAAGAACGCTGTGGGGGAATTTGTAGGGGGAGGCGGTTGAGAGGACCACCATGGGGCGCGAGGCGTCTTTTTCGAGGGCACGGCGGGCGCAGGTCCAGGCTACGGCGGTGTGGGGATCCATGAGGTAGCCGTTTTTCTCCCAGACGGCCCTGATTGAGGCGGCGCCTTCGGCTTCGGTGCAGCAGTCGGCGGCAAAGTCCTTGCGCAGTTTTGCCATAACTGCGTCGTCAAGTTTGTAGATTCCGTCCGAGTTGAGCTGCTTCATCCACTGTGCAACTTTTTCGGAGTCTCCGTCGACGGCAAGCCACAGAAGGCGCTCGAGGTTGGATGAGACCAGTATGTCCATGGAGGGGGAGGAGGTTTTGTAGAACTCGCGCCGGGTGTCGTAGATTCCGGTTGTGAAGAAGTCCGTGAGGATTCTGTTGGAGTTGGAGGCGCAGATGAGCTTGCCTACGGGAAGGCCCATGAGTTTGGCCCAGTAGCCGGCAAGGATGTCTCCGAAGTTTCCGGTGGGGACGCAGAAGTCAACGGGTTCTCCAAGTTTGACTGCGCCGTTTTTCACCAGGTCCCTGTAGGCTGCAAAGTAGTAGACGGTCTGGGGCGCAAGGCGTCCTATGTTGATTGAGTTGGCAGAGGAGAGCTGCCAGCCGTTTGATGCACAGTAGTCCCGTATTCCGGCAAATGCCTTCTTGACGCCGGTCTGGCAGTCATCAAAGTTGCCGCGTACGGCGCAGACCTGTACGTTGGATCCTTCCTGGGTTGTCATCTGGCTCTTCTGGACCAGTGAAACGCCGTTGTGGGGGTAGAAGACAATGATTCTGATTCCGTCAACATCGTGGAAGCCTTCAAGGGCGGCCTTGCCGGTGTCTCCGGATGTGGCGGTGAGGATGAGTATGTTGTTTTTCTCCCCGCTCTGCCTGACGGCGGCCGTCATGAGGCGCGGGAGTATGGAGAGAGCCACATCCTTGAAGGCGGAGGTGGGGCCTCTGAACAGTTCAAGAACCCAGGCGTTGTCAACCTTTACCAGGGGTGTGAGGTCGTCCGTCTCAAAGCGTCCGCGGTAGGCTTTCTCAACAAGGCTGTCCATGTCCTTGAAATCCGGAAGCAGTGCTGAGAGAATCATTTTTGACATTTCTATTGTGTCCAGCTGAAGACAGGCCTTCCAGTCAAAACCTATGTAGCCCGGTTTGAGCATCTGCGGGTCTATGAAGAGACCTCCGTCCGGTGCCGGTCCCATGAGGACGGCCTTGAGTGAGTCCGTTGAAAAACTGCTTCTTGTGCTCTGATATTTCATATTCACCTCGGTTTATTCATTCTATTGAGATAAGGCGGGGGTTCTCAACACCCCTGAGTGCGGAAATGCTGTCCAGAAGGGAGTGGATGCTCCCTTTGAGAGATCCTATGTCCAGAGAGACAGTAACGCTGGCCTTTCCGTGGATGGGAAGGCTCTGGGTTATGGTAAGAACGCTTGCCCCTGCCTCGGAGATCCTTCCCAGCACCGAGCTGAGGACCCCCGGCTCATGTGTGAGCAGTATGCCCAGCACAGCCTTTCTGCCGGTCTGGAGGTTTGCGGTCTCCAGGATGTAATCCTTGTATTTATAATATGTGCTTCTGGAGATTCCGCACATTGCCGACGCACGGCTTACGTTCTTTGCCTTTCCTTCTTCAAGCAGCCTCTTGGCTTCCAGAACCTTGTCAAAGAAATCCGGCAAAATACTTTTGTGGACTATCAGGTATTCTTCAAGCATTTCAGCCCCGCCTATTGCAAAACAATCGTGATTATGTTACCTTGTCTTTAAAATAAAGACAAGTGTCTTTGTCACACAAACAAGTATTATTTTTTGTACGGACTCAGAAGACATGAGAGAGGTAATTGCGATGAAAGTTGCCGTATTGGGATTCGGAACAGTTGGAAGAGGCGTTTATGAGATGCTGCAAAGCTGCAGAACTCTCAACTGCGACTGCGTTCTGGAAAGGCCGGGAGTATTCAACGAGCCCTTCATAGTCAACGACATAAACACAATACTCAATGACAAAAGCATTGAGGCCGTGGCCGAGTGCATAGGCGGTACAACAATTGCCCATGACTTTGCCGTAAAATGCCTGAGCGCCGGCAAGCACTTTGTCACCTCCAACAAGGCCCTGATCAGTGCCTACGGTCTTGAGTTGAGGGACCTTGCAGCCAAAAACGGCGTTTCACTGCTTTTCAGCGCAGCTTGCGGCGGTACCATGCCCGTGCTTCACAACATGGCTCTGGCCCGCAGGTCTGACACCCTTTTCAGGTCCGGCGGAATTCTGAACGGAACCTGCAACTTCATGCTTACCAAGATGCAGGACGAGGATTCGTCTTTTGACGATGCCCTTGACCAGGCACGCAAGCTCGGCTATGCCGAGGCCGACCCCAGTGCCGACCTTTCAGGTCTGGACACCCTGAGGAAGGTAATTCTGCTCAGCGCCGTGGGCTTTGATGCTTTCCCGGAAGGGGATCTTCTCTGTGAGGGCATTGAAAGCACAGATGCGGATGCAATCAAAGAGCTGAAAAAGCGCAATCTTGTTCTGAGGCTCATAGGAAGCTGCGGAAGAAATGAGGACGGAAGTCTCTATGCCTTTGTCCAGCCCGTGGCATTCAGCAGCTCCGCAGCCGAGGCCAATGTGAAGATGAACACCAACATGGCCTTCTGGGAAGGTGAGAACTGCGGCAGAGTGACAATCTCCGGTCAGGGTGCGGGACGTTATCCCACCGCTGCAAACGTACTCAGGGACCTTACAGAACTTCCCGAGTGCCGCAAGAGCATGCTTTCAGCTGCCTGCGCCGCAGAGAGTGTGAAGAACGACGGTTGCTCATTCAGATATCTTGTCATTGAAAACGGTGCTGTAAGCATTACGGAAAAGGTCAGTGTGAACGCAATGTTTGCAGAGGCCGCACAAAAGAGAAAGGAAGGGGCAAAGTTCTTCTTTGCCGCCATGGAAGAATAATATGTTGAAAACGGTAAAATTCGGAGGCTCCTCGGTTTCATCCGCAGAGCAGTTCAGAAAGGTAAAGTCAATTATCGATGAGGATGACTCAAGAAGGATAGTTGTAATCTCGGCGGCGGGAAAACGTAGCAGCGCAGACCACAAGCTGACGGATCTTCTCTATCTTTGCCATGCACATCTGACATACGGTGTCTCCTGTGAGGACATCTTCAATTCCATAAGTCAGCGCTTCATTGAGATAAGGGATGAACTGGGCCTGAGCTACAGGGTTGAGGATGAACTTGACAACCTGCGCAGGCGTCTGACCAAGGATATTTCGGTGGATTATCTGGTCTCACGCGGTGAGTATCTTACCTCCCGTCTCATGGCTGAATACATTGGATTCCGCTTTGTGGATGCCTCCGAATGCATCTTTATGAATTATGACGGCTCATTTGACACGGCCGGAATTGCCGTTGCAGTCAAGAAGGCCCTGTCCGAGTACGGAAAGATTGTCATTCCCGGATTCTACGGAAGCCTTCCCGGCGGAAAGATCAAGGTCATGAGCAGGGGCGGAAGCGATATTACCGGCGCTCTTGCCGCAGCTGCCGCAGGTGCGGATGTGTATGAGAACTGGACGGATGTCTCGGGTATTCTCATGGCCGACCCGCGCATTGTTGCCGACCCCAGGCCCATTCCCAGAATCACATACGCCGAGCTCAGGGAACTGGCATTCATGGGAGCCTCGGTGCTTCATGAGGAGTCTGTTCTTCCCGTCAAGGAGGCCGGCATTGCCCTGAACATAAGGAACACAAATGCCTCTTCGGACAACGGAACGATGATTGTTCCGTCCATAGGTGAGGAAGATCCTGAGGACGAGAGGTTCATCACCGGTATTGCCGGAAGAAAGAATTTTGACATCATCACGGTCAGAAGCCACAACATGAGGGTCAACCAGAGCCTCAGGCAGGCCCTTGAGATCTTTGAGCACTACAAGGTCAATATCGAGCACATCACGCTGGGACTTGATTCCTTTGCCGTGGTTGCATCGGCCGCCCAGATAGGCGAGGACCTGTACAACATCTGCTCGGAGCTCCAGAAATCCCTGCGTGCGGACGATGTCCAGATTCAGGAAGGTATTGCCCTTGTTGCGGCAGTTGGAAGAAAGATGACCTTCAGACCCGGTATCTCGGGTAAGCTTTTCCAGGCTCTGGGCCGTGAAGGTGTGAACATAAAGACCATTGCTCAGGGTTCGGATGAGCTGTCAATTATCATAGGCGTTGACAACAGCCAGTATGAGTCTGCTGTCAGGGTACTCTACGAAAGTTTTGCGGGGTGAGTTATGAAGAGTGTTAATATCGGAATTCTCGGTTGTACCGGTGTTGTGGGAAGACAGATGATGCAGGTTCTTGAGGAATATAAGATTCCCGTGGACCGCTTTGTACCGCTTGCAAGCGCAAACAGCGCAGGCAGCACGGTTGTCTTCAACGGAAAGGAATATACGGTCCAGGAGGCAAAGGAGACAAGTTTTGAGGGTCTTGATTATGTCCTGGGTGCCGTGGGAAACGGCATGGCAAAACTCTTTGCTCCCCACATTGTGAAGGCCGGAGCCGTCTTCATTGACAACTCCTCTTCCTTCCGCATGGACCCTGAGGTTCCCCTTGTTGTTCCGGAGATCAACGGAGAAGATGCCTTTAAGAACAAGGGTATAATCTCCAATCCCAACTGCTCCACAATCATCACAATGGTTGCAGTGGGCGCAATCAATGCCATAAGTCCCATCACCGAGATGTTCGCCTCAACATACCAGGCCGTTTCCGGTGCAGGAAAGGCCGGTCTTGAGGAACTTGAGAACCAGATGGCAGACATGGCCGCGGGCAAGGCCCTTGAGAGAAAGGTCTTCCCCCATCAGATTGCAATGAACGTGATTCCCTTCATAGGAAGTGAGACTGAAAACGGCTACACAACCGAGGAAATGAAGATGCAGAACGAGGGAAGAAAGATCCTCCACAACCCGGACCTCAAGGTTTCATGTACCTGCGTAAGAGTTCCGGTCATGCGCTCACACTCCATCTCCGTCACATTCAGGACAAAGGAGAAAGTAAGCGTACAGCAGGCTGAAAAGGCGGTTTCCGCTGCAGCAGGCTGTGTTCTGACTACAGACTACGAGGGCAGGAATTATCCTACTCCTCTGGATACATCCGGTCAGGATCTTGTATGGGTGGGAAGAATAAGGGAGGACCTTACATCCGACAAAGGCCTTACCCTGTGGTGCTGCGGTGACCAGGTCAGAAAGGGAGCTGCATCCAACGCAGTGCAGATTCTCAAACTTCTGGCAGAGAGGGCTTGAGTCTGACCGTCCTGTCTGCCAGTGAGGTTATATCCTGTCCTGTCAGGTAGGAGGAGGCCATGATTGCAAGGCCCTGAAGACCGGTCTCCTCACAGTCCGTGCTGTAAACCGGAAGGCCGGTACAAGAAGCCCTCATGCTGTTGAGGAACGGGCTGTCCAGCAGGCCGTGTGCAATCCTTATTTCCTTTATAGGTAAATCTTTGAAAAGTTTAAGTGCCTGTGCTGTGCGCAGGCATATTTTTTCACATTCTTTTCTGACCCGGGCGTTTCTGAGGCTTTGCTCAAAGTCTGTGTTCTCAAGACCGGCCTCTTTTCTGGCCCTTTCTATGGCGGCCCCTGTGTCCGGAAGAATGATGCTGAGGTTGCTGTCTCTTCCGTTGGGATGTTCCGAGACCATGAGGCCCTCAGGCGCAGAAGAAGCACTGCTGCACAGATTCAGGCCGTCTCCGGTTCCGGTTCTCAGACAGAGCATGCCCTCATGCATGGCACCGCTTCCCACAATTGCGGGAATGTAATCGGGGCAGGGGACAAGCACCGGTGTTCCTTCCTTTATGCAGGAGAAGGACCTGCTGTATCCGAGCAGTGTGCCCGTTTTCATGAAGGGAGGGAATTTGTTTGAATCAAAGCCCTCCGATTCAAGTTTTTCATTGTTCCAGTAGTAGTCTTCAAAACCGCGGGGAGGCTGTGATGCGCAGGCTTTTCCGGTAAGGTGGAAGCAGAGAAACTCAGCAGAACCCAGAAACAGGGAGGCTTCGGAGTAAACTTCACTGCGGCGGTCCCGCAGATACCTGATTTTGGGCAGGAAGGCAGGCGAGGAGGTTCCGTTTTCACCTCCGTCCCACATCACGCTGAAAGAAGGTATGCCTTCAGCGACGGGAACCACGGTGGGACCGTTGCCTGTTATCATTATGCAGGAGAGGTCAAATGACGGGTAATGTGCCTTCAGAGCCGTGCAGGCCCTGTCAAGGGCGTTGATCCAGCAGAGCGGGGAGGAGTTGTCTTCAAGACGCACCCTCACCGCACGGCCGTACATGCGACCTGTGTCCTCTGCAAGTGCAGCCTTGAGGAATGTGGAACCCAGGTCTGCAGTAAGTATCATGGCTTGATCAGTTATTGTCGTCCGAGAACTCGTCGTCGAAGTAGAAGCCGTCCTTCATCATGTCGGAACTGTCTTCATCATCGTCATCGTACGGGCCGTCCTCGTAATCACTTACATCGGGGACCCCGTACTCCTCGAGAAGATCTTCATCTTCCAGTTCATCAAGGTCATCAAGATCATCAAGATCGTCAAGTTCTTCATCTTCGAGTTCATCATCTTCGTCAAAGATGCTCACATAATCATCATCACGTCTGGACATTGTGAATCCCCTCTGATAACAGGATAATGAGCGTTCAGGACACTGTCAATTGACATTATCCTGCCCCAAGATTTATGTTATATGTATGAATACAAGAAAAACAATATCAGCTTTATTGCTTGTTTTGCTGATGATCGTCGCGGTCTCATGTTCCACGACGGTTAAAGTCAATACCTGGGCCCCCGCATCATCCGGAATCCAGGGTTACAAGAACGTTGCAGTTGCCTCCACAAAGCAGTACACGGGCTACAGAAGACTGGGAAGCACCGTGGCGGTGAATGTGAATCCCTATGACTACTACGTCCCGTACGATGTCCAGACCATCTTCAGTTCAAGTGATGCATGGCTTGACCAGAGCGTTGCAAAGCTCAGCACGCAGATGATTGAGAATGCCCTCAACCAGGGCGTCTACACAATTGTGGGCGGAGAAAGAACGGACGGTCTTATCGGAACCGCAAGGACAACCGGAACTCCGGTCAGGGATATGCTCAGGCGCAGCGGTGTTGAGCTGCTTGTCACATCGTCCGTGGACAGCATGGACTACAAAGAATATGTGACCATGGAGCCTTCCAGATCCAAGGACGGCAAGGTCACTTACACTTACTACCTTGTCCAGGAAGCGGCAATCTCAATTTCGGTCATGGTACAGGATGTTGAGACCCTGAAGGTCCTCTGGCAGGCCCAGTTCTCGGACAGCACCGGAAGCGCCAGAAACCGCTATTCATTCCAGCACTATGTGAAGGTGGGAAGCTATGACACCTCAACGGGCAAATACAAGTCTTCATGGTACAGCCTGACAAAGCCCGAGAGGATCTTCCAGGCCCTGCTTGAGGGATTCGGTGAGCAGATCAGGGATGCCCTTACTCCCCACAGAATCTCAAGCAGCTTCGAGCTGATGGAGAACAAGAGCAAGATAAAGACCCTTGACGATGCCTACAAGATGGTTGATGACGAGATGTACAACACCGCACTGGACATCTTCCTTGCCGAGTGGAGAGCCTCACACTACCTGCCCGCCGGTTACAATGCAGCCATTGTCTACCTGGGAATGGGAAGGAACGCTGAGGCTGTTGAACTTGCCAATGAAGTTTACAGGGTGACCGGAAGCGAGCAGGCATACAATCTTGTCTCAAGAATCAACGGACTCCTGATAACCCAGGATGAGGCAATCAAACAGATAATGGGGGAGAAGACCGGTCAGGTTGTTACCGGTGACCTTCTGATTTGACAAAATGTCTGCACTGGTTCTGTCACTCTACACCCTTGCCATAGCCGTATCGTGCATGGCTCTGGTGCTTGCAATATCCTCTCTCATCCGGAGAACGGCAAACTGGAACACGTGGTGCATCGTGTTCCAGTCCTGTCTGCTCTTCACCATGGTTCTGGGATATCTGCTTCAGGTGACACTTCTTTTCATCCCGCCTGAGGCGGCCAGGGTTCTCCATGTTGTTTTCAGGATTCTCCAGCACCTTGCCATAGGCTTTGTAACGGTAGTGATTCCGCTGCTCCTTGCCTTCATTCTGGAAAAACCCTGGAAGACATGGCTCAGGGCGCTTTTCTACAGCGCCGGAATAGTGTACTTCATTACCGGGTTTGCGGGAGAACTTGGATATCTGGTCAGAATCAGGGATGCAGTGCAGACCGGGGTGTTTGTTGCGGTTCTTGTCTTCTGCGTGGTCATTCTGTGGTCCAACCTGGGCAAGATTGAGGACAGGAGAACCAGGAACTTCCTCAGGGCGGTCAACATAGTTGTTGTTGCCCTCATTCCTTCGGCGTCTCTGATATACCTCTACCCAATCTACGGTGATTTGGGATATCCTTGCTACGTTATCGCCTTCTCGGTCATGCTTATGGTTTTCTTCTTCATAAGGGACCATGCGGACAGGGAGGTTCTGGAACGCGGAGGCAGGGAACCTGAGGACCTGTCCAAGTACAGGATAACGGAGAGGGAGTCAGAGGTAGTCAGATACATCTGCAAGGGCATGACCAACAAGGAAATTGCCTGGGAACTTAAGATTTCAGTCA
>CAMZFA010000054.1 GCA_947305945.1 uncultured Spirochaetales bacterium | reverse complement strand
TCTATGTTCAATCCCTGCCACAGGAAGGGCACATTGTGAGGATAAGTGAGGATAAAACAGGATAAGCGAGGATAAGCGGGGCAAAGACAGGCAAAGACAGGATAAGACAGGATAAGACAGGATAAGCGGGGCAAATACAGGCAAATACAGGCAAATACAGGGTAATTGAGTGTATTTTCAGAGGTTGTTCTCTACAAAATCCGGATCTATTTCGGGATAGAGCATAAACTCATCCAGAAGGGCTTTTACCTCTTTGTTCATACTCTGCACAAAACCGGGATCCATGCAGATTCCGGACTTTGAGCGCAGCCCCTGCTCGTTGACCTTGGGAACTGTGTTTTTGAGAATCTGGAAAACCATCCGGGCAATCTTTTTCATCTCTTTGTTTCCCATGCCGAGTGTTGTTGCAGCGGGAACTCCGACGCGGATTCCGGATGTATACCACGGGCCGTTTATGTCTCCGGGAATTGTGTTGCGGTTAACGGTAAGACCGCAGTTGCGCAGGGCTTTCTCAGCCTGTCTTCCCGTTATGCCGAAAGGAGTTACGTCAATAAGAATAAGGTGGTTCTCAGATCCTCCGGTAAGGACCTTCAGACCGCACTCAATACATGCTGCGGCAAGAGCCTTGGAGTTGCTGACAATGTTTCTGGCATACTCTCTGAAGGCCGGAGTGTCAGCCTCCTTGAGGGCAATGAGCTTGGCTGTCATGACATGGGGAAGCGGACCGCCTATTACGAGCGGGCAGCCCTTGTCCACGCTGTCTGCAAACTCCTGCTTGCATAAGATCATACCGCCGCGCGGTCCGCGGAGTGTCTTGTGTGTAGTTGTGGTCACAACATGTGCCCAAAGAACCGGGTTGTAGTCTCCTGTGTAGACCTTTCCGGCAACAAGGCCTGCAAAATGTGCCATGTCAACCATGAGGACTGCACCGCACCTGTCAGCAATCTCACGCATGCGGCGGAAGTTGATTATTCCGGGATATGCGCTGTAACCGGCAAGGAGAATCAGAGGCTTTACTTCCATGGCCTGTTTTTCAATCTCATCATAGTCAAGAATGCCCTCTCTGTTGACCTTGTAATAGTAACAGTCAAACAGGTGGGCCGAGAGATTCTGCCTGTAACCGTGGGTCAGGTGGCTTCCGCTGTAGTAGTCCATTGAAAGAAGTTTCTGGTTTCTGCAGAGTGTGCGCAGATTGTTCCAGTCTTCCCTGCTCATCTCATTGTAGTTCTTGACTTTAGCCTCAATGCAGTAGGGAGTGAGGACCTTGTTGTCCAGAATGGCCCAGTAGGCGCATAGGTTGGCATCGGCCCCGGAATGGGGCTGCACATATGCATGGTCGGCACCGAAGAGAGAACATGCCGTCTGACAGGCAAGAGCCTCAATTGCATCCACGTTGTCGCATCCGGCGTAGAACCTGTGCTCGGGGACACCTTCGGCGTACTTGTCTGTAAGCCAGTTGCCCATGGAGGCCTGAACGGCTCTGGAGCAGAAATTCTCACTGGCAATGAGCTTGAGATAGGTCCTCTGGTCGCGCAGTTCCTTTATGACGGTGCGTGCAGCCTCGGGGCTCTTCTCATTTATAAGTTCAATCTGTGAAATGAAATTCACTGCAGATGCGTCTATGTTGTCAGTGTGGGTTCTGAAGTATTCAGAGAGAATTCTAGAATTCATGTCCTTACAGCTCCGGTGTGTTTGTTTTGTCGGTTATTCTAATGTCATAAGGGTTGTTACACAAGAGCGGAACAAGTTATAATTACATTCTGTGACGGAGGTACCGCATGAAAAAAGTAGAGGATTACATTATCAGCATACCGGACTTTCCCCAGCCCGGAATCATTTTCAGGGACATTACCGGAATTCTCAAGGATGCAGACGGACTCAAGCTGGCCATTGATGAGATGATCAAACTTCTGGACGGTATTGAATTCGATGTGGTTGCAGGACTTGAATCAAGAGGCTTCATTCTCGGAATGCCCATTGCATACCTGCTTCACAAACCTTTCATTCCCGTAAGAAAGGCAGGAAAACTGCCCAGGGAAACCATTTCCCAGAGCTATGATCTGGAATACGATAAGGCGGTACTTGAAATCCACAAGGAAGACATTCTTCCCGGACAGAGGGTTGTCCTGATTGATGACCTGATTGCAACCGGAGGAACATTCAAGGCAGGTGCACAGCTCATCGAGCGCCTGGGCGGAAAGGTGGTTGCATCAATTGCCCTTCTGGAGCTTGCAGGCCTGAACGGCAGGAAACTTCTTGAGGGTTACAACGTGAAAACGCTCATCTGCTACCCCGGTAACTGAGAGCATTTTGAACAGCATTGAAAGCCTGACTTGATACAGTCAGGTTTTTTATATATATTTCAAGGACATTTACTTTACTTTTAATCAAAGAGGAAATCATGGAAATCAGGAAACTTGAAAACTCTTCCGTGGAGCTCACACTCACGCTCGCTTCAGCAAAGATTGAAGAGGAATATTCAAAAAGCATCAAAGATTATGCACGCAAACTGACACTCAAGGGATTCAGACCCGGAAAGGCACCTGTTTCTCTCATCGAGAGCAAGTTCGGCAGGGAAATCAGAGAGGAAATCACATTCAAACTCATGGAACAGAACCTTGAGGATTCCTACAAGGACATGGACGCAAAAGACCGCCCACTCCCCTATTCAACACCCGAGCTTCAGAACGAAGACAAGCTTCTTCCTTTCCAGCCCAACACGGATGTGACCTACAGCGTTGTCTACGATGTAATGCCCCAGTTCACACTGCCCGCTTACACAGGTCTTGAAGTCAAGGCTCCCGTAGAAAAGGTCACGGACAAGCAGGTTGAGGACGAGATTGAAAGAATCAGACAGCAGAACGCAATGATCATTGCCAAGAACGGTGAGATTGCAGAAGGCGACATTGTTACAATGAACTACGTTGAACTTGACGCCGACGGCAAGGAAGTTGAAAGCACAAAGAGAGATGACTTCACATTCACAGTCGGCTCCTCATACAACTTCTACAAGCTGGACAAGGACATTGTCGGCATGAAGGCCGGTGACAGCAAGGTCATTGAGAAGACCTACGGCGATGACAGCGGCATGGGCTCCGACTACCTCGGAAAGACTGTAAAGATCAGCGTTTCAATCAAGGAAGTCAAGCAGAAGGAAGTTCCCGAACTTGATGATGAGTTTGCACAGGATGTCAAGGACAGCTATAAGACAGTTGCCGACATGAAGAATGACATCAGAAAGCAGCTTGAGGAAAGAGCCGGGCAGGTCAACAAGGACTACAAGCTCAATGCAGTTCTCGAGGCCCTGGCAGACAAGACTGAGATTGTCATTCCCAAGAGCATGGTTGCAGCCCAGCTTGATCAGGAGTGGAGATCATTTGCACAGCGCTTCGGCATGCCCGAAGAGGAAGTTGAGCGCCTGATGAGTGCCAACGGAAGCAGCAAGGAGCAGTTCCTTGAAACAAGAAAAGCAGAAACAGAGAAGGGTCTGAAGGTCCAGCTGATTGTTGAGAAGGTAAAGGAAGAGCAGAAGTTCGAGGTTTCCGAAGAGGAACTTGAGAAGGCTCTGAAGAACTACGGTCAGGAAATTACCAAGGACAGCCCCAACTACGACGCACTGAAGGCCTATGCAGAGGACGATGTGAAGTTTGACAAGGCAAAGGACTACCTGGTTCAGAACAACAAGTTCTCAGAACTGGCCCCCGAGAAAGCTGAAAAGGCAGAAGAGAAATAATGGAAAACAGGAAGGATTACTCCTATCTCGTCCCCACGGTCATTGACAGTACCGGTGTGGGAGAAAGAGCATATGATATTTACTCACGTCTTCTCAAGGAACGCATTGTGTTCCTTGACGGAGAGATAAACGATGAAAGGGCTGACCTTGTAGTTGCTCAGTTGCTCTTCCTCGAGGCGGAGGATCCCAAGAAGGAAATCAACCTTTACATAAACAGCCCGGGCGGAAGCGTGACTGCAGGTCTTGCAATCTATGACACCATGCAGTACATCCGCCCCCAGGTCTGCACAATCTGTCTGGGACAGGCAGCCTCAATGGCAGCCCTCATTCTGGCAGGCGGTGCAAAGGGCAAGAGAATGGTCCTTCCCTCCTCACGTGTTATGATTCACCAGCCGTGGGGCGGAGTTGAGGGGCAGAGTTCTGATATTGCCATACATGCAAAGGAAATACTCAGACTGAAGAAGCTTTCAATAGAATACATTGCACATCACACAGGAAAGCCTTATGAAGAGGTTGCGGCCGCAATGGAAAGAGACTTCTTCATGACAGCCCAAGAGGCTCTTGATTTCGGAATTGCAGACAAGGTGCTTGACCGCATGGCAGAAAACAGGAAGGAAAACTGATGGCATTCGGCAGAAACTCAACCAAATACTGTTCATTCTGCGGCGGTTCGGATGCAAGACTCATCACCGGGCCCAACGGAATTGCCATCTGCGAGAACTGCGTGGACAGATGCAAAGACATTCTCAGAACGGATGACAGCGGGAATCTTTCATCCCACAACCTTCCGGACACACTGCCCACTCCGCACGAGCTCAAGGAATATCTGGACAAGTACGTCATAGGCCAGAACAAGGCCAAGAAGATACTCAGCGTTGCCGTTTACAACCACTACAAGAGGGTGAAGTACGAGGAGCAGCTGAAGGACAAGGAAGTTGAACTGGACAAGTCCAACATCCTGATCATGGGCCCCACCGGTACAGGAAAAACCCTCCTTGCAAGGACACTGGCCAAGAAGCTTGATGTGCCCTTTGCCATTGCCGACGCAACCACAATCACCGAGGCAGGCTATGTTGGTGAAGACGTTGAGAACATTCTCCTCAAACTCATCCAGGCCGCCGGCGATGACGTAAAGGCCGCCGAGCACGGCATTATCTTCCTTGATGAGGTTGACAAGATTGCCAAGAAGGGCGAGAACGTCTCAATCACCAGGGACGTTTCCGGTGAAGGCGTACAGCAGGCCCTGCTCAAGATTATTGAAGGCACCATTGCAAGCGTTCCCCCTCAGGGCGGAAGAAAGCACCCCAACCAGGAGATGATAAAGATTGATACCAGAAACATCCTCTTCATCTGCGGCGGAGCTTTTGTAGGCCTTGATAAGATTATTGAAAAGCGCCTTGACAGCTCATCCATGGGCTTCGGAAAGGAAATTGTGGACGTAAGGGAAAAGAACCTTGAAGAGCTTTACGAGAACATCCTCCCGGACGATCTCATCAAGTTCGGTCTCATTCCTGAGTTCATAGGCCGTCTGCCCGTGCACGTAGGACTGAACAACCTTACAGTTGAGGACCTTGAGAGGATTATCTCGGAGCCCAGAAACTCCATCCTCAGGCAGTATGTGGCTTCCCTTGAGCTTGACGGCGTGACACTTGAGTTCAAAGACGAGGCAATTCATGAGATTGCCCAGACTGCATATGACCAGAAGACCGGTGCCCGCGGAATAAGAAGCATTGTTGAAGACATAATGACGGACATTATGTACGACATTCCTTCCCAGAAGGGTATCAGCAAGATAATTGTAGATGCCGCCATGGTCAGGGAAAAGACAAAATGCACATTATAGACAGTCATTTCCATACACAGATACTTAAAGAAAGGGCCCTGGAAACAGAGCCCTCGTTTTCTTTTCTCAGCGGCGGAATAGATGCAGGCTGCACCGAAGATGATATGGAAGAAAGACGTACCCTTCTTGCCTCCCACCCCCATATTCATCTTGCCGGAGCCATGGGACCGTGGTGTGCGGATAAAATGCAGGATATGGACAGAAGCAGGCTCCGTACCCTTGAGGATAATCTTGTAAAGTTCAAGGCGGCTTTTCTTGGTGAGATTGGTCTTGATTACTACTGGAACTACGGCACCCCGGAGCTTCAGAAAAGCCTTTTCACAGAGCAGATGAACATGGCAAAGCGTATGGGGCTGAGGGTTCTGATCCACTGCCGTCAGGCAGGTTCCGATACCGCACGGATAATAAAGAAATGTGCCCTTCCCCGCGCGGGTGTGATTCACTGCTTTGAAGGCTCGGAGGAACTTCTGGAAACCGCACTTGAATACGGCTACTGGATAAGCTATGCGGGAAACCTCACATACAAATCAAACCAAAGTCTGCGTGATACCCTCAGACGTGTTCCCGCAGACAGGCTTCTTCTGGAAACGGATTCACCCTACCTTGCCCCGGTCCCGCTCAGAGGGCAGCCCAACATTCCGCAGAACGTGATTCACACGTACAACTGTGCAGCAGAGGTTCTGGGGCTTTCAGTTGAGGAGCTTTCGGAGAGAATCTGGAACAATTATCTTGATTTCACAACACCCACTTTGGGGCACTGACTGTTCTCCGGACAGAGTGAGCACTTGGGACTTACGCTTGTGCATACCTCCTGTCCGTAACTTACAAGAAGCTCATTGAGTGGAATCCAGTAACGTCTGGGCATTACCGTCTGAAGCACCTTCTCACTCTCCTCGGGACTTTTTGTCTTTATCCAGCCCATGCGGTTTGAAATCTGATGCACATGGCAGTCAACGCAGATTGCATCTATTGCAAAGCCCAGATTCAGTGTAAGATTTGCAGTCTTGATTCCAACTCCCGGAAGGGCAAGAAGTTCTTCAACCGTGTCCGGCACCCTGCCCCCGTATTTGTCCATCAGAACCTGTGAGACCTCAAGTATTCTCTGTGCCTTGGTCCTGTAGAAACCTGTGGGGAAGATGAGGTTTTCTATCTCCCGGGCGGACAGTTTGAGCATGTCTGCCGGATTGTCCGCCTTTTCAAACAGACGGACCGAGGCCTTCAGAGTTACATCATCCTTTGTACGAAGGGAGAGAAGAGTAGATATCAGAACGCAGTAAGGATTGTTTTTTGTTATTGCAACATAACTTACGGCGGGAAGCGGCTTGTTCAGACTGTCAAGCGTGTCCCTGAATTCAATGAAGATCCGGTCAAAGTAGGCTTCATCTGGTATTGTATTCGGCATAGAAAAGAAAGCCCTCCGTTGCAGTCAGTTCTTCATTTTCAAGAAGCGGAATTACAGAAAGTGCAAGGTCCGGATAGATTACCGTCTTTGCATCCGGATTCTCTCCGGCAAAGCGGTAGTCGGTCTTTCCCTCCTGTGCATCCTCAGGCCTGCTCTGGGAGACAAGCACTATGTCAAAGTATCCGTCATTCACACCTGCAATCCCCACGGAAAGAGCACTGCCCAGGTCCTTGATTCTGATATCGGCAGCCCTGACGGCTGCGGTGACAACGGGCGTGCAGATCACCATGCGGCTTGAAAGAGCGGATTTGGCCAGCTCCCCTTCAAATGCAGATCTGTCCGTGAGGCTGTTGTTGTCAAGGCTGACAACGCTGAGCCTGTAGCCCTTGAGAAGCAGGCTGCGGCCAAGACTTCCTATTCCCCTGAGCGGATAATTGGTGCTGAATGTCCTGTCCTGGATGAGCGTGACCTTGGGCAGAACCAGGGTGAGCACGGTTCCCAGAACAAAAATCAGGGAGATTGCAAGCAGGGTTATAAGAAGTATCTTCCTCATAGGGATGAATTTATCACAAATGTGGTTTCTAGTCAAAAAACAAGTCAAAATTGACGTATTAAACCAACTGTATTATCATTGGCTCTATAGGAGTAAATTTATGGTTTCTTACAAAGATCTTGGCCTTGTAAACACAAGAGACATGTTTGCAAAGGCAGTTAAAGGCGGCTACGCAATTCCTGCTTACAACTTCAATAACATGGAACAGATGCAGGCAATCATTCAGGCATGTGTGGAGACTAAGTCTCCCGTCATCCTTCAGGTGTCAAAGGGCGCAAGAGATTATGCAAATATGAATATTCTCAGAAACATGGCCCGCGGAGCAACAGAGTATGCCCATGAACTGGGTTATGACATTCCCGTTGTTCTCCATCTTGACCACGGTGACAGCTTTGAGACATGTAAAGAATGCATTGACAACGGCTTCTCCTCAGTCATGATTGACGGTTCCGCACTTCCCTACGACGAGAACGTTGCAGTAACAAAGAAGGTTGTTGACTATGCGCACCAGTTCGACGTAACAGTTGAAGGTGAGCTCGGAGTTCTTGCAGGTGTTGAGGATGACGTTGTTGCAGAGAAGTCCCACTACACAAGACCCGAAGAGGTTATCGACTTTGTCTCAAAGACAGGCGTTGACTCTCTTGCCATTTCAATCGGAACAAGCCACGGCGCTTACAAATTCACACCGGAACAGTGCACACGCAACAGCGAAGGCATCCTTGTTCCGCCCCCGCTCCGCTTCGACATCCTCAAGGAAATTGAGAAGAAGCTCCCCGGCTTCCCCATTGTTCTCCACGGTTCATCATCAGTTCCCCAGAACTTTGTAAAGATGATCAACGAGCACGGCGGAAAGCTCAAGGACAGCGTAGGTATTCCCGAGGAACAGCTCAGGGAAGCTGCAAAGAGCGCAGTGTGCAAGATCAACATTGACAGTGACGGAAGACTTGCAATGACAGGTACAATCCGCCGCATCCTGGACGAGAAGCCCGAGGCATTTGACCCCAGAGTATACCTCAAGGAAGCCCGTGCAGCTCTCAAGGAGATGTACAAGCACAAGAACATTGACGTTCTGGGCAGCGCAGGCAAGGCCTGATTGCAGAATTTAAACACATCAGAGGCTGTGACATATGTTGCAGCCTCTTTTGCGTATTACCCGGGAGGGCTTATATGAAACTTTTAATTCTCGGCGGAACCGGAAACATGAGCCGTCAGATCACCTTGCAGGCCGTACAGGCCGGCCACGATGTCACCGTTTTCAACAGAGGCACCAGAAAGGACTTTGCCGTCCCCTCTGAAGTCAGGGTTGTGACAGGAGACAGACGCACACCGGGTCTTCTTGAGGAGAAGTTTCACAACTGCAGTTTCGATGCGGTCATAGACATGCTCTCCTACACCGAAGATGATGCGCTGCAGACACTTAAGGTATTTGACGGTCATGTGCAGCACATAATCTTCACCTCCAGCACAGCCGCCTATGAAATGCCCCAGAGAACAGTCCCGGTAAGGGAGGACAGCTGCGCCCTGTGGACTGAAAACATTTTTCCCTACGGCTTTGAAAAGGCCAAAATGGAAAGACGGGTATGGAGTACCGTCTCCGAGGCTGCAAAGACAATAATAAGGCCTTCCCTCACCTTCGGAGTGGGTTGCTCAAACATAGGGATTCTGCGTCAGAACGCCAACATCATGTACAGGATTCTTGAAGGCAGAAGCCTTGTGATGATGGGAGACGGCACCATGTACCGCAACTTCACCTTTGCCCCGGACATGGCAGATGCATACCTGAAGACCCTCCTCAATCCTGCTGCATACGGAAAGGCCTTCAACGTGACAAACGGCATTTCATACATGTGGGATGACCTTTACAACACAGTTGCCTCCGTTCTGGGATGCAAGGCGGATCTGGTCCATATTTCCACCGAGACTCTGCTCTGTTTTGATCCGGTGCTTTTCGGACACCTTGAACTTGAGAAGAAATACTGCGGCCTGTTTGACTGCTCGGCCTTCCGTCAGGCGGTTCCCGACTGGAAACCCCGGTATGATCTGAAAAAGGGCATGGAGATGATTGTCTCATGGTGGCAGGAGAGCCGTTTCCCGCTCAACGAGGAAAAGGACATAAAAGAAACCC
>CAMZFA010000053.1 GCA_947305945.1 uncultured Spirochaetales bacterium | reverse complement strand
CCGCAGGCCGTAGAAGCCTTAGCGGGAAGGCAGAGTGCAGGCGTTGGCTCTGCATCCAGGTTTTGCACATGTTTTCAACATGAACTGCCTCTGTGTTTTATCTGAGAAAGTTAGAATCAGGGTCTTTCAGATGAAATTTCATCTCAGATAACAAGAAATAGGTTTTTAAGTGCAATATTGGAAATTATTCAGCTCAATAACAGCGTAGAGAGCCAAGTTTTTGAGGCGTGTTTTCCAGTGTCGGCTATACGAAAGGATGTGCAGCGTAGCTCAGTGAAAAATAAAGGACCGTCGCAAATCTGCGACAGTCCCTTATCAATGATTCTTAATCCCGTCAGGAGCGGGCTACTTTGTCAAATACTGCTGTAACCTCGTCCGAGGGGGCCTTTCCGGCAAGGGAGGCCACCACTGCAACAAGTGTGCCGGCAATGAAGCCCGGGATAATCTCGTAGATACCGGTTGATGAGAGGAATGCGAGCCACAGGATGTCCACAAGGGCGCCGGTGATGATGGATGCGGCAGCACCGCTGAATGTGAGGCGTCTCCAGAAGAGGCTGAGGAGGATTACGGGACCGAAGGCGGCGCCGAAGACTCCCCATGCGTTGGAAACAAGATCCATGATTGTACCGCTGGCCGGGTTGGATGCAATGAGCAGAGCGGCAACGGAGATGGCAAGAACCACAATGCGGCCTGTCCAGAGCATTTCCTTATCCGAAGCCTTGTTCCTGCGGATGATGGGCTTGTAGACATCGCTTGCAAAAGCGGAGGCGCTGGCAAGGAGCTGGCTGTCAGCCGTGGACATGGAAGCGGCCAGGATGGCTGAGAGCAGAAGTCCGCTCAGAACGGGCGGGAAGATTTTGCGTACAATCTGGATGAAGACCGTGGAGCTGTCTGAGATGGTGCCGAGGAACATGCGGCCTGCAACGGCGGAGAGCACTGAGAAGGACAGGATGAGAACCGTCCAGGTGATTCCTATTTTGGCGCTCTTGGCAATTTCCTTGTCGGAGCGTACGGCCATGAAGCGGATGATGATGTGAGGCATTCCGAAGTAGCCCAGGCCCCATCCGAAGCCGGAGACAATGTCCTTCCAGTTTGTGAAGAGCTTCCAGTAGCCGGGGCCCAGGTTGCCCAGATTGGATGAAGCCTCACCGCTCTTTGAGAGGGCAAGGGCAAAGATGGGTGTGATGAGCAGGGCTGCAAGCATGAGCATACCCTGGAAGAAGTCTGTCCAGGAGACTGCGGAGAAGCCGCCGAGGAAGGTGTAGGAAATGATGATGAATGCTGCAAGGTACATTGCCTTGTTGGCGTCAATTCCAACAACGGTGTTGAACAGTGTTCCGCAGGCCTTGATGCTGCTGGCCGCATATACCGTGTAGGCAAAAAGGAAAATGACTGCGCAGATTACCTGCATGGCCTTGTTCTTGCTCAGGAAGCGGTTGGTCAGATACTGGGGGATTGTGATGCTGTCACCTGCCGCCTCGGAGTAACGCCTGAGGCGCGGAGCTTCGAAGATCCAGCTCAGGGCATAGCCGATTGCAAGTCCTATGGCAATCCAGGTCTGTCCCATTCCGAGTGCATAGACGGATGCGGGAAGGCCCATCAGAACCCAGGCGCTCATATCCGAGGCACCGGCGGAAAGAGCGGAGACCCACGGTCCCATCTTTCTGCCGCCCAGGAAGTAGTCCTTCTCGTTTCCGGAGCGCATCTTGAGGAAGAAATGCAGGCCTATGCCCAGCATGAAAAACAGGTAAATTACGAAAATAATCAGTTCTGTGTTCATATGTTTGCTCTATAAATAATTCCGTAAATGTGTTTCAAACAGTAAACCTTTTAATCAAAAGACAGTCAACAGCCGAAACGCGGATAAATCACAAAAAAATGCGGGATGCGGCAATTCCGAGTATCGGGGCAAAGACGAGGGCGGGAATGAAGTTGGCCGCCTTGAATTCCTTTATCTTCAGCAGTCCGAAGCCTATCTGCATGAGCAGAATTCCGCCCGCCGCGGACAGGTCCTGTATTCCGGTGGCTCCCAGCATGGGTTCAAGCCATGCCCCCGCAAGTGTGAAGAAGCCCTGGTAGAGGAGGATAAATATGAAGGAGAACATGACCCCTATGCCGTAGATCGAGGCAAAGACAACAGCCATACAGCCGTCCATGACGCTCTTGATGAGCAGGGTCTGGAGGTCCCCCGAGGTGCCGGCCTGGATTGATCCCACAACGCTCATGGCTCCGCTGCAGAAGAGGACCGAGGCATTGAGAAAGCCCTTTGCAAAGTTCTCTCCCCCGCTGCTCTTTGAAAAGGCGTTTTCCAGTTTCTTTCCTGCAAGGAGAATGCCGTCCTCAATGTGCAGGAGGTAGCCGGCGGCTCCGCCGAGGAGCAGGCTTATCAGGAGGGCAAGGAAGTTGGAGGTGCCCAGGGCCATCTGGATGCCCATTACTATGGTCACCAGTCCGCTGCATGTAAATACAACGGTTTTGAAGTTCTCATTCAGGTGCTTTCCCACCAGGAGCCCGAGCAGCGAGCCCAGGATCACGGTTGCACAGTTGATCAATACGCCTGTCATAACAAACGGAATTCTAGGATTTCAAGCCTTTGTTTACAAGTGCCGGACCCCCGCCGGGAAAGAATTCCCATAATCTCCTATATATTGAAGAAGTGCCCTTCATCCTGTTAGAATGGCTACCGGGAGAAAGGCTTATGGCTAACTGTGCTGAATCATTCGGTTCTCTGGTTTTCAATGACGGTGCAATGAAGAAGTATCTTCCCGAAGATACATACAATGCACTGCGCTCATGCATCAGCGAAGGAAAGGATATGGACCTTCATACCGCAAACATTGTTGCGGAGGGAATGAAGAACTGGGCTCTTGAAAACGGGGCAAGCCATTTCACGCACTGGTTCCAGCCTCTCACAGGTGCCACGGCTGAAAAACACTCGGCCTTCCTTTCTCCGGATTCAAACGGATGCGCCATCATGGAGTTCAGCGGCAAGGAGCTGATCAAGGGTGAGCCAGATGCCTCCAGTTTCCCCTCCGGCGGCCTGAGAGCCACGTTCGAAGCCAGAGGCTACACGGCATGGGACACCACAAGTTACGCCTTCATCAAGGAGGGCACGCTCTGCATCCCCACAGCCTTCTGCTCCTACAGCGGAGATGCTCTGGACAAGAAGACTCCCCTTCTCAAATCCATGGAGGCCCTGAACGAACAGGCTCTGAGAATCCTGAGACTCTTCGGAGTCAGAGATGTGAAGAAGGTCTTCCCTTCTGTAGGTCTTGAGCAGGAGTACTTCCTTGTGGACAAGGACCTGTTCCTCAGAAGACCGGACCTGAAGATCTGCGGAAGAACCCTCATAGGGGCCGCTCCTCCCAAGGGTCAGGAACTTGATGACCACTACTTCGGCGCAATCAGACCCAGGGTCCTGAAGTTCATGAAAAAGCTTGACGAGCACCTGTGGATGCTCGGCATTCCCGCAAAGATGGAACACAACGAGGCAGCTCCGGCCCAGCATGAGCTTGTATCGGTACATGCCACGGCAAATATAAGCGTTGACCAGAACCAGCTCATGATGGAAGAGATGAAGAAGGTTGCGGATTCCATGAATCTGGCCTGCCTGCTCCATGAGAAACCGTTTGCAGGCGTGAACGGCTCCGGTAAGCACAACAACTGGTCACTGCAGACAGACAGCGGAGTGAACCTGCTTGAGCCGGGAGATTCTCCGGCTGAAAACGCACAGTTCCTGCTGTTCCTCACCGCAGTCCTGAGGGCTGTGGACAAATACCAGGCCCTGCTCAGACTCAGCGCGGCAAGTGCAAGCAATGACTGCCGTCTGGGAGGAGAAGAGGCTCCTCCTTCAATAATCTCCGTCTTCCTGGGAAGCGAGCTTACATCCGTAATGGATTCAATTGCCAAGGGCGTGCGCACCAAAGCCGCCGAGAAGCAAGCCATTGACCTGAGCGTTCATGCAATTCCCAGCTTTCCCAAGGACAGCACGGACAGAAACAGAACAAGCCCCATGGCCTTCACCGGCAACAAGTTCGAGTTCAGAATGCTGGGCTCAAGCTTCAACGCCGCAGGTCCCAACATTGTTCTCAACGCCGCTGTGGCTGAGGTCCTCAGCGATTTTGCGGACAAGCTTGAAGCTGCGCCCTGCACCTCGGAGAAGGACTTTGAGACAGAGGTCCTGAAACTTGTGGGCAAGTCATACACAAAGCACCGCAAGATTGTCTTCAACGGCAACAACTATGATGAGAAGTGGATACAGGAGGCCGAGGGCCGCGGCCTTGCGAACTACAGGACCACGTTCGAGGCCGCCAAGGTCATAACCGACCCCAAGACCGTCAAGATGATGGGCAGGTTCGGCGTTCTGGGCGAGACGGAACTTGAATGCAGACGGGATGTCATTCTGGACGGTTTCTGCAAGACCATCTCCATAGAGGCCCGCACCCTGCTGGGCATGGTCCTCAGCCACGTCATTCCTGACTCGGAGAAGTACCTGGGAATGCTGGTCGGAAACCAGAACGCTCTGGAGAATCTGGGGCTGCTGAAAAGCGTGTCAGCCGCAAGGTACGAGCTGATTGAGAAGCTGAACGGTACCATTGAGAGCCTCAGGGCGGAAGCCGGGAAACTCATGGAGAGCCTGACGGAGGCATCGGGGCTGACCGACAGGGACATGAAGGCAGAGTTCTGCGGTACCGTGCTCCGCAACCGGATGGCGGCCATAAGGCAGAGCTGCGACTGGCTTGAGATGAACTGCCCTGCAGACATCTGGTCCCTGCCCACATATCAGGACTTGCTTTTCAGCGTTTGAATATACGTTATAATAATATCGAAATAATCGGGGGTTTTCCCCGCGGAGGTAAGATGAGAAAACTGCTCACCGTTCTGTTAATACTGGTCATTGCCTGCACGGCTGTTTTTGCGCGTGAAGGAGAAAGACCCAAGGTAGCAATTGTGCTCGGCGGAGGCGGAGCAAAGGGTATTGCACACATAGCCCTTCTGGAGAAGATTGAGGAACTGGGAATTCCGGTGGACAAGGTCTACGGAACAAGTATGGGAGCCCTGATCGGCGGCCTGTACTCTGCAGGCTACACACCCGGAGAGCTTGAGGCGCTGGTCAAGAACAACGACCTTGAAAAGCTTTTCACATCATTCCTGACAACAAGCTACAATGAGGTTCTGGATCCGTTCAACTTCAACACCAACAACCTTTTCTCATTCACTCTGGGCAAGGGAATCGGCTCAACAAACGGTCTGATCGATGACTACAAGATTCTGAACTTCTTCTACAAATATGCGGGAAACGTCCCCGACAATCTGGACTTTGAGAAGGACCTGACCATCCCGTTCAACTGCAATGCCGTGGATATGCTCACCGGCGCCGAAGTTGTCTTCTCAAGCGGCTCACTTATCACCGCCATGCGCGCCAGCATGAGCATCCCCATTATCTTCGAGCCCCTCATGACTGACACGGACGTATACATGGACGGCGGCCTGACTGCCAACCTCCCTGTACACCTTGCAGTCCAGGACGGCTATGACATCATCATTGCCGAGACCGTAGGCAATCTGCGCGAGCTCACCCCGGAGGACTACGAGTCCTTCACCGGCATGCTCAACGGCTTTACCACAATCATTGTCAAAAAGGGAATTCTCGGAGAGCCCGAAAAGGCCACCCTCTACATCCCCGTCAACACCAAGGAGAACACAACCCTCGGCTTTGACAAAACCGACGATATCCTTGCCTGCGGCCGCGAGTCCGTTGCAATGTACGAGTTTGAGCTCAAGGCCATTGCCGACAGGTTTGAGGACAGCGAGAAGGTCTTCCCCGATCCGGACAGAACGGGCAAATACTTCAGTTATCCCCACATTGACAGAGGAGAGGAATTCAAGTCATCCAAGGAAAGCAGAAAGGAAGACCTGTTCTCCAGAACAAGAATTTCCGGAGGTCTTTACGGCGGAACAAGCTTCACATTTGTCCTGAAGGAAAACAAGGAGATGGAGGAGCAGTCCAGATTCACCACCATCCCCACCGTCAGTCTCAGAGCCTTCATAAAGGATATCGGCGGCTCCAAGGTCAGTCTTGATACAAGGCTCAGGGGAACGGTAAACAAGGACTTGGCCCTCAGCGGTCTTGCCATGCTCAGACTTACCCCGGATTACGGTGAAAGGCTGTACCTCCTGGGCGGTCTTGGTGTCAAACTGGGTGCATTCTCCTACCTTACGGACAAGACAGCCTCGGACGGTTCACTCAATATCACCGAGTACGTGTTTGAAGGTAACACCGGTCTCAAGCTGACAAACGAGGAAGACCATATCTTCAACCTTATTGCAAATGCAAAAATGTATGCAGGTTATCCCTCTCTGATGAAGATGGAATCATTTATGAGGACCTGGACATTCCTTCCCTCATTCGAACTGAACGGTGTCTGGTATCCCAGCTACAACACAAGTTTCTTCACAAAAGGAATGAGGCTGGATTTCATAGGCAACATCGGTTGGTCAAAATCAAAGTCATATGACTGGGATTTCAACTACAAACTCAAAGCTGCATATGAAATCAACTTCGAGCTCAACGAGAAGGATGAAATCTGG
The DNA here is from genome assembly GCA_947305945.1 of uncultured Spirochaetales bacterium. GTDB lineage: Bacteria > Spirochaetota > Spirochaetia > Sphaerochaetales > Sphaerochaetaceae > RUG14846. The sequence goes on along the minus strand of CAMZFA010000053.1, from coordinate 3,121 downwards.
TTCGATGCCACGGCTGTCACCCACAGAGGCCCTGAATGCATGTCCGAGTTCTATGATGAATACGGCGGAGCCGAGGGAATTCCCGGATACGGATACTCAAGTCTTTTCCAGGACTATGCCTGTGTAGGTGTCGGCTATCAGAGGCTGCTTAAGGACGGCTTTACAAAGCTTTACCTGATTACCCAGCTCCGCGGCGGAGTCAGAGAAGAACACGGTTTCTATGATGCTGTGTATAAGTATGACCTTGACTACACGCCCTTTGCATCCATGGTCGATGAGCCGCATTGGGACCTTGGTTACGGCATTGGCCTTGGTCTTGACTCTCCTATCGGAGGAGTTGTGGCAGGTATCGGTTTCAACCTGGACAAGAAGGTATCACTGTATGTGGATATAAAGTAAATTCTTCAGTATTTGAAGAAATCGGGACTGTTCGCAAAAGTTTGTTCTGCAACAGTCCCTTTTTATTCCTTATTTCAGTGTTGCCAGTGTGGCCTCGTCAATGATGAAGCGGTTTTCTTCGGGCTTGTGGAGTTTGCGCAGGGTGTCCATCATGGATGCCCAGAGGTTGGGCGAGATGTGGCGGCCGAGCGTGCAGCCGGAGAAGAAGACAAAGGAGTTCACGCCGGGTTTTCCGCCCGGGTGCCAGGGACGCGCCAGGAATACGCTCTGGTCGGCCACTTCAGGCGTGCAGGTGAAGTTGCAGTCGAAGAACGAGATGCCGTACTCGCTGTCCTCCGGCGTGGAAGGTGCGGCCACAAAGCCTGTGCCGTTCGAGATTACGGTGCAGTTGTGGAAGTCCGCGTATGAGGCGCCGAAGATGAAGTCCACGCAGCCCTCGATTGTGCAGTTCACGAACAGTGACCTGACGCAGTCGGTGAACAGGGTGTCCTGGTGGCTTGTGAAGGTGCAGTTGTCAAAAGAGACAAGGTCGGCTTCCTTTGCGGTGTAAACGGCCACCGCCTGCAGGCCAATTACCGTCCTCATGTCGCCGGGAATTGACTTGCGCCCTGCTGCGTAGTCAAAGTCGTTTATCACCTCAAGGTCTGTGAACAGGACGTTGCTTCCGCTGACTGTCAGCGTTGCGCTGTCCGCCGTGCCGAAGCCCGGGGTCTGACCGTTGTGGTCATTCCACACGATGGTGCTCGAATTGCCCATGACAACCATGTTGCTGCCGGCGCAGTGCACCTTCTGTCTGAAAACTGCCTTGTGGGGAAGTACTACGAACAGCGGCTCTTCGCTGCTTCCGCTCTGTGAAAACACACCGGTCAGGTCCTGACCTTCTTTTACATTGATAATCATGGCTCTATATTCAGACAAAAAACCTCTGTTATTCAAGTGTATCTGAGCCCCAAATCTGCTATCATTGCCTCATGCCGTTCAATCTGCACAGTCTTTATCACGACACAATCCCTCCCTTCATGGCAGAGCTCATTGCCACTGCCCCATGCAGCGTCTGGACCGTGTAGGCATGAACTGCGGCGTGGAGTACACCCAAAGCCCCATCGCCCGGCACCTGCACCCCTACTCGCGCCTTGACCACAGCATAGGAACCGCCCTGATTGTCTGGCGCTTCACTCACAGTGCGCAGCAGACCTGTGCCGCCCTTTTCCATGACATCTCCACCCCCTGCTTTGCCCACACCATTGACTTCATGCTCGGTGACTACAAGAAGCAGGAAGCGACCGAAGGCCTGACCGAACAGGTCATCAGGTCCTCCGGAGAGATTACATCCGTTCTGTCCGGATACGGCATATCCGTCTCCGATGTCACCAACTACCACCGCTATCCCATTGCTGACAATGACAGCCCCCGCCTCTCCTCAGACCGTCTCGAGTATACTTGCAGCAACACAATCAACTACGGTGTCGGAGACCGCGCAGATGTTGTTGACTTCTTCTCAGATATAGTGATAACCCACAATGAATCCGGTGAGGACGAGCTTGCATTTGCGCACGCAGATCAGGCCCGTGCCTTTGCATTCTCCTCGCTCTCCTGCTCGCATGTCTATTCAAGCGACACTGACCGCTACACAATGCAGATGCTTGCGGAGCTTGTGAAAAAGGCCATGGATGCAGGTCTTGTAACACTTGAGGACCTGTACACCCTGACTGAGGATGTAATTATAAAACGCTTTATGTCCGACACTGTGTTCAGCAGACTCTGGTCGGACTACTGCTCCATCAGGGGCACATGCAACACGGGCCTTCTTCCGGACGGCCTTTCCGGGGAAAACCCCGGTGAATGGAGAAAACTCATAGTTAAAAAGAGATATATAGACCCGCTTGTCGCCGGCCGCGGCAGAGCCACCGAACTGTTTTCCGACTACCGTTCGGCTGTTGAAAGCTACCTCTCGGACAGCATGGACTACTGGATCTCCAGGATGTGATTTACATTATTTGAGAACCTTTTTGATAATCATGTCTATATACGATGTGCTGATCGGTGACGCTGCGATTATCCCCTATGATTATGTCGTTGTCTGCAAACACATCCAGTTTGAACATGCCTTTTGCAAAGTATTCAGTGTTGTCCACCATTCCAAGATGTTCCCAATAATACACTTTTCCCGTTCTGGTATTCAGGCCAAACAGGCGCAGGCCGATGAACTAATCGCCAGATTAATCGGCGGGCCAGGCGGGCGGAAGGAGGGGCTGAGGGTAAAAAAAAACTGCCGCGTGTGATTTGCGGCAGTCCGTGAAGATTGATTATTTCCTTGAGAGGTACTCGTCAATGGCCTTTGCGGCTACCTTGCCGGCGCCCATGGCTGAAATGACGGTTGCAGCGCCTGTAACGGCATCGCCGCCGGCGTAGACTGCGTTGCGTGATGTCAGGCCGTCCTCATTGACAATGATTCCGCCGTGGTCGTTGATTTCAAGACCGGGTGTTGTGTCCTTGATGAGGGGGTTGGGGCTTGTGCCAAGTGACATGACAACCGTGTCAACGTCAAGCACGAATTCGCTGCCGGGTACGGGGATGGGACGTCTGCGGCCCTTTGCGTCGGGTTCGCCGAGTTCCATTCTGATGCATTTGATGCCTGTGACAAAGCCGTTCTTCTCGTCCCTGGGGTTGTCCGGGTTGTTGTAGCCCAGAATTTCGACGGGGTTGGTGAGGAGCTGGAAGT
>CAMZFA010000052.1 GCA_947305945.1 uncultured Spirochaetales bacterium | reverse complement strand
AAGGCAGGATAGAGCTTGCCCATGTCTGCCATGGCAGGATCAACTATCTTGACAAACTTCTCCCTTCCCAGGTTTGCCATTATGTCCTTGACGTATTCAATCTGCTCGGAAGAACCGAGGTAGCCTGTATAAACTGCATCAAATGAAATGCCCTCTTTCTTCCAGTGGGCGGCTATGGCGGGAATGTCCGCACTCAGGTCCCTGACCGTGAAACCTGTAAAGCCCATTGTGTGGGTTGAGAGAATGGCCGAGGGAAGAATTACAGTTTCAAGTCCGCATGCCGAGAGAATGGGAAGTGCAACCGTGAGGGAGCACTGACCGAAACATGAAATATCCTGTATTGTCAGAATCCTTTTGTACATTGAAAACCTCCTGATTTCTCAGAGAGAAGCATAGGTTGTTTTTATCTGCTGTTCAACCTTTTGACAGATCTCCGAGCGCCTGTCCCTGTCAAGTTTTTCCGTGGAGATGGGAGAACCCACGTGAAGGTATCCGTCAACACGGCCGAAGAAGCTCTTTCTTTCCTCAAAGCCTGCCCTGATTCCCTTGATGGTAAGGGGAATTATGTCGGCTCCGCTTATGAATGCAAGACGGAAACTGCCGGGTTTGAAATCATCAATCTCTCCGGTCTTGCTTCTCTTTCCCTCGGGGAATACTGCAAAGCCTGTGCCGCCGCTCATGCGCTCGGCACCCTTTCTTATGGCCTCCACCCCGCCCTTCAGGTTATCAGGCGGAATGAATACGGAGTTGGCGGCAATGGCCATGGTGTTTATGAACGGATAGCGCTTCAGTTCCTCCTTTAGGATGAAGCCGCAGCCCAGGGCCAGTTTTCCGCACATGGCCGGAATGTCCATCATGCTTGTATGGTTTGCTATGAAGCATACCTTCCTGCCTTTGGCCAGTTCCCTCTTCAGGCCTTCCACGTCTCCCGTGACCTTGATGTGGATGTTCAGGAAAAACAGAACAAAATCCGATGTGTAGGTCATCCAGAAACGGTTGTATGCGTTTGCGGCTTTCTCAAGACCCAGAAGGCGCATGATCATTGTGGGAACTGCACCGAATACGGTCTCGAATATGAAAAAGATTCCCGCAATGGGGAAAGCCCAAAGGTAGTTCTTCATTTTTTCTTCCTCCCTAAGCCGAACAGACGGGCAAAGAAGCCCGGCTTCTTCTCGGGTTTCTCCTCTGTCTGTTTTACAGGCTCAAAGCCGTATTTTTCCTTGTAGTACTTCATGCGCTCGGCCTCTGTCATCTTACCCAGAGACTTGCCCGGGGACTTGCCGGAAGCAGGTTTTGAAGCAGGCTTCTTGCCGCCCTGAGGCTTACCGGCAGGCTTGGCATTTGAAGGCTTTGCAGTTGCAGTCTTGGGAGCCGGCTTCTTCTGCCCGCTCTTGTGAGCCTTCTCCCTGCGCGGTGCTTCGGGAGCGGTTCTGACAGTAATCTCGGGCAGGTTGTCCGGCCAGATTACGGGTATTTTCATCTTAATGTACTTCTCAATGGCCTCAAGACCGTAGACAAACTCCTCATCTGCAAGGGTGATTGCCTTTCCGCTCTTACCCGCCCTGGCGGTACGTCCTATCCTGTGGACATAGTTCTCATAATCCTCCGGAATGTCGTAGTTAACAACAAGCGGCAGGTTGTCAATCTGAAGGCCGCGCGCGGCCACATCGGTTGCAACAAGAATTGTGATCTTTCCGCTCTTGAGCTTGCTCAGGGCAAGTTCACGTGCCTTCTGGGTCAGGTCTCCTGAAATGTAATCCGCGTTCCAGCCGTTGTACCTCAGGCGCTTTGCAAGCTCCATGGTCATATGGCGGCTGTTGGTGAAGATGATTGCGCTCTCCGGTTTCTCAACTGCAAGAAGCTGCAGAAGCAGGTGAAGCTTTTCTGACTTTGCAACGTGGTAGAGCTCCTGGGTTATGCTGTCCACCGTAATTGAATCCGGCTCAAGCTCAAGCTCCTCACTCTCGTTCATATACTCCCATGCAAGTTCCCTCACCCTCATCTCCAGCGTTGCGGAGAAGAGCATGGTCTGTCTCTGCTCACGGGGGACCATCATGCGGAACATTCTCTTTATGTCCGGATAAAAGCCCATGTCAAAGAGGCGGTCGGCCTCATCAATGACAAAGGTGTCAATCTTCTTTGCATCAAGCTCACCGGACTGCATGAAGTCCAGAAGTCTTCCTGGAGTTCCAACATAGATGTCACAGCCCATCTGAAGCAGCTTGCGCTGCCGTTCGTAGCCGGTGCCTCCGAAGAAACAGCCTACGTGGAAACCGGGAACACCGGAGCAGAGGACGGAGGCGTCGTCTGCAATCTGCTGGGCAAGTTCCCTTGTGGGAGCCACAATCAGACATGACGATGAAAGACCCTCATCCTTCTTTCTAAGATATTCCTCGAGAAATGCTATAACAAAGACGGCGGTCTTTCCGCTTCCCGTCTTGGACTGCACCATCAAATCCCTGCCGGAAAGTGCAACCGGAAGGGCCCGTTCCTGAACGGGCATACATTCTTCAAATCCGGCGTTCTTTATGCCGGCAAGCACTTTTTCATGAAGTTTCAGTTCACTGAATTTCACTTTCTGTTTCCTTATTCGGGGAACTTGATTATTTCCCTGGGTTTGGAGCCTCTTGCAGGACCCACAATGCCCTGATCCTCCATCTGCTCAATCAGATTGGCAGCCCTGTTGTAGCCTATGGAAAGGCGCCTCTGGATGTATGAGGCCGAGGCCTCTCCCTTGTCGGCAACAAGGCGCCATGCACGCATGAACAGATCTTCCGAACCGGAGGCACCCGGGCTCATGTCCGGGCCGTCCCCGTCAGCTTCATCCTCGTCTTCGAAGTAGGACTCGTCTATGTAGTCCGGCTCACCCTGGGATTTGACAAATTCCACTATTTTCTCAATTTCATCGGTGTCAATGAAGGCACCCTGAATTCTCTGTGCCGCGGGGTTGGACGCGCTGGAGTAAAGCATGTCTCCGCGTCCGAGCAGTTTCTCGGCACCCACCGTGTCCAGGATTATGCGGCTGTTGACCTGGTTGGAAACTGCAAATGCAATCTGGCTGGGCATGTTGCTCTTGATGATACCGGTAATGACATCGGCCGAAGGCCTCTGCGTGGCCAGTACCAGGTGGATTCCCGTGAATCTTGCAACTGCCGTGATTCTCTTGATGTAGGACTCAAGTTCCTTGCCCACAACCATCATGAGGTCCGCAAACTCGTCCACAATGACCATGATGTAGGGAAGCGGTTCCCTGAGCAGGTTCTTCTCTTTGACCTTCTCGTTGTACTCCTCAATCTTCCTCACGCCAAGGCGGCTGAACATGCTCATTCTGCGCTCCATTTCCTGGACGCAGTAGGCCATGGCCTTGATGGCCTTCCTGGGATCGGTGATGACAGGTGTGAGCAGGTGGCCTATGTTGTTGTACATGGAGAGCTCGACCATCTTGGGGTCCACAAGGAGCATTCTCACTTCCTTGGGCGTCTTGGTGTAGAGCACCGAGCAGATGAGCGAATTCACGCACACCGATTTTCCTGAGCCCGTGGTACCTGCAATCAGAAGGTGCGGTGCGCCGGCAAGGTCTATGATTATGGAGTCTCCGGTAATGGTTTTTCCCAGAACCATGGGGATTTTGAGGGTCTTGCGCTTGAGGGCGCCCATCATGGCCTGGAAGCCTATGGTGTCCCTGTGCTTGTTCGGAACCTCAACTCCTATTGCGCTCTTTCCGGGTATGGGCGCCAGGATTCTGACGCTTGGAACGGCAAGTTCAAGGGCAATGTTGTCCGCAAGGTTCACAACCGCATTGATCCTGATTCCCTTTGCCAGGATAAGCTCATAGAGGGTGAACGTGGGACCGCGCATAATGTCTTTGAGCGTGGTCTCTATCCTGAACTGGCGCAGCGTCTCCACAATGGTCTGGCCGTCCCTCTCCGTGCCCTCATCCAGCGTACCTGCCGTTGAGGAGGCATAGGGCTTGAGGTAGCTTTCCGGCGGGAAGCGCCAGATGAACTTGGCCGGGTTGTACAGGTAGCCCTCCGCCGAACGCTTCAGACCGCCCACTCCGGACACAAAGTCCGGATCGTCCTCCTTCTTTGCCCCGGTTTTCTCCTCTTCCTGCTTTTTCATCAGGCGGTAACGGGCATGGGCGCTCTCAAGATCCTCATCGCCGTCCGAGCCCTCATCGATAATGGCCCCGCCTTCCCTAATTTCCCTGACCGGGACCGCCTTTTCAGGCGATGCCTGCATGCTCTGCTGCACTTCCGGCTGTGCCGGTGCCTGCTGGACATAGACCACCTGCGGCTGGGGCGGCGGCGGAGTCTGCACGTAAATTACCTGAGGCTGGGGAGCAGGCTGCTGAACGTAAACCACCTGCGGCTGCGGCTTCTGAGGCTGAGCCTGGCTCTGGATATCAAGACCGCTGTCAAGGTCAAAGTCAGGGAATGACACCCCTGCCCTTGCCTCTTCCTCAAGCTTTCTCTGAATGTTTGTGGGTCTGAAACCGGACTCCATTGCAGCCCTGTGGATGTTTCCGTCCTGAAATGCAGCCCCGTATGCGGAGCGGTTGACGGAGGCACCCTGCTCTCCCTGTACATCCTCGGGTGTTATGTTCCTGTAGTTTGTGAAAACCGGAATCTCAAGGGCTGTAAGGGAGTTTCTGGCCTGATCGTATGTCATTGACCGTGCAAGCCTGTCAATCTCCTCACTTCTGTCCTCCGGCTCCTCTGAAACCTGGGTCTCAACAACCTTTTCCTTACGGTTTTTCTTTCTGTTCACGCTCAGCCTGTGAAGCCAGACAAAGAACCTTATTATGTTGGCAAGAACGCCCAGTCCCACAAGACCCAGACCTGCATAAAAAGCATAGCCTGAATAGGGCTGCGGGATGAGAAGCGCAAGAGTATAACCCTGCGGGCCGAAGAAGTGAAAGCATATGAAATAAAGGCCGGTGAACATGAAAAGTTCAAACAGCCAGGTACTGAATTTCTGTCTGAAAGAAACAACAATGGCGGTCCTCAGTACAAAGACAACCAGCGGCAGAAGGGTATATTCGGCAAAGCGGCCTGACTGCAGGAAACCTGCGTAGCGGCACAGAATCTCATGCAGAGGTGTGAAGACCGCGTACAGGAAAGAACCTTCCTCAAGGTTCATGTACGGTGACATGCAGACTGCAAATACTGACAGAAAAACAAGAAAGAGTAAGACCGAGATAAGACGGTGCATTACGCTATTGGTATTCATACCAGATAATATATCATATCGGGAGTTTTTGAAAAACTGCCGCCGGTGTTTTTCTGTACACGCAGACCCCGTGTTTTTCCCCGTTGTCCCAGACAAAAACAAGAGAGCCTTCATGCGTCAGGCGCAGAAGCTGCTTCTCTACGGCATCAAAGGGTCTGAATGCACGCATGACAAGAACATCGAAGGATCTGTCCAGTTCCCCTATGTCACTCTGAATCACTTCCACCTTCCCGGAAAGGGAGGTAACTGCAACTGCGTTTCTCAGAAAGCCCGTCCTGCGGCCCATACGCTCCACCAGGGAGAAGTGCCAGTTGTCCGGAGAGGCGCAGGCAAGAACAAGACCGGGCATGCCGTTTCCCGAGCCCAGATCTGCAATCTCAATGTGCGAACTGCCGTTTTCCTTTTCAAGTGTCTCTCTTATAAACGGAAGCGGGGCAAGGCTGTCCAGAAGGTGCCTTGTGACAAGACCCCTGTCATCGGAGGCTACAAGTCCCAGAGCCGGGTTGAAGAGTTTTATCAGGTCATAGTACTTCTCAAGCCTCTGTATCAGAAGAGGATTCAGAAGGCCCTCATCAATGCTCTTTATCCCGTCTGAAAGCAGCGTTTTCAGTGTCTCTTCCATACTCAGTGCCTCAGGTATGCAAGAAGCACGGTTATGTCGCTGGCCCTTACTCCGGAGATTCTGGAAGCCTGTCCAAGGCTCTCCGGTCTGACCGTCTTGAACTTCTCGCGTGATTCGGTGGAAATGCCGTCAACCCTGTCCCAGTCAAAGTCTGCCGGGATGACAATCTTCTCAAGGTTCTTGAACCTCTCCACCTGCTTGTCCTGCCTCTTGATGTAGCCCTCGTACTTGACCTTGAGCTCGGTCTCAAGACGCACGGAAGGTGTGAAATTCTTTATCTCCTCAATGCTCTGAGCCATTAAATCAAGGTTCACCTCGGGTCTCTTGAGGGCTTCAAGTGCGTTCTTGGACTCATAACCGCGGTGTCTGAGAAGCTCCTGAAGCTCCTCCACTCCCCTTGCCTTCTCACGCAGCTTCTCCAGCCTCTCCCCTGTGGCAAGGCCGGCATCATAGCCCTTCTGGGTCAGGCGCTCGTCGGCATTGTCATGCCTGAGGTTCAGGCGGTACTCGGCGCGGCTTGTGAACATCCTGTAGGGCTCCTTGGTGCCCTTGGTGACAAGATCGTCAATGAGGACGCCAATGTAGGCCTCCGTGCGGTCAAGAACCAGCGGGGAGCGGCCCATGAGCTTCAGGCAGGCGTTGATACCGGCCATGAGGCCCTGACAGGCAGCCTCCTCGTAACCGCTTGTGCCGTTGGTCTGACCGGCCACGAACAGGTTCTCAAGCACCTTGGACTCCAGTGAGTTCTTCAGCTGCAGCGGGTCCAGATAGTCATATTCAACCGCATAGCCCGGCCTCATGATTACTGCGTTCTCAAGGCCCCGGATGCTGTGTATGAAGTCAGCCTGGACCTCCTCAGGAAGGCTTGAACTCAGGCCGTTGAGATACATTTCCTCCGTGCCTGTTCCCTCGGGCTCCACAAAGACCTGGTGTCTGTCCCTGTCCCTGAAGCGCATGACCTTGTCCTCAATGCTGGGGCAGTACCTGGGGCCTCTTCCCACAATCTTTCCGCCGTACAGCGGAGAGCGGCCTATGTTGTCCAGAATGATTTTATGCGTCTTTTCGTTGGTGTATGTTATCCAGCAGGGAATCTGCCGGCGCTCTATGCTGTCATGGGTGAAGCTGAACGGGACAATCTCCTCATCTCCGTCCTGCCTCTCCATCCTGTCCGTGTCCAGTGAGCTGAATCTTATCCTGGCCGGCGTTCCGGTCTTGAGCCTTCCCACGTTGAAGCCAAGCTCCCTGAGCCTGTCTCCCAGACCCAGTGCGGCCTCTTCTCCCAGCCTTCCGGCGCTGTGGTCGTACTCTCCTATGAAGATGCGGCCGTTCATGAAGGTTCCGGTGGTCAGCACAACGGCTTTTGAGCTTATGACGTGCCCGCGCTGCGTTTTCACCCCCAGCACGGTCTTTTTCTCCTCATCCGTCAGCAGGTCCGTGACAGTATCCATGAACAGGTTGAGATTTTCCTGTTTCTCCAGAGTTTCCTTTGCAAGGCGCGAGTAGCTGAACTTGTCCGCCTGTGCCCTGGGGCACTGGACGGCAGGTCCGCGACTCTTGTTGAGCATGCGGAACTGGATCATGGTTGCGTCTATGAGAAGACCCATCTGACCGCCAAGGGCATCCACTTCGCGAACAAGGTTGCCCTTTGCCAGGCCGCCTACGGCCGGATTGCATGAAAGCCTTCCTATTGCGTCAAGGCTCTGGGTGACCAGCAGGGTTCTGAAGCCCGTTCTTGCACATGCAAGACAAGCCTCTATTCCCGCATGACCTCCGCCTATTACTATCACATCATAATCCATATTCTTATTTACCTGTTTATTTGCCCACGCAGAAGTTGGAGAATATGTTCTCCAGAATGTCATCCGTAGTCACTTCCCCGGTAAGTTCCCCAAGGGCGTCCAGGGCCTCTCTTATGTCTATTGAGACTATGTCCAGGCTAAGGCCCTCCTCAACGTGCTCAAGAGTCTCCTCCAGAGCCTGACAGGCCCTGTCCAGACACTCCTTCTGCCTTGCACTCTGAATTACCAGAGTGCCCTCAGGCACAGGAGGAAGACCTTCCCTCAGCTTTGCCGAAATTGCCCTGCAAAGCTCATCATAGCCCTTTCCGGTAACGGATGAGAAACTCAGAAAACCTTCAATATCCTTATCTGAAACGTCACTTTTGGTTGCAACGCATATACATCTGGGGTCGTTTTCAATGGCGCTGTCACGCACCGGGTTCTGCGGGTCTGCAAGCCACAGTATCACATCTGCCTGCTCGAACAGGAGACGGCTTCTTCTAATGCCTTCTTCCTCAATGTCATCCGAGCTGTCCCTCAGTCCGGCTGTGTCATAAAGCCTGACGGGAATTCCGTCAATCACACACTGGGCCTCTATGAAATCCCGCGTGGTGCCTTCACGGCTGCTCACAATTGAGCGCTCCTCACGCAGCATGCGGTTGAACAGGGAGCTCTTTCCGGCATTCACGGCACCTGCAAGCACAATCCTGGCACCCTGGCCGTACAGCTTGCCGGTCCTGTAGGTGGCCCTTATGGCATTGAGGCTCTCAACGGCCGTGCGCACCGTCTGCACCGGAAACTCAATATCCGGCTCGGTCTCGTCCTCAGCATAATCCAGCTGGACCTCAACCGTGCCCATCACATTCAGAATGTCATCACGCACGGCCCTGATCTGCTTTTCCAGATTGCCTTCCAGCCTTCCCAGCGCAGTTGCCCGCGCGCTCTCCGAGCGGCTGTCGATCAACTCACGCACCGCCTCGGCTCTTGTCAGGTCCATCTTGCCGTGCAGGAAGGCACGCAGGGAGAACTCTCCCCTTGAGGCTTGTCTCATGCCCAGTGTAGGCAGGAACTCAAGCACAGCCTCCACGGTCTGAAGTCCTCCGTGACAGGACAGTTCAACAGCATCCTCTCCGGTGTAGCCGTGCCCGTCCTTCCAGACGGTTGCTATGCAGTTGTCAATTATGTCCTTTCCGTTCACAAGGCTGCCGTAAACAGCCGTGCCCGAAGACACCGAGGTGAGCTTTTTCCTGCTCTTGAATACGGATGAGAGCATGTCAATGCAGCCCTGACCGCTGACCCTTATTACCGAAAGGGCACCGGTTCCCCATGGGGTGGCAAGAGCGTAGATTATGTCATCCGTACTGTAAATTTCCATACAGCAGAAGATTACTTCAAATAGAGGAAATGCTCAACCGGCCTTGTAATTAATGAATGTCGGGATTAAAATCCAAGGTATGAAAGTTACCGACATTATTGAGAGATATTATTCAATCCCCGGCATTGTTGCGGCGGGAATTGGCGGATCCAGAGCGGCAAGCTCGGGAGACAGCACATCTGACTATGACATTTATTTTTTCACCGACAGGGAAATTCCCGTTGAGGAAAGAAAGAAGATAGTTGCTCCCCTGTCCTCAAAATATGAGGTGGGCGGCGACTACTTCGGCCCAGGTGACGAATACTGGGTAGATGAGCTTGATGTGGAGTTTGACGTCATGTTCTTTGACAGAAAGTGGTTTGAGGACATAGTTCGCGGCACATGGATTGACGGAAGAGCATCCAACGCCTACACAACAGCCTTCCTGTATACCCTCTCAAATCTACAGATTACCTATGACCCGGAGAACTGGCTGGGCGGCCTGCAGAAACTCATAGACACACCCTATCCTGAAAAACTCAGACAGAACATAATTCACAGGGCCTTCATGCTCATGAAGGACAAACCCTTCTCCTCGTACATTGAGCAGATAAAAAAAGCTGTTGAAAGAAATGACTTCAACAGCATAAACCACAGAACGGCGGCCTTCCTTGAAAGCTACTACGACGCCCTCTTTGCCTCCAACAGGCTCCTGCACCCCGGCGAGAAGAGACTCATTGCCTTCTCCCTTGCCAACTGCAAAGACCTGCCCGCAGAATTCGAGAAGGACATGCAGAAGGCCCTTTGTGAAAAAGGCCCCGCCCTGCCTGTCCTTCTCTCCGATATGGTTGAGAAACTCAGAACGAGTATCAGAAATTAATACTCCAGGTTGCGTCCTGTTTCCTTGCTGAACACGTGTGCAACAGATCCGCTGAACG
>CAMZFA010000051.1 GCA_947305945.1 uncultured Spirochaetales bacterium | reverse complement strand
TGAGCGGGATGTGTCGGTTGGGTTGGAAACAGCGTGGAGGGGTAAGTTTTGGGCAAAAAAAACCGTGACTCGGGGAGGAGCCACGGTTTTGAGGCTGATAATGTGGGATTATCAGTAGTTCTCGGCGTTGATCTCGAAATATGCCTTGGGATGCTCGCAGACCGGGCAGATCTCGGGAGCCTTGGTGCCAACTACGATGTGGCCGCAGTTTCTGCACTTCCAGACTTTGACTTCGGACTTCTCGAAGACCTTTGCAGTCTCTACGTTCTCAAGAAGTGCTCTGTAGCGCTCTTCGTGATGCTTCTCAATTGCTGCAACAGCGCGGAACTTGAATGCAAGAGCCTTGAAGCCCTCGGCTTCAGCTGTTTTGGCAAAGCCTTCATACATGTCTGTCCACTCAAAATTCTCACCTTCTGCGGCTGCCTTGAGGTTATCGGCGGTTGAGCCGATGCCTTCGAGCTCCTTGAACCACATTTTGGCGTGTTCTTTTTCGTTGTCTGCTGTTTCGAGGAAAAGGGCTGCTATCTGCTCAAGGCCTTCCTTCTTTGCCTTTGATGCAAAGTATGTGTACTTGTTTCTGGCCTGTGACTCGCCTGCAAATGCGGCCTGAAGGTTCTTTTCCGTCTGTGTTCCTGAATACTTGCTCATAATGTCCTCCTATCGGGCATTTTCAATTATAACCCCATTCTTCCCGGAGGGCAATTGTGCTACCATGGGTCTATGAACAGAAATACTGTTTTGGGGATTGTCCTTGTTGCCATGTTCACCGCGCTTATGTGTGCGGGGTCTTTTATCCGTATTCCGCTGCCGCCCGTGCCGGTGACGCTGCACACTCTTTTCATCATGCTCTGCGGCATTCTGCTGCCGATGAAGCTCAGTTTCTGTTCCATTGCCCTGTATCTTATGCTGGGCGTCATAGGGCTGCCGGTGTTCACGGGAGGCGGTGGTTTTGCCGCTCTTGCAGGGCCTACGGGTGGATATCTTGCAGGCTATGTGCCGGCTGTGGTTGTGCTGGGACTGTTCAGACCCATGTGCAGGAAGTGTAACTGCATCTTCCTCTTTGTTGCCGCCTGCCTGCTCTCGCAGGTGTGTATCTATGTGCCCGGGCTGCTCTGGCTGAGACACTGTCTGGGTCTGTCTTGGGAGGCCACCCTGGCTGCAGGACTTGTTCCCTTTATCATAGGTGACAGCGTGAAGACTGCGGTTGCAGCAATTTCCGGGAAGGTTCTTCTTCCGAGGATGGATGAGTTTTTCAGCGAGTGAGATTGCTTTCCGGGTTGCTTTCCGGGCAGCGCGAGATGAGCGCGTCCGTGTAGGTCTGCACCTTTTCAAGAAGATTTGTAATTACTCCCACGGTTAACCCGGTCAGGGCTCTGACAGGCCTTTTCAGTATGCGCTCTCCACGCGCGCGGCGTGCTTCAAGTGTCAGTGTTATGCAGTCTGCCACCATGGGGATCATGGAGAGGGCCAGGCCTGTGACCATGCCTGATTTGCCGTTGCCCAGGGCGCGGGCAAGCTCGGTGGACCCGGTGCAGTCGGTAAAGACCATGGAGGCAAGTACTATGTCCAGATAGGCACAGCCCTTCATCAGGGCATAGGGAATTGATGAGGTTCTGAAATAGGCCGCAAGTGCGGTGGCAAACACCAGAAATATGAAAAACAGGCCTCCGTGAAGCAGGTTTTCAAATGGAATACCCCGCATGATCCACACTGTGATTATCAGAGCCAGGGCAAAGTAGACCGGCAGTTCCAGAGCCCGGGATGAGGCTATGGAAACGGCGGTGCAGAAGGCAATCATGAGAAGAAGTTTTACAACAGCGTTTGTCCTGTTGAGAAGGCCGCCTGTATCACGGAAACGGAAAAGGCTTGTCATGACAAGCTCTCCGCGGAAAGCCAGTTCATTTTCTCAAGGGGAAGGTCTGCCACGTGCACCCCATGGGTTCTGAGCGCATCAAGGCTCTCCTTTGCAGAGCCGCAGTAGATGCACTGCCCCCTGTCCATGACAACCACGTTGTCGGCCAGGGAGAGGAACTTGTCAGTTTCATGGGAAACAATCACAACACAGATACCCTGTGCCTTCAGTTGCACAATTGCGGAAAGCACCTTCTGAACCGAGGCAAGATCAAGGTTGGCAAAGGGCTCGTCCATGAGGATGATGCGGCTCTCCATGGCAAGAACGCCGGCTATGGCAAGACATCGCTTTTCGCCTCCTGAGAGCACCTGAGGCCGCTTTTTGCGATACTCCTCCATGCCCAGGATTTCAATCACTCTGTTTGTAACACTCTCTGTCTTCTCCCGGCTCCAGCCCAGGTTCGCAGGCCCGAACTCTATGTCCTTTTCCACGCTCTCACCCACGGCCTGAACGTCTGCATCCTGGAACACCAGGCCTATGCGGGCAAGCCTTGCAGATGTGCTGCGCGACAGATCCTGTCCGTCCACAACTATTGTGCCGGATGAGGCTTTCACAAGACCCTTGAGCACCCGGAGCAGGCTGGTCTTGCCGCTGCCGTTGGGCCCGCAGACTGCGTTGATTCCGTCTGTGAAAGATGCACTGAAGTCCTTGAGTATCTGAGTGCCGCCAAGGCAGAGACAGAGGTTTTGGATGTGTACTCTCCGGGTTTTATCTGACAAAGGCGTTCACTCCCTTTTCCCTCATGAGGGAAACAATTTCCTGACAGTCTTTTTCCTGCGGGGCGCTGAGCTGTCCCCAGGTTCCGTCCAGCGTGACGGCCGGGTTGAAGGCCTGGATGTACCACTTGGGCACTCTGCCTGTCTGCTGCACCATCTTCAATATGTCCTGAGTGCTGAGAAGATAAGGAAGGTATGTGGTCCTGACCTCCCAGTTGTCCGACCAGCTGCGCAGGATTTCCAGTGTCTGTTTTATGTTCTCCGCAGCCTCCTGTGCCGGAATGAGCGGCTTTACCCTTGAGTAACCCTCCTCATCAAGAGGAGCTTTGATATCAAGGGCAACATAGTCAATCAGGGCGCTGTCAATGAGACTTCTGACCACGGCGGGGCGGCACCCGTTGGTGTCAAGTTTCACAAGAAGGCCAAGGGACTTCACGCTCTTCAAAAAGGCCTCAAAGGCACAGGAAGCGCCGCCTTCCGTGGTTGCTTTCTCAAGATTTGAAAAATGCAGCGTGGGCTCACCGCCGGAGACCACAAGGGCCTCAAGCATGCCTTTGCGCTTTTCTATATATGATAAAACCTCATCTGCGGTGTAAGCCTCATCCGAGCTGCCGGAGGCAAGGCCGGGGTTGTGGCAGTAGGGACAGCGGAGGTTGCAGCCTGCGGTGTATACGGTGCAGGCCATGTAGCCGGGAAAGTTTATCAGATCCAGCTTCTGGAAGCCGGAAAAGGTCAGGTTTGCGGACATGTTTGAAGACATGTTTATAGAATAATGAGCGCCGGGCGTTCTGAAAAGCCTTTGTAAAAGTATTGACACAAGTTTCTATGGTCAGTAACATGGCTGACAACAGGTGTTACCTGGGGAGTTTGAATCATGACAAAGGCAAGATTTTACTTTTACTTTTTTATCTCACCTGAGAAAGGGGTTTGTGCCTGAGTCGGATTTGAACCGTAAAAGGAATTCAACAGAGCTGCACAAACCGTGCAGCTCTTTTTTTTTCGGAGGAATTATTATGAAGAAAACAGTTATGGTCCTGGCACTTGCAGTACTGGTACTTGCAGCAGCAGTGGCCGGCGGTGCATCGGAGAAGGCATCTACCGGAAAAACCTACAAGGTAGGTATTGCCCAGTTCGTACAGCACGTTGCACTTGACGCAGCTACACAGGGCTTCATGGACGCTCTCAAGGAAGAGCTGGGAGACAAGGTGGTCTTCGACGTTCAGAACGCATCCGGCGAGATGAACAACTGCGCAACCATTGTCAACGGCTTTGTTTCAAACAAGGTTGACCTGATCATGGCCAACGCCACACCCCCGCTCACAGCAGCAGCTTCCGCAACATCAACAATCCCCGTTCTCGGAACATCAGTCACAGAGTACGGAGTTGCCCTCGATATTGACAACTTCAGCGGTCTTGTAGGCACAAACGTCAGCGGCACAAGCGACCTTGCTCCGCTCGATGAGCAGGCTGCAATGATCAAGGAGTGGTTCCCGAGCACAAAGAAAGTCGGTCTGCTCTACTGTTCAGCCGAGCCCAACAGCATCTACCAGGTCAACACTGTTGAGAAATATCTTACACAGGACGGAATCGAGTGCCGCATGTTCTCATTCACAGACACCAACGACGTTGCATCAGTCACACAGAAGGCAGCTGCATGGTCAGATGTAATCTACATCCCCACAGACAACACAGCAGCAGCCAACACTGAGGCAATTGCCAACGTTGTTCTTGCAGCAAAGGTTCCCGTAATTGCAGGTGAAGCAGGTATCTGCGGCGGCTGCGGAGTTGCAACACTCTCCATCAGCTACTACGATCTTGGAGTTGCAACAGGTAAGATGGCAGCACAGGTTCTCACCGGCGCCGCCAAGATTTCCGAAATGCCCATCGGCTACGCCGCACAGGTTGAGAAGAAGTACAACGAAAACGTGTGCAAGGCTCTGGGTATCTCTCCCCTCGCAGGCTACACAGCCCTGTAAGAAGAAGGCTTTCAGAGCTTTGTTCAAGCCGTGGTTCCCCATTGCGGGTTCCGCGGCTTTTTTATTATTGAATAATTGTCCGGCTTCTGTTAAAAGGAAGGAGCAATGACCAGGGAAGAAAAACGCGGAACACTGTTTGCACTGCTGGGCGGAACCGGCTGGGGCCTCTCGGGGACCTGCAGTCAGTATCTTTTCAGCTATACTGACATGGCGGCGCTGACGGTGACAATATACAGGCTCATATTCTCCGGACTGCTGCTTATTGCAATCAATGCAATCAGGCGGCCTCAGGGAATGACGGACATATTCAAAAGCCCTAAAACAGTACTGCACCTGGTTGTTTACGGGATTTTCGGTGTAGGGCTTTGCCAGTTGTCCTACATGAGTGCCATCAAGTACTCAAACTCGGGGACGGCAACCGTGCTTCAGAGCTCGGGAATTATCCTTGTGTTCATAATCTCCAGCATCATGCAGAAAAAGAAGCCAAAGGGGATTGAGTACCTGTGCCTTGCACTGGTCATGGGCGGTGTGTTCCTTCTGGCTACACACGGCAATATTCATCAGCTGCAGCTTTCACCGCAGGGCCTCTTCTGGGGCATGATGGCGGCCATTGCGGTTGCACTTTATACCCTTCTTCCCGGTTCTCTCTTGCCGCGCTTCGGAACAAGCCTTGTGCTGGGTTATGCAATGCTGATCGGCGGCCTTGTGCTGTTTGCAGTCTCCGGAGATGCACGGGTTCTGACCGACACAAGGGCTGTCACACTGCTGTGCATTGCCTTCATTGTGACGGTGGGAACTGCCATGGGGTTCGGACTCTATCTTACAGGTGTGGGCCTGTGCGGGGCAAAGAAGGCAAGCATGCTCTCTACCGTTGAGCCGGTTGTGGCCACCCTCACCTCGTTCATTTTCCTTCACACGCTGTTCACCGGCATGGATCTGGCGGGCTTTGCAGCGGTAATTGCCGGCTGCGTCCTGCTGTCTGCACAGTGAGAGTGCAATAAGACCCGGCATGAAGATATCGCGCGGAAGCGCATACCGGATTATCAGTGACAGGTAGGCGCAAAACATCTATAATTAGGCACATGGGAAACGGATTCAGGTGGAAGTACCGCGGAATCGGAAGCAAGATTTTCGCAATCTTCATTATCACACTTATCTTTGTCAGTACGGCTTTTGTCCTTGTAATCAGGGCTCAGAGTTCAACCCTCAAGCGTGTTGTGGGGCAGGCCAACGAACTGCAGAGAGAGGTCATAGTCGAGACATCCGAAGCCACCATGTACGAGGCCTTCTCAACCACCCTGACCGAGAGAACGGCCAGGGAGGCAAGGATTGCCGGATTCATGCTGGAGGAAATCAGATCCAAGCTGGTTTTTGTCCGCAACCACCTGTTCAATATCCTTGAGCGGCCCCAGTTCTTCAACTACAAAATGCCCGAAGCGCCTGACCCGTCAAAGGACGGCACCGTTTCAAGCATGATCATCATGGCGCCGGGAGTGAGCCCCTCAAGCCTGGAGGTCCAGGCCAAGATTGCAGCGTGCCGTGACATAACCACCACACTGGAAGATGTGCAAAGACAGGGCAACGGTTCATCTTTTTTCATAGGCTTCCCTGAAGGCTTCATGATTATTGCCAGCGACAAGCCATCTGAAATGGTATACAGTGACGGCACTCCCCTCACCCTGGATGTCACCCAGAGGATCTGGTACAAGGAGGCAATCGGGAACCATAAAGTCATCTTTTCCGATGTTGAGGTGGATGCTCTCTCCGGGCAGAGTGAAATAGTCTGCGCAAATGCAATCTACAAGGACAACAAGCTGTTCTGCGTCATAGGCGCAAACCTCAGAATCACGGATATAGCGGAGTTCATGCAGACCACGGCCTCGGCGGAGTCATTCGAGGTGATTCTCAACAGGAAGGGCCACGTGGTCTTTGCTCCTGAGGGCCAGAATCTGATAAGCGCCTCATCGCTGCACAGTGTCTATGACACAATGGCAGAGTACCCGCAGTTCCTTCAGTATCTCAAAGACTCGTTCGAGCTGGATACAACAGACACTGAAATGATCAACATAGGCGGCAGGGACTACTATGTGGACTCCGCAAAAATCGACTACGCGGATCTGGTAATTGTCTCAATTGCGGATGCGGAAGCAGCACGTGCCCCCGTCAAATCAATGATAAGCAGATTCGAGGACATCTCTCGTGATGCCTCTGAGGGCTACTCGTCCTACTTTACCGTGGCCAGCCGCCTCATGATGCTCTTTCTGTTCTTCTTCCTTATTCTCGGAGGCGCCGGTGCCATCTATCAGGCACGCCGCATCACGCTGCCGCTCAAGAAAATGGCCAGGGAGATTGAAATAATCAGCGGCGGAGAATTCCACTTCGAGCTCCAGAAGCTCTACTGCACGGGAGACGAGATAGAGGTCCTGGCCAAGGCATTTGAAAAACTCACCGGAGAACTGGACAAGTACGTGAAACAGGCAACGGAAAACGCGGCCGAGAAGGAGCGCATAGGCACCGAGCTGAAGGTTGCCACGCAGATCCAGGCCGACATGCTGCCCTCCGTCTTCCCCGCCTACCCCGAGCACCTGGAATTTGACCTCTACGCCTCAATGACCCCCGCCCGCGAAGTAGGCGGAGACTTCTACGACTTCTTCTTTGTTGACGAGAACCACCTGGCCATGGTCATGGCCGATGTCTCCGGCAAGGGCGTCCCCGCCGCCCTGTTCATGGTCATTACCAAGACCCTGATTAAGAACCGCGCCAAGATGGGCGGCTCCCCCGCCGAGATTCTCTCATACGTGAACCACCAGCTGTGCAAGGGCAACAAGGAAGCCATGTTCGTGACTGTCTGGCTTGCAATTGTTGATATCCGCACAGGTGAAGGTCTGGCGGCAAATGCCGGCCACGAGCACCCCGCACTGTGTGACAGTGAGGGCAATTTCAAGCTGGTCACTTACAAACACTCAATGGTCATAGGAATGATGGACAACATTCCAATCTCCGAGCACAAGTTCAAGCTTGAGCCCGGCGCCACCCTGTTTGTCTACACGGACGGCATTCCCGAGTCCGAGGACCCGGAGAACAACCAGTTGGGCACCGACCGCATGCTGGGCATCCTCAACAGAAATCCCTCTGCGGAACCGCAGTCCATTGTAGGCAGCATGTCGGAGGGAATCCGCAGTTTCACAAACGGAGCCGAGCAGTTTGATGACATAACAATGCTCTGTTTCAAATACTACGGCAGCAAAACCCGGGTCCTGGAGACAGATGCAGAGCGTGAAAATCTGGACAATGTGCTCTCGTTCATCCACGGTTATCTGAAAGACAAAGCCTGCCCTCAGGACGTGGTCAGTTCACTGGACCTTGCGGTTGAGGAGCTGTTTGTAAATGTTGCCACCTATGCTTATGAAGGTGACTCCGAGAGTGGAGAAACGGGCCGGAAGGCTGAGATCCGTGTTCAGAGTCTGACTAATCCCGCTGGTGTGTCTGTAAGCATCAAGGACTGGGGCAAGCCGTTCAACCCCCTTGAAAAAGCCGATCCGGATGTTACCCTCCCCGGGGAAGAGCGCTCCATAGGCGGGCTGGGCATTTTCCTGGTCAAAAAGGCCATGGACAGCGTGACCTACTCCCGCACGAATGACTGCAACATAATCACAATCCGCAAGTACTTCTGACTCAGGTGATTCTCTTTGTCATTTTGCCGCCGCCCGGCATGCTTATGCTCTTTCCGCTGCTCAGGCCCATTTCATACTGACTTGTTGTCCTGTATGACCTGTTTGCACTTGAGAATCGGCTCTCCGTTATTCTTCTGTACTTGTTTGCGTTGTTCTTTTTGGACAGCGTGAGGGCCGTTGACTGTACTCCTGCATTTGCCCTGCTGAACCCGTCCACAAGGCCCTGACAGATCTGGTCCCTGTTTATCCTTATCCCCGGTGCCTTCTCTTTTATTATTTTCACAGCCTCTTCGCACTTCTGCATTATGGTGCCCATCAGGCTGTCATACATGTACAGGCTCACCTCCACCTGCTCCATTGTTCCGTAAAATGAAAGGCAGACCTGACCGGGTGCTGTTCTGTCAAACAGGGGAAATGCCCCTGTGCTCCGGCAAACCACGGCGGAAAGTACCCCCTTCCACGTCTTGAGGCTCTTCATTGTCTCTGCATGCACACCGTAGAGTATGTCCTTCTCCTCTGCCTCCTTCAGACCGTACTTCTCCATGAGGTTGCGCGCCTTCTGCATTGCAAGCGTAGCCTCTCCCTCAAAGTCCGATTCACTGAGATTCAGAAGTTTTTCTATTCTGCTTTTTATCTTCTGCCTCTGCTCTGCTGTCTGTGCCACCGCTGCCGCCGCGTAATGTTCCTCTACATTCAGTGCACTGCATATGGCCCTGAATGTTGCATCATGGGCACTTTCCCCGTTTATGACATAGTCACAGAAGTGGGCAAGCTCATGCATGTAAACCTGCTCAAGCTCGGCACTGCTTCTCCCTTCTGCCAGTGTAGAAGAAAGCACTATGAGGTTCTGGGTGCTGTCATAATAACCCAGGCGGTTTGAGTAACTTATTTCCGTAAATATAATTGAGGGCAGCTGTGCGTTTTTCAGTTCTGCCGAGCCCAGATAGGAGGCCTCTTTGAGCCTCTGAGCTCCCAACACAGTGAGAACCTTACTCTGTCTGACCACCTCCGGGTCTATGAGAAATATCTCAAACACCTGTCACTCCTCGTCATAACCATACACAGGGTAGCACATAATTTATGGTTTTTTCACCTCAATTGGCCGCAGTTACAGCGTGGGAGATAAAAATCTTTCTGTACGCTGTTTCAAACAGCGTGGGAGAGCCCAATTTAGGTTCTGTACGCTGTTCGGGGGTTGAAATGTTGCCTTTGCGCGGCAATGCTCTAGTATAATATATAGACAAAGACATGGCATAAGGAGGTTTCAGGCTATGGATTTTATAGAACTTGCAAAGAAAAGGTATTCGGTCAGAAAGTTCTCTGACAAAGCTGTTGAAAAAGACAAACTGGATCTGATTCTGGAGGCCGGGAACATTGCTCCTACGGCCAAAAACATCCAGCCGCACAGAATTTACGTGCTTCAGAGCAAGGAAGCTCTTGATAAGCTGGACAGCCTTACACACTGCAGATACGGAGCACCTGTCGTGCTTGTTTTCACATATGACAAGGATGAAGAGTGGAAGAACCCGCTTGAGGAAGGCATTCACTCGGGCGTGCAGGATGTGAGCATTGTTGCCACACACATCATGTTTGAGGCCGCCGAGCTGGGTCTTGACACCTGCTGGTGCAACTACTATCCCAACAGCGCCCTCGAAAAGCTGCTGAATATCCCGGCAAACGAAAAGTCAGTGCTCTTCATGCCGCTCGGGTACGCCGCACCCGATTCCTCCCCCTCCCCCTTCCACGAAGCCCACAAACCAATCAGT
>CAMZFA010000050.1 GCA_947305945.1 uncultured Spirochaetales bacterium | reverse complement strand
GAGTAATATTTGCGGAAGAGACGTGGGCTCCGTACCTTACCTTTTCCAGGGCCTGACTTGCGTAGTTGTCAAAGGTGAAGAAAGCCCTCATGGGGAAGGCTTCCTCTGTGTTGATTGTTATGTCTGTGGTTCCGGTTTCCTTACCCGGATTAAGGACTGATGAGATGGAAACTCCGGAGTTCCAGCGGTTGAAAGAGACAAGCTTTTTCTCAAGCTCCCCAAGGTTGAGGATTTCCCCTTTTTCCATCTCCAGATAGCCCAGAATGTACTTTTTCGATGTTAAACTGTTGCCTTCAACCGTAACATCTCCCACCTTTCCTTCCAGAAGTTCAATGCGGACAACTCCGTCTTCAGCACTCTGCTCGGGAACGTATGCAATTGCGTTGGGGTAACCTTTTTCAAGATAGAACTGATTCAGGATGTCCACCACTGCATTAAGCAGCTCAACACCTGAAAACTCTTCTGAGCACAGCTCTATTACAGTTTCTATCTCCTCTTCCGTAAGGATGAGGGAGGGGGAGACAACAATGCGGTCAACTGCAATGTTGTCCTCTGCAAGCAGGGGAGCGGCAACAACTAAAAACAGGGCTGTGAACAGAATAAAAAGCTTTCTCATTTCTTTTTGGATTCTAGTTCAACGCTTTCGTTTGCGCAAGTTTTTCTTGCCTTGCCACGCGCGCGGGTGTATATATGTAAAAATATGCAGAATTTGTTCAGGAAAATCTTAGCAGCGCTGCTCTGTTTCAATATTCTTTTTTCACCCGTTCCGGCGGCTCTGTGGGCTACGGACATCACCGGCATCCAGCCGGTGGGAGACGGTCATACCTACAACATTTTTCCCGATACCCAGTACGGTATTCACGGAGAAACCGGCTTCAGGGCCTATGAGAATTTCTCACTTGATGCGGGAGATACTGCAAACCTTGTTTTTGCCGATAACTATTCCTCATTTGTCAATGTGGTAGACAATCAGATCAACATCAACGGCTTCCTGAACACCGTTAAGGGCAGTGATTTCTACGCAGGAAAAGCATATTTCATAACAAAGAGCGGAATTGTAATAGGGTCAAGCGGAGTTCTGAACGTGGGCTCCCTGGGCCTTATTTCCTCAAACTCCGAGAAGTACTCGGATTACAAGACCATGCTCAAACTGTATCCGGAGTTGGTAGTGCCGGGATCAGACATTTACCGTGAGCTTTTCATAACGGTAAAGGACAACAAAACGGTTTCCTACAACACATCCGGAGACATTAAGATAGACGGAACCATCTTTGCAAGAGAGGCGGTCAAGGCCTATGCAAATTCCATTTCAGTGAAGGACAGGGGAATTGTTGCAGGATGGAATCCGTCTGACAACAACATACTCTTCGGTGCCGGCCACAGATCTTTTGAAGATGCAAAGACAATGTTCAACGCTCTGGTTTCCGGAGATGTGAATTCCGCCTCTTTTACAAGCAAACCGGACAGTCAGAGCAATGAGCAGAACAGGATAGAGTTCAATGCCTTTGCCTACCAGCAGGGAGACAAGGATGATGACGGCTGGAAGGGCTCTGAAGCAAGTATAAGCATAGAAAACGCCACGCTTGCAGCTCCTGAAGTTGAACTCAGCGCGGGAACCTTTGTGGACAGCAAGCACCTGATGTTTGACCTTCTTGATCTGACAGGGGGCATTTTTGCAGATTACGCAAAGTCAAGTGTTGTAATTGACAAATCCACCGTAAAGGCAAACACGGCATCTTTTATCTCTTCCGCATTGTCAAATTCCATAGCAAACGTGAACAGTCTACCTCCGGTGCTCTGGGTCTGGCTGTGCAACCTCTTTGAGACACAGGAAGAGGAGAAGTGGAATGAGGGACTTGGAAAGCTGTTCTCCTCGGATATATTCGAGCATTTTGACGGTACGAGAAGCTATTCCTACCTGGACATAAAGGACTCTGACATTGAGGCAAAGAACGGCATTACGGCAAACACTGATGCCCAGGCCTACTTCATGGCGGAAACCACTTTAATTCCCGAGATTCTTCCCCAGATTCTCTACGCCCTGGGAACTCAGACCGAGTCCGTAGTCAACATTGAGAATTCACAGCTGAGGGGAGACAACGGAATAGTTGACGTGGAAGCCACGTCAAAGAACAAATTCTACACCTGGGATGCAGATGACTCGGGTCTGTTCAAACTTTCCCTCACAACCGATGCCTACAATTTCAGGTACATGAACGTGGGCACTTCCGTCAACACCGCAGTTAATATGCGCAACAGCCTGATCAGGGCAAACAGCATAACAATGAACGCATTTTCATTTGAAGACGTGTTCATAAAGACGGAGATTACCGCCACCGTGGGAAAGAACGACTTCAAGAGCGGCTCACAGGGCGGAAGCGGAGCGGCCTTCTCCTTTGTCCAGAACAACTCTGACATAAACACCAGCGTGGAGATAAAGAACAGTACTCTGGATGCCTCGGATTTCATAAACATCAAGGCGGAGAACGCAGCTGCAGAGCGCTCCTTTGTACTGTCCAACACAACACCGGAAGGCTACAAAAAGCCTGAGGAGATAAAGCCGTCTGACAGCGTCTTCGGAGCAATCAAGAACGGCTTCAAGTACGCCAAAGGTCTTTATGACAAGATGAGGCAGTACACCGTCACGTCCATAGGCAGTATTTTCAAGGCAATCTACGGCAAGGCAACCGGACAGGTTCAGAACGCAGTGGAAAATGCGGCGGGGGACGGACAGCACCTTGACCCGGCACTCTTTCAGGCCGCAGGATCCTTTGCCTTCTCATTTCTCAGAAACACAAACAACATCTCAATAACAGACTCCGCCCTCACTGCCAAAAACGGCATTGACATCTTCTCGCACATCTTTGATCTGTCTTTCAACTCCGCCTGGGCCATGGCCAGGCAGGCCGATGACCAGAAGTCAGCCATAGTGGGTGCCGGTATTGCCGTGGTTGTCAATGACAAGGACAACAAGAACGACATAGATGTGGAAAACTCCGCTCTTGAAACCACCGGAGATACGGGAAAGACAGGTATAAATGCAATTACGGAGATTCCCGGAAACGCAGGAAGCCTTGGAATTGACCACAAGTACCTCCATCTGGCCCTTAAGTTCAACATGGATGCTGATGATGTGTGGACGGCGGATTTTGCTCCGTGGGATGAATCCAGAGAGTCCCTGGTCAACCCGACCATAGGTCTTTCAGGTTTCTTCAGCAACCAGGCGGTTGCCGGAACCAACGGAGACAAGGCTGCCGTTTCAGCCTCCGTTGTGGTCAATAACACAACAGACAACACAAACGTAAACATAACGGATACAGGCATAAAGTCTCATGACTTAAATGCTTACGCATCAAACTACATAACCGGAAGGGATTCCGTGGGAATCCAGCTCAATGCTCCGGCAGCAGGTGCCGCAGACCTTATCAACCTTTGGAACAGTGACGGCACGGGCGGCTCGGTTCTGGTTCAGAACATGGAGCACAACGCAGCTGTCAATGTCAGGAACTCTGAGATTGATCTTACCGGAAATGCGGATCTGGGCGCCGCAAGCGCACAGGTTTACTTCAATTTCCTAAAGCAGGGCACAAAGGCCGGTACGGTGGGTCTTTCCGGCGCAGTTGAGGTTCAGAACATAAAGGGAACCACTGCAGTAAATGTAACGGACAACTCAGTCATAACGGCAGACGGCAACATAAGTCTCAATGCCGGAAGGACAAAGAGCATTCTGGGAGACATGACCTACACCGGAGATGTAAAGGGAACACCGTCCACAAACGGCATTTCCTCAATGTACTACCGCAAGGACAGTCCGGATTCCCTGACAAACAAGGTCTTTGACATAACCGACCACATTGTAACCATAGACATTCTGGGAGACATGAGTCAGCAGTCAGGCAGCGACAGGACTGTTTCCGCAGCCGTGGGTGCTTCCGTAAACGTACATGACATAGACAGGGACATTCAGGCAGTTGCGGACAACGTAACTCTGACTTCAAAAAACGGAAGTGTTAAGCTGGATGCCTATTCCTCAACAAAGGCCGTTGAATTTGCCCTTGCCGCCGCCATTTCAGACGGTGCAAAGTCCACTGACAACAACATGGGAAACTGGCAGAACAATGCAAACAATGCCGCCGGTGCCGCACAGGACGCACAGGATGTTCAGGGTCCGGTGGAACAGCTTATCGATGACCTTGAGGACGGGGACGGAGAAGACGGTGCAGATGCGGCCGGAGGAGCCGCCGGCGGTGCCGGAGGCACACACTTCAATCTCTCAGCCTCAGGTTCCGTCATTGTTTTTGACAACAACCAGAGAGTCCTTTCAACAATAAGGAACAATTCAAAGGTCAACGCATGGAAGAGCGTTGAGGTAAAATCCGTTTCGGACAATTTCAACATCTTCTTCTCAGGCGCACTTGCCAAGTCCGGAACGGCGGGACTGGGTTCTGCCGTAAACATTTTCACGCGCGGCGGCAGCGCAAGGGCTCTGATTGAGTCTTCAACCGTTACGGCCGGGACAAATTCTGCCTCCGCAACAACGGATCTGAACAAAATAAACGTTTACGCGGAAGATACGACAAAGTCCTACAACCTTGCCGCAGGAGTGGGACTTGGCGGAAACACGGAGGACAGTTTTGCACTTGCCGTGGGCGGTTCTTTTGCATACAACCTGTTCAAGCCGGAAATTGAGGCAGGCGTTTACAGTTCTGTCCTCAAGGGACAGCAGGACAACGACACGGACAGCGGAACGGATGTCAGCGTTGAGGCTGCTGGAAAGGTTGGAACCGTTGATATTGCAGGCGGAATAGACCTTGCAAACTCGGACAACATTACAATCGGTGCCGCCGCCGCAGTTACCGTGGACTACATGGAAAGCAACGTTAACGCGGCCATTGAGAATTCCGTGCTTAACGAAAAGATAAGGAACACAGAGGTTCACGCAGGAGAGGACATTGACCTTCTTGGCGTGGGCGTGTCTCTGGCTCTCACAGGCGCGGATTCCAAGGCAGGTTTTGCTCTTGACGGTTCCGTGGGCATTGTGAACCTGAACAACAACATCAGGGCAGATTACAGCAACAATAATACTGATGCAAAAGGTCAGGTTTCTGTTCTGGCTGAGAGCAATGCCGTTGCAACAAACATAGAGGGCGCCGGCCAGTTCAGCGCGGCTCAGAACGGAGCAGGGGCCGGCGGTGCCGTTGTGATTGACCTGCATAACAGCACAATCACAGCCTTCCTTGAGACCGGAACTGACGGATTCAAGGCCAAAGGAGTGTCCGTCAGAGCGCTCTCGGATGAGGAGCTGAATTCAATTCCCGTAGGAATTGCACTTTCCAGGCAGAGTCCGCTTCTGGCATCGACCGTCTCCGTAGGAGCGGTTACAAATACTTCAAAGGCCTACATAAACGGTCAGATTGAGTCCGAAGGAGACGTGCTTGTTCAGGCACAGGACCAGTCCTACCTGCTTACACGCGGAGGAACGCTGGCAGCTTCAACAGGCTCGGAAACGCCCACGGTCATTGCCGCCGCAGTTAATGTGGATGTTCTTAAAAAGGACGTTGAGGCGGACATTTCAGATGCAGTAATCAATGCAGACGGTCAGACCGTTAAGGTGATTGCGGATTCCGTGGACGCATTCGGCGGCACAAAGGGAGAAGAAGACCCCTTTAATCCCACCAGGGATGACATTACATCCTCAACATATGAAGACAAGCTCATGGAGCGGGATTCAGACGGTCACTACAGCGGCATAAAAACCGACCAGAGTTTTGACAAATGGAACATGTTCTGGAACCTGGCTGCCGGCTCAACCGTGCCCATAGGCGGAACGGTTGTTATCAAAAACACGGACAACAACGTCAGGGCGCTGGTTTCAGATGCCAAACTGAACCTCAAAGACCTCAGTGTTCTGGCCCTTGAAAGACAGATAAAGAATATAGCGGGCGGACAGGTTGCCGCAGGACAGAAAGCGGCAGTGGGAGTTCAGGTTGTACTGACATACGACAAATCAAATGTTACCGCATCCGTACACAATGGCTCGGAAGTCACCGCTTCCGGTAATACCGCAGTTGAGGCCTCCGGAATAAAGGACAACAACACAGTTATGGTTGCAGCCGCAGGTTCGGGCAAAGCAAGCGGAAACGTGAATGTTATGTACAACCGGGTTTCGGACAACATAACGGCCTCAATGGAAGATTCAAGCCTTACCTCAACCGCCCTTGAGGGGCATTTTAACCTCAAGGCCACGGAGGACTTCAACTCAACACGCGTTGTGGTTCAGGCTGCAGGCTCAGGCCAGGGCGTTGCAATAAACGTTGCACCTCTTGTGAATGACTACAAGAGCACGGTGTTCTCATTTGCAAAGCAGAGCACGGTAACAGGTTCTGCAGCGGACATAAAAGTGCTTGACCTCTTCAAGACCCGTGACATATCGGTGGGTGTGTCCGGTCTGGGACAGGGCGTTGCCGCAACCGGACTTGCCATAAGAAACAACTACTACAATAAAGCTTCCGCCTATGCGGAGAACCTTTCGGGCATAAGGCTCAGATATCTGAGCATAGATGCAATCAACTACCTGAATTCAAACAACTGGATAGTAGGTGCTTCCGGCATGGGGCAGGGAGTTGACCTGGCTGCCGCGGTGCTGATAAACGACGTGGACTCTGAAACCACGGCACAGATAAAAGACGCTGACATAGAAGCCTCCGGAGAGGTGAAAGTCCGCGTAAATGAAGATGACGGCACGGCATACTCAGACCGGATCTTCAACTTTGCCCTGCTTGGCGCAGGCGGAGGACAGGGTGCAAGTGTTGCCGGAAACTTTGTCTTCAACTACTATAACAACACTGCCAGGGCGCTGATTGAAAACAGTGCATTAAGAGCGCGGGACATTGCAGTAAAAGCGGTCTCCGGACGAGACCTTAAGACTTTGAACATATCTGCAAGCGGCACGGGAATGGGCGGCAACGTTGGAATAAACGTAACCAAGAACACCGTAATGACCGACACTTCAGCCCTCATAGACACAGGCAGCTCCGTAATCAATGCAACAGACAGCGTGGACGTTGCCGCGGAAGATGTTTCAAGAATCAGCAGTGACATAGGAAGCGCCTCCCTTGCAGGCCTGGGCGGAGCCGGACTTGCAAACGTTAACCTCATATACAACAACGCAAATTCACACGCCCTCATAACATCCGCAGGCTCCGGAGAGGTGAACGCAACGGACGTCAGGGTGTCCCAGAATGCGGAGACGGGTATAAGCGCCGGTGACGTGGGAATTGCCGCAGGTGCAGGTGCCCTGGCGGGCGATGTCACCATTATCAGGGTTGGCGGTCAGGATTCCGGAAATGCCTCATACACAAAGCTTGAGACCACGGCAGGCGTGGACAAGGCTGAAAGCCGGGCCAATGAACGCCGGAAGGACGTTATGGGAAGTGCAGTGGAAGAGTCCGCCTCCGGACGCGGTTTTACCGCTGAGATAAACGGAAATATAAATGCACTGAACAATGTGGAAGTCTCCTCTTCAAGCCGCCTTGAAGGCTACAAGGATAATGACCCGTTCACCCTTTCCAACGTAGATGTTTCCATTGCCGGCGGCGCCGTCAACGTGGGCTGGCTGAGTGCAAAGATGAATTTTGACAACTCCGCCCTCATCTCAGGCGGAACTGTAAATGCCGGAAACAAAGTAAGTGTTTCCGCGCTTGAGAATGACAATGCGCTGATAGAAAACGTGAAGGTCCAGGGAACCGGCCTTGGAGGGGTTGAGGGAGGAATAAGCTCCTACAGCAACAATTCAACCACAAGTGCGGTTGTTAAGGATGCAAAGGTGACTGCAGAGGACATGGATGTGCTGTCCGATGTCACCACAACCGCAAAGACGGACATTACGGATGTCCAGTTCTCAGGCGGTGCAACAATAAACGTTGCAGGCTATGAGACTCTGATAAATGCAAAATCCAACGCCCTTGTTACCGGAAATACGGAGATTACGGCAGAGGGAGACCTGAACATACGTGCAACGGAGGCCCTGGATGTTTCCGGAGAATCCGAACTTATAAAGGTATCGCCGGTAACGGGCGGATACGTTGCCAATACCGTTGAGGGAAAGGCGGAAGTCAGTGCCCTGGTTAAAGACCTTGTGGGAAGCATTAAGGTGAAAAACCTGAACATAACCACGGACTATTCAAAGATAGAGGGCAGCGCCAGAAGCAACATTGTGTCCGTTTCCGGCGTGGGAATAGACTTCAATGACGGCAGCTTCAACCTCAATCCCGTCTTCACATCCGGAATAGACAGCATGCAGGGCGGAGAAATCAGGACGGGCACCACAAATGTTGTGACGGCCAGGCCCCTGAACAACTCCAACATGAACGCCCTTACGGATCTGAGCAGCGTTGAGATAGACCTTGCAGGCGGAGGAAAGGCCGGTGCATACACGGTGAATGAGGCCACATCCGCAACGCTCATGAAGGCAAAGGACCACAAGGCAGACAGCCTGATAAAGGTGGATGCTTACCTGGGCACCACAAGTAAGGCCCAGATGTCCTCAACCGGCATTTCAGTTGCCATAGGTGTAAGGGATACGGAGGTTTCCGGCACTTCAAAGAGCCGCCTGACCGTGGACTTTGACGGAAACAACAGTGCAAAGGCAGTGAACGTGAATGCCTCCCATAACGCAGAGACAAACGTCTCCCTGGGTCAGGTTGGCGAGGCCCTTCTGGTAAACGTCTCCCTCATAGATCTGAAAGGAGACAATCAGGCGGACACAAAGGTAAAGCTTTCCGGCAATACAATTGCCGATGACATCAAGTTCGATGTTAATACAAACAGAACCGGAATACTCAACCTCACAACCGGAACCGGAGGCTTTGTGAACGTATCCGTCGCCTCCGCGTCCAACTCCGTAACGGGTGAGTCCGAGATGACAATTGACGGATACAAGCCTGTTTCCAATGAGACAAAGAATATTTCAATCAAAAACTCTTCCGTCAACAGACAGCAGAATGTAACAAGCTCCTCAAGCGGCGGCTTTGTAAATATTCCCGTAGGTTCACAGAGTTATACGTTCAATACTTCCGGTGTTCTGAACCTGAAGAATTCCGAGATATACACTGACGGAATAGTAAGTCTTTCCGTTGAAAGCAAAAACATTGTTGAGGACGATGCCTCATCCGGCGCCGGCGGCGTTGTTTCAGTGGCCAACGAATCCGCGTCCAACAGCTACGGCACCTCAACCGCACTCAATATTGAGAACACGGAGATAGAGGCAACGGATGTAATTCTTTCCGCATCTTCGGACATAAGAACCGCAGCGGACGAGGTAAGCTACAAGATAAGCAACGGCGGTTTTATCCCCGTGTCCAAGCTTGAGCTTTCAAATACTCTCACACAGAACAATGAAATTAACATCAAGGGCAACAGCTGGCTGCGCGCCCTGGGGAACTTCAATGTGAACATAGGTTCCGGTTACGGACATTTCAAGCAGAAGGCGGATACGGATTCATCCGGTTTTGTTGCAGTTGCCACTGTACGGACCAATCTGAATTCAGACAACACAAACAAGGTTACAATTGAATCCGGCTCTCTTGTGCGTGGAGATTCCGTTGTAAGTTTCAACTTTGAGTCCAACGGAAATCTGAGAACCTATTCCCACGTCAAGGTCAAGGATGCAGGCTCTGATCCCGAGACCAACGCAAAGCTGTACCTGACGGTTAACAACACTTTTGACATTTCAGGCACCGTGGAAGCCGGAAAGACCGCAAACATCTCCTTCATGGAAGACTCGGTAAACAACCTGAGCCAGGAAGCCTACTCGGAGCACTATGCTCTGGCTCCGTTCACAACCGAGGACGGAGAGCTTAAGAGAACCATAAACAACACCCTCAATGTAAACGAAACCGGAAAAATCATCTCCGGCAGGGATGTGAACATCGGTTATTCAAGCGGAAGGGGAGACCTTAATTCCAACATCCATTACCACCTTGTCTATTACAGCCTGTTCGGCAAGGAGTCTTACGGAAGCCACAGCAACCTCAAGACTGAGAACAACTATAATTTTGACCTGAGCGGTGAGATTATTGCCGGATACGGCAACAGCAAGAAGGCCGTTCTCAGGACTGACGGCAGCGTGGATATGAAGGAGTCTCAGGGCCTCTATGCCTCTGATTACGTCCTCTACGGTTCCGATGACCCGGAAGCGGATGCAAAGAGAAAGCAGGTCATAATCATGAGCCTGATAAGCCAGATTGAGGCGGAGCAGAGTGCAAAAGAAAAGGCGGAAGCCTCTCTG
>CAMZFA010000049.1 GCA_947305945.1 uncultured Spirochaetales bacterium | reverse complement strand
TTGTCCGGGTTGTTGTAGCCCAGAATTTCGACGGGGTTGGTGAGGAGCTGGAAGTCAATTCCCTCTTCCTCGGCGTGCTCAACTTCCTCGCGTCTGGCGGGCAGTTCCTTCATTGAACGGCGGTATACGCAGTAAACGTGCTCGGCGCCCAGTCTGAGGGCTGTTCTGCAGGCGTCCATTGCAACGTTTCCGCCGCCTACGACTGCCACTTTGCCGCCCTTCATGATGGGTGTGTCACATGTGTCTCTGAAGGACTTCATGAGGTTGCTTCTGGTGAGGTACTCGTTGGCTGAGTAAACGCCCTTGAGTGACTCGCCGGGGATGTTCATGAAGGTGGGAAGGCCTGCGCCGGAGCCTACGAACACAGCCTCAAAGCCCATGTCGAAGAGCTCGTCAATGGTCAGGGTCTTTCCGATGACTACGTTTGTCTCTACGTCAACGCCCAGTTCCTTGAGGCCTTCAACTTCCTTGGCAACAATGCTCTTGGGGAGTCTGAACTCGGGAATTCCGTAAACAAGTACGCCGCCTGCTGAGTGCAGTGCTTCGTAGACTGTTACTGCATAGCCCTTCTTGGCAAGGTCTCCGGCACATGTGAGTCCTGAGGGACCTGAGCCGACAACTGCCACCTTGTGGCCGTTTGATACGGGCTTTTCAGCCTTTTCTTTTGCGTTCTCGTTATGCCAGTCGGCAACAAAGCGCTCGAGTCTTCCGATTCCAACCGGTTCAAACTTGATGCCGAGTGTGCACTTGCTCTCGCACTGTGTTTCCTGGGGACATACTCTTCCGCAGACTGCGGGGAGAGAGGATGACTTTGAGATGACCTTGTAGGCTTCCTCGAAGTTCTCCTGCTTGATCTGTGCAATGAACTCGGGGATGCTGATGTTTACGGGGCAGCCCTGTACACAGGGTCTGTTCTTGCAGTTCAGGCAGCGGTTTGCTTCTGCAACTGCAATTTCCTTTGTATAGCCGAGTGCCACTTCATTGAAATTGCGGGCCCTGACTTTGGGGTCCTGTGTGGGCATTTCATGTTTCTTGGGATCTAAAGCCATTATTTTGCCTCCTTGAAAAGATTGCAGGCTTCGTCATGGGCATGACGCTCGAACGGGAAGTACATTCTTCCTCTGCTCATGGCTTCATCGAAGTCAACTTCGTATCCGTTGAAATCAGGTCCGTCAACGCATGCGAACTTTGTGATACGCTTTCCGTCACGGTTGAGTGTGAGACGGCAGCCGCCGCACATTCCTGTTCCGTCAATCATGATGGGGTTCATTGAGATTGTGACGGGGACGTTGAACGGTTTTGCGGTGAGCACGACGAACTTCATCATGATTACCGGTCCGATTGCAATGATGAGGTCAAACTTCTCGCCGGCTTCAAGCATTTCCTTGAGGGGAACTGTTACGTTGCCGTGGCGGCCGTATGATCCGTCATCCGACATGATGACCAGTCTGTTGGATGCTGCCTTGAACTCGTCCTCGAGTATAAGAAGGTCCTTGCTTCTGAATCCGACAATGCTTGTTACGTCGGCACCGAGTCTGTGGAATTCCTCGGCAACAGGCAGTGCTATTGCGCAGCCTACTCCGCCGCCGACTATGCAGACCTTTTTGATTCCTTCTGTTTCTGTAGGTCTTCCGAGAGGTCCTACAAAGTCCTGGATGCTCTCACCCTGGTTCTTGTGGTTGAGTTTTTCAGTTGTTGCACCTACAACCTGGAAGATGATCTTCACGGTTCCCTTTTCTGGGTCTGTTCCTGCAACTGTGAGGGGAATTCTTTCTCCTTCTGCATCAACGCGGAGAATGATGAACTGGCCCGGGAGGGCTTTTCTTGCTACGAGAGGAGCTTCAATCTCCATCAGCGTGACTGTAGGATTGAGTTCTTTTTTGGTTACGATCCTGTACATATTTAATCCTTTTACAAATATCAGGGCGCCTTTGCGCCGCAGAATAGAATAATACTATTGGTTTCTTATTACAATACGACACGGTACGACC
This sequence comes from uncultured Spirochaetales bacterium, assembly GCA_947305945.1. Classification (GTDB taxonomy): domain Bacteria; phylum Spirochaetota; class Spirochaetia; order Sphaerochaetales; family Sphaerochaetaceae; genus RUG14846. Next base: position 8,386 of record CAMZFA010000049.1, on the reverse strand, counting down.
GGAGACCGGTTCACGACTCGAAATAGTCCGTGTCCATGGCTATCTGAACAGTGTATCCGGGGAAGGCTTTCTCAACCTGTTCAAGCATGTCTTTGTACACGGCCGTCCTGTCTTTTGCGTCAAAACTGATCACGGCATCAAAGCGCAGGGTTTTCTTCTCAATGTTCATGTGAAAGCCGTGGATCTGGCGCACGAATTCGTTCTTTTCCGCAATTGCCAGAACCTTGTCCTCCGCTTCGGAAATCTCGGGATTCTTTGTATTTATGGAATAGACGCCCACGGCGTTCAGAATGACTTTGTGCTCTTTGTAGACCTTGATCTGGATGGCCCTGATCAGGTCATCAATCTCCCATGCGGAGTAGGTGTCAGGAACCGCAATATGGACGGAGCCGGAGAAGGCGTCCGGACCGTAGTTGTTCAGAACAAGGTCATATGCACCCTCTACTCCCTCAAATTCCATGATTGTCTTCTTGATGGCAATTGCCTTCTCCAGGTCCCCGCTCTCACCGAGGAGTTTGCTCACCGTCTCGGAGATCATCTCAAAGCCGGCTCTGATGATGAAAAGGGAAATTGCAGCTGCCAGATAGGGCTCAACTGATATGCCGGCAAACAGGAAAACAAGTGCGCCTACAAGGGTTGCCGCGGAGATAAAGCTGTCAAACAGGGCATCTTTTCCGCTGTTTACAAGGGCATCCGAGTTGGTCTTTTTCCCGTTGAGGACAAAGAGCCTTCCGACCAGGATTTTCACCAGGACGGCGGATGAGACCACGGCAAGTGTGACTGCGGAGTAATCCGGAAGGACCGAGGGTTTGATTATTGCCTTGACCGCCTCCTTGAGGGGGCTCAGACCTGCAAACACAACCAATGTTCCTATGATCAGGGAGCTGAGGTATTCAATGCGGCCGTGGCCGAACGGGTGCTTCTTGTCTGCCGGTTTTGATGCAAGTTTTGTGCCTATGATTGTGACAATTGAGGATGCGGCATCAGTCATGTTGTTCAAGGCATCGGTAAGGATTGCCATTGAATGGGACAGAAGTCCCGCTACCACCTTGAGAGCCGAGAGTACAATGTTTGCAACTATTCCTGTGACACTCGTTTTTATGACCAGCGAGTCCCTTGCGTTTTTGTCCATCAGCGTTTTAACCTCACGTGAATAATCGGTAAAAAAACCGGTTTGGTCAAGGAAAGCGCACAAGTATTGAAACGGCCAATCTTCAGGCATAGAATAGTGTGGGATAATCAGGAGGTTATCATGTCAGATAAGAAAAAGAACGGATTTGTCGAAGAGTTCAGACAGTTCATCATGCGTGGAAACGTTGTGCAGATGGCAATAGGTATTGTTGTAGGTGCCGCCTTCTCGGCAATTGTCACGGCATTTGTGAGCGGAGTTATCAACCCGGTCATCGGAATGCTTGTGGGCAAGGTGGACTTCTCAGAGCTCAAGATTGTGATCCAGCAGGCCAACCTGCTTACCGGCAAGGAAGAGATTGCAATCATGTACGGCGTTGTGCTTCAGAAGATTTTCGAGTTTGTGGTCATTGCTTTCTGCATGTTCCTTGTCATCAAGGGCATGAACAAGCTTGAAGAGGCCAAGAAGGCCAAAGAGGCAAAGGAAGCCGCAGACGCAGCAGTGGCAGCAGCCGCACAGCCCAAAGAGGACCCTGAGGACATCAAGCTGCTCAAAGAGATAAGGGATCTGCTGAAGAAGTAAGGCTTATCAGCCGATTATTTCAAATGTGCTGTAGTGCCTGTCTATCCTTCTGTCCTTTCTGGAGGCGTTGACAACCATTGCATAGGTCACAACGAACAGAACGGCAACAAAGATCAGGAAGTACCAGCCCGAACTTTCCACCTCCATGGAGGCTATATAGTCATAGGTGCCGTGGATGAGGGCGGGTACAGCTACAGCCAGAATGCGGCAGACCTTTGAGGCTCTGGCACACCTGAGGTAGCCATAGCGCCTGGCCTGACCGTAGAACAGACCCATGAATACGCCGAAGCAGGCATGGCCGGGTACAGCCGTCACGGCTCTTACAACGGCTGTGCCGAAGCCGTACATCATGACGTAGGTTATGTTCTCCCAGAGTGCGAAACCCAGTGAGACGGTTACAGCATAGACCACCCCGTCGAACTGGCAGTTGAACTCAGGGTTGTTCCAGGTCTTTCTCCTGAGAAGGACATACTTTGCTGTCTCCTCAGAGAAGCCCACAACGGCAAAGTACAGCAGTACGTTGTACAGCGGTGATTCATATGAGACGGCGCTGCTCAGAACAAAGCCGAACACGCGCTCTGAAATCAGGGCAAAATAAGTTGAGATTATTCCCATAAGCACCAGGCTCCTGATCAGAGCCGGCGACTCTTTGTCCAGTTTGTCGGCCTTGTAGACCTTTATGATAAGTATGATTGCCGGTATTACGGCAGAGAGGATGAGAATCCAGTTATAGGTCATAAGTGCAGGAAGCAGAAAGAAAAACATTTATTTATCTTCTCCTTTGGGTCCGTCGGAGATAACCGGCATGAGGGCCTTTTTGTTCTTTATGTTGATGATTGCGGCAATTGCAAAGGCTACGCCCATTGCGGCAAAGCCGCCGAGGGCTGAGACTATCTCCCCGGTGTGAAGAAGGCTCTTCATGAGGATGTAGCCCAGCGGGAAGAGAGCCAGCGGAAGGGCAAAGACCATGGCTGTGCTGAGAATTGTCTTTCCCGGCGGAAGGTAGAGGCGCACGGTGTCTCCTTCACTGATCTTTATATTCCTGTCGTTTCTGGCTGCGAACTCGCTCTCTTCCTTGTTGTTGCAGAACATCTTGCACTTGCAGCCCTCGCAGGCCTTGGTGTCACAGCCCATCAGGACGGTTCCGTCCTGTTTTATCTCTTTTACCTTTGCCTCTGTGTACATCAGTCGGGTACTCCTACTTCAACGGGTAATCTTATCTCCCGGACGGAAACGGCAAAGCCGCTCTGCTCATCCAGTTCCACCAGAAGGCCCTGCATCTGAGGGCTCTCAAAACTCTCACGGCTTCTGACGGGAATTGAGGTCCTGTACTTTCTGATCTCGTTCTCGGGGTCAAAACCTCCCACGCTCATTGTGCTTCCGCAACGTCCCAGATCTGTTATGTAGGCAGTGCCGCCGGGGAGTATGCAGGAATCGGCGGTCTGAGCCTTGGTGTGAAGACCGGCAACCACGCTTACCCTGCCGTCAAGCAGGCGGCCCATGGCCTTTTTCTCCGCCGTGGCCTGGGCGTGGAAGATGAAGATGACAAACGGGGTCTCCGAGCGTGCGCGGCCCACAACCGAATCCGCAATGAGAAAGGGGTTGTTGAGATGGGGGTTTGAGAAGCCCATCATGCCCAGCATGTTGATCACGCAGACGCGCCTTTCCCCTACCCTGAACTGCCTGATTCCGCGTCCGGGGGTGCTTTCCGGGAAGTTGGCGGGCCTGAGGATCCTGTCCCTCTTGTCTATGCTTTCCACCATGTCGGGTTTGTAGAAGGCCTTTTCTCCCATTGTCAGGACATCAATGCCCATGTGAAGCAGGCTCTGGGCGTTCTGGAAGCCCAGGCCGAAGCCGCCCGTTATGCATTCACCGCCCGCAATGGTGAATTCAACGCCGTTTTCAGCGTTGAAATTCTTCAGTGCGTTCTTGATTACTCCTGTTCCGCAGCGGCCCACAAGCTCGCCGAGCAATAAAACCTTCATGTCATCAAGTTTACATCAACCGTTAAGTTTTGTATATTTGTCCCATGAACAAAAAGACCGTCCGCGCGGTTATGTGCGTCTTTTTTTCACTGTTTCTCATGCTTTGCGCAGCCTCCTGTTCACGGGCCGGTCTTGAGAAGGCCGTTACCGACGGGGAGCTGCCGGACATGATCATGACAGACGCATCCTACACCCTGGGAAAGCCGGACAGGACCCCGCTCAGGATGCAGGCCGGCACAATCACAATCTACAGTGAGAGGAACAGGACTGTTCTGGAAACGCCCGTTTTCACGCAGAAAGCCAAGGATTCGGATGAGATTGAGCTTGAGGGCTCCTGCGACCGGGCCGAGAGTTTTGACAACGAGAGGGTCACACTCGAGGGCAACGTGAAGGTGCTGAAAAAATCGGACAACGTGACCATTGAATGTGATAATCTTATATGGGACGACAAGACCAGTTCCCTTACCACGGACGGACTTGTCAGCCTGTCCTACAAGGACGGGACAAAGATGACGGCAAGGGGTTTCAAGGCCCTGCTGGACAGCAACACTTACGAATTTGACGTAATTCTTGAAGGAAGGTTTTCGGATGAACAGGTTTCTGAGTAAAAATTTGATTGCACTGCTTACCGTGCTGCTGCTCTCTGTGTTCTTCTGCACCTTCGTTCACGCATCTGAAATCACCTTCAGCGGCGGCTTCACCAGAGTCAGTCTGAGGGACGGCGACAGGCGTGTAGAGCTGTCAGACAGCGCAAAGGCCGCCACAGACAATGTCTCAATCGAGGCCGACAGGATTCTCCTCTACGGCAAGGACTACCGTTTTGTTGAATGCACCGGAAACATAAGTGCAGAGGAGAAGGAACACTCACTTACGATAAAGTCTTCAAACATATTCTTCGACCGCGAGGAGGAAACCCTTCTTTCGGACGGCTGGATTGAGATTGAGGACACCGGGCATGAGGCACAGCTTTCCGGCTCATGGTTTGAATACAGCATGAAGACAAGCGTCATCCTCCTGCAGATGAAGGCCACTATCTCAAAGGTCACCGAAAAGGGCCTTCTTTCCTGCTCCGCGGACAGCATTGAGTACAACTCTGACGAGCAGACCCTTTCACTGAAGGGAAACGCAAATGTCAGCTGGGGAAGTGACAACTACAGGGCGTCATACATTACCGTCAACATAGATACTGAAGATGTCTCGCTGCACGGCATGATATCGGGAGAGGTCAATGGCTGAAGAAAAGTACAGCCTCCGGGTTGAGGGTCTCAGAAAATTCTACGGCAAGCGCGAAGTTGTGAAGGGCATTTCCTTTGACATGGAAGGCGGTCAGGTCATAGGTCTTCTGGGCCCGAACGGAGCCGGCAAGACAACCACATTCTACATGATTGTAGGCTTCATAAAGAACAACGGCGGAAAGATTTACATAAACGGAAAGGACATTACGGACTTCCCCATGTACAGGCGCGCCCAGGAAGGTCTGAGCTACCTGCCCCAGGAGCCATCGGTGTTCAGAAAGCTCTCCGTGCATGACAACATACACCTTGTCTCACAGACCAGGACGGACCTGACCGAGCAGGAGAAACATGAGCTGACAAACCGCCTGATAAGGCAGTTCGGCCTTGAGAATCTGGTGGACCAGAAGGGCTACACCCTCAGCGGCGGCGAAAGGCGCAGAACCGAGATTGCCCGCTCGCTTGCAACCAACCCGCATTTCCTGCTTCTGGATGAGCCGTTTGCAGGAATCGACCCCAAGGCGGTCTATGAAATCAAGCAGATAATCCGCCAGCTTGCAGAGGATGGGATAGGCATCCTGCTCACCGACCACAACGTGCGCGATGCCCTCTCGATCACCACCTGCAGCCACATCATCTCGGACGGCACAATCCTGGTTTCCGGTCAGAAGGAAGACCTTCTGGCCAACGAGATTGCCAAAGACATTTACTTTGGCGATTCCTTTGAGGAGAGCTGATCTTGGACAACTACGCAGGCCTTCAGCAAACCCTGAAAACCGAGCAGACCCTGTCTCCGCAGATGCTGCAGAGCCTTGCACTGCTTCCCATGCCCATCACGGAGCTGAAGCAGTTCATCCAGAGCGAGATTGAGTCCAACCCCGCCCTTGAGATTCCCGAACATGAATTTGACAACCTCATACCCGACAGGTCGGTTTCCGAGCGTGCCGAGCGCCTTGACGAGCGCATGGATGATTATGACGGCGCTTTCTATGAGAACGCATTCTCCTATGACCCGGAGGCCTCGGACCGCAAGCAGCAGATGATTGAAAACTCCTCCTCCGGCGGAGAGAGCCTCTCAGAGCACCTGATGGTCCAGCTGGGAGAGAGTGAACTGACTGATACACAGTACGAGATAGGTGAACTTCTGATCGGCAATCTTGATGCCAACGGTTTTTACATTGTTCCACTCAGCACGCTGTTTGAAAACAAGAACTATTCACAGGATGATATTGAAACCGCACTTTCCGTTGTAAGAAGCTTTGATCCCTACGGCATCTGCGTGCCGGATTTCAAGGAGTCGCTCATCCTCCAGGCCCGCATCTCCGGCATGAACGAGAGTGACCTTGTCATATTCTCGGAGCTTGTGAACAACCGCCTTGAGCAGCTGAAGAACGGCAAGTTCAACGAGGTGGGGCTTTCCCTGGGAATCCCCACACAGGACATTGAGTCATTCTACTCAATCATAAAGACGCTCACCCCCTTCCCCGGAAGAAGCTATGACAGCCATGAGGAGTCATACATTGTCCCGGAGTTCTCCGTGCACAGGCACAATGACTCGCTCAAGCTTGAGATGAACAGGGCAAATCTGCCGGATCTTGAGATTTCTCCTGAGTTCACAGGTCTTCTGAGCCGCTATGAGAAGGATGAAAAGGATGAACAGTCCAAAGAGGCAGGAGCCTACATAAAGGACAGCATCAGACACGCAAAAACCCTCATTTCACAGGTCAGGATGCGCTATGAGACCTTATACAAGGCCGCACTCTCCCTTGTTTCGGAGCAGTCGGACTTCTTCCTCAACGGGCCCAGATTCCTCAAGACCCTGACGCTCAAACAGCTTGCGGACAACATAGGAGTTCATGAAACCACAATGAGCCGTCTTGTCCAGAACAAGTACGTTGATACCGACTGGGGCCTTTTCCCCATGAAATACTTCTTCAGCCAGGGTGTGACGGATGTCTCACGCAATGCCGTCAAGAACATGATTGCGGACATACTTAAGGAGAATCCGGGACTTTCCGATCAGAAAATCTCGGATCTGCTTGCTCAGGAGAATGTCAAATGTGCAAGAAGAACCGTTGCCAAATACAGGGCGGAGCTCAATATTGACTCGTCTTTTGAGCGAGGTTCTCGTAAAGCGTGAATCTTATCTCGTAACCGTTGTCATCTTCCGGCTCACTTTGTCTGACAAGTTTCCAGTTTTCCATCTCATCAAGGTTGTCAAAGAACACCTCGGCCCCTCCGTCCGCGTTGACCTTGGTCAGGTAGACGTAACGGCAGTAAGGGAGCATGGTGTGGTACATCATGGCCCCGCCTATGACGTAGATATCATCGGAATTATAGTTTTCAAGGGTCCTGAACATCTCTTCCAGACTTTCTACCATGATGAAGCCGTCTCGCTCGGCTCTGCTTCTGTCCCCGCCCGGCCAGAGTACTATGTTGGTCCTGTTCTTCAGGGGTTTTTCACCGGGGAACGAGAGCAGCGTGTTGGAGCCCATGAGCACCACCTTTCCGGATGTCTGCTCGCGGAAGAACTTCATGTCCTTGGGAAGGCGGAACATGAGGTCATTGCGCTTGCCTATTCCCCAGTTTCTGTCACAGTGTAGTATTGCCTGCATTGCCTACCTCAGATTGCCACCGGAATGTCGTACTTCTTGTCGCAGCACTGATAGTTTCTGAGCTTGAAGTCATCGACTGTGAAGGCGTAGAAATCCTTGATCTCCGGGTTCATCCAGAACTGGGGCGCATCATACTGCGGGTTCTCGATAATCTCCTGTGCCAGGGGGATGTGGCGGTCATAAATGTGGGCGTCTGCAATGACGTGGACAAACTCGCCGGCTTCAAGGCCGCTGACCTGGGCCATCATGTAAACAAGCGTGGCATACTGGACCACGTTCCAGTTGTTGGCTGTGAGCATGTCCTGGCTTCTCTGGTTGAGTATGGCGTTCAGGGTGTTTCCGCTTACGTTGAATGTCATTGAATAGGCGCAGGGGTACAATCCCATTGCGTGCAGGTCCGCGTGGTTGTAGATGTTGGTCAGGATTCTCCTGCTCTGGGGGTTGTGTTTGAGGTCATAGAGCACCCTGTCAACCTGGTCGAACTCGCCTTCCTTGTACTTGTGCCTGACCCCCAGCTGGTATCCGTAGGCCTTGCCTATGGTTCCGTTCTCATCGGCCCAGCTGTCCCATACGTGGGTTCTCAGTTCGCTTACTCTGTTGGACTTTTTCTGCCAGATCCAGAGCAGCTCGTCGACTGCGCTCTTGAAGTAGGTCTTTCTGACCGTGATTACGGGAAATTCCTCCCTCAGGTCATATCTGTTTACAATACCGAACTTCTTGATTGTATGAGCCGGTGTTCCGTCTTCCCAGTGAGGACGTACCTCAAGATCCTTGTCAGAGAAACCGTTTGCGAGGATGTCCTTGATGTTTTCTACAAAAATGCGGTCTGCTTTACTCATGATG
>CAMZFA010000048.1 GCA_947305945.1 uncultured Spirochaetales bacterium | reverse complement strand
GGCAAATTGAGGTAAAAACAGGGACCATCACGAACGGATGGTCCCAGGAAAGTATTAACTTTACAGAGTTAATTATCTGTGTAGTTGTCGAAATAGCCCTGGATCAGTATGACCGGGGTGCCTTTGTCACCGCTGCCGCTGGTCAGGTCTGAGAGAGAACCCAGAAGGTCTGTCAGCTGGCGGGGAGTTGTTCCCTCGCTGGCCATGTTACCCACAAGGTCGTTCTCCTTGGCTTTGATGCTGGACTTGATGGCGTCTTTGAGTTCCTGACCGCTGAGGTCCTTGTACTGGTTGTCGGCAAGATACTTGAGTTTGAGCTCGTTCGGGGTGCCTCTGAGGCCGCTTGTGAAGGCCGGGGAGACCACCGGGTCTGCAAGTTCCCAGATCTTTCCTACGGGATCCTTGAATGCACCGTCACCGTACACCATGACTTCAACATGCTTGCCGGTATTGTCAAGAATACGCTTCTGAATGTCCAGAACAAGGTCCTGGCAGTCACGCGGGAAGAGCTTGACCACGTCTTCACGGGCTTTATTGGAACCCAGAAGGCCGTACTTCTCATTGCAGCCGCTGCCGTTCACGGGGGCGGTGAGGATGTCATCCATGCCGAGGACAACGCGGGCGCCGGCCTTCAGGAGAACACTCTTGGTGCGGGCGCGGGTGTGGATATCGCAGGCAATGACTGCGTCTGTGTAGGACAGGATGTCCTGGGCGCGGTTGGAGAAGATGACCTCGCATTCGGCGCCGCTTTCCCTGATCAGCTGTGAGTAGTATTCAATGTAGTCCACGCCGGTGAAGCGGTGTTTGCTGTAGCCGAAGAGTGAGCGGAACTGCTCGAGGGTGAGGAGGTCGGTGTAGGGATTGATGCCGCTTTCATAGAATTTGTCGGCGTCCTTGTCCATGTCTATGAGGGAGTTGCCTACTTCATCCGAGGGGTAGCTGAGCATGAGCACTACTTTGTCCACGCCCTTGGCCATGCCGCGCAGGCAGATTGCAAAGCGGTTGCGGGAGAGGATGGGGAAGATGATTCCCACTGTTCCGCCGCCGGTCTTGGCGCGTACGTCTGCGGCAATGTGGTCCACTGTGGCGTAGTTGCCCTGTGAGCGGGCCACCACGGACTCGGTGACGGCGATTACGTCTCTGTCGTGGATGGTGAGTTTGCCGTAGGATGCGGCATCCAGAACACTGCGGGTGACTATTCCGGCAAGGTCATCACCCTCTCTGATAACGGGACATCTGACTCCGTATGAAGCCGTTCCGATCATTCTTTCCATAATAATTCTCCCTATGCTAATTAACCCAGCTCTGCTATGTAGGGCAGGGTCCTGTACTGTTCTGCGTAGTCCAGGCCGTAACCCACGACCCAGACGTCGGGAATCTCGAATCCTATGTAGTCAATATCCACGGGGTAGGACATTTTGGTGTTTTTCCTGACAAGCACAATGGTTTTCACGCTCTTTGTGTATCTGGACTTGAAGTTCTTGATCAGGTAGTCCAGCGTGTGGCCGCTGTCAAGAATGTCCTCAACAATGAGCACGTCGCGGTCCTGCTGGTTCTCGCGGCAGTCCATGATTATTCTCACGTTGCCCGAGGCCTTGGTGGCGCTGGAGGAGTGGCTGTAGCTTGAGACGGCCATGAAGTCCACCACGTGGGGGATGGTGAGGTATCTGCAGAGGTCGGCCATGAAGATGAAGGAACCCTTGAGTATGCTTACAAGTACCAGAGGCTCGGTGATGCCTGCATAGTCGCGGTTGATCTGCTCGGCAAGTTCCTTGACGCGCTCTTCAATCTGATTCCGGTTAATGAGGATTTTCTTTACTTCCATTGTGTCTCCTGCTTCAGTCAGTTCTCTTCGTAGTCAGAGATTGCAAAGTTGAGGTTCTTGTCTATGACGACAAAGAGCTTGACGTTTCTGATTGCTGCGCCTTCCCATGAGCGGGAATAGTCAAATGAGATGGTCAGTTTTCCGGGTGCAAGGGCCTTGAATTCATAACAGGCCGTGCCGCCCACGCCCAGCATGTTGGATTCATTGCTGTCCTGGATGTAGTCATCCGAGGTCTTTGCAACCAGCATGCTGTCCGAGATGTCACAGCTCCACTGATAGCCGGTGGTGGCGTTGGCATCGAGTTCAACCTTCAGGGTGCTGCCCTGGGCCATTGCGTCAAAGTATTCGCCCGAGGCTACGCTGCCTGAGACGGAAAGTTCAACTTCTGCATAGGGTTTGTCTGTGGATGAACAGGAAACTGATAATACAAGCACAAGAAGTGCAACCAAAAGATATGTCATCTTGTTTCTCATACCTTTATTATTCCGCATTTGCCGTGTGAATGTCCATGAGTGCAAAGCTAAAGAAGCACACTACGCCTCGGCAAAATTGCGGATCCAGTTCTTCCTGCGCACAAGAATTATTCCCACGGCGGCCTTGAGCAGGTCACCGCACTGGATGCACAGGAACATGTACGGGGCACTGAGGCCGGTGAAACGGCTCAGGATGAAGGCCAGCGGCACATTGACCAGCCAGACAAAGCCGCTGTCGAAGAAGAAGGTGGTAATGGTCTTTCCGCCCGAGCGCAGGGTGTAGTAGCAGGCATTTCTCACCGCCCCGGCCGGCAGGAAGAACGCCTGGATCACAATTATGGCCGCAGCAATCTCACGGGCCCGCGGCGTGGTATTGTACAACCGCGGGAAAAGGCCGCTCACGCCGTAAATCAGAAATGACAGGGCAAAGCTCAGCAGGGCGGAGAACACTATCATCCTGCGGTCCGTGTCATAGGCTTCCTCAAACTTGCAGGCCCCCAGAAGGCGGCCGATGATTATCCCTATGGCCGCTCCGTTTGCATAGACCACAACGGTGCACAGGTTGTTCATTGTGGCTCCAATGTTGTAGCCGGCCACGGTGTTAAGACCGCGCATGGAGTAGCACTGGGTGAGAATGGCCATGCCGGTGGCCCAGAAGAGCTCGTTCACAAAGAGGGGCATGCCCTTTCTGATAATCCTGGCACTGAGAGAGGAGGGGACGCGCAAAGTGGAGTAAAGGCCCTTTGCAAACTGCATTCTCTGCGTATGGGTGTGGGTCCAGACTGCAACAATTGCAAATTCCACAAGGCGTGAAATGACCGTGGCAAAGGCCGCTCCACGCACCCCCAGTGCCGGAAAGCCCAGTTTGCCGAAGATGAGAATCCAGTTGAAAAGCAGGTTCACAAGGACGGCGGCAACGCCGGCCTTCATGGGAACTACAGTCTCTCCGCTTTCACGCAGGGTGCTCGAGTAGGCCTGGACCAGCATGAAGAAGGGCAGGCCCGCAAGCATAATCTTAAGGTAGGAGAGGGCGTAGTCCATGGTCAGGGCCAGATCCCCGCCGTCCGAGCCGCCCTGAAGGTACAGCCCGGCAAGCTCTCTTCCATAAAGAAGAAGAACTGCAATCACCGCTGCGTTGAGCAGGAGGCCTGAGATGACCTTGAAACGGAATGTGTTGCGAACACCCTCGGTATTGGAACTTCCAACAAACTGGGCGGTGAAGATTCCGGCTCCGCTCATGATGCCGAAGATACACAGGTTGTAGACAAAGATGAGCTGGTTGATTATGGATACTCCGGAAATCTCCTCCGTGCCCAGGCGGCCCACCATCACGTTATCCAGAAGGTTCACAAAGTTGGAAAACCCGTTCTGGATTATGATGGGCAGCACAATTGCAAGCACCATTGAGTAGAAAGCTTTATCTCCGAAGTACTTTTTCAGCATGTCTTCAAATCAGTTGAACTGAATCTCCGCAGTGCAGGCACGCATGAGAGATCCGTCCCTTTCAACGTACACCACGTAGACAAAGCGGTTTTCGGCGGTTTTGTAAGCCCTGACCTCAACGCTGTCCTGATGGTGGATCTCATGCATCCAGATAATGTCTATCATTGAGGGCCTGTGGGTTTTCAGATACTCATAGTCCATGCTCCTGAGGACCCAGTCCAGATAGACAATGTTGTTCACATGCCTGTTTATGTCCGTGTCCCAGTAGGAGACCTGGGGCCTGTAAACACCCACGGGCTCTGTGGCTTCCGCACTCTCAAAGTTTATCTTCGGTGTGCGTCTGAGAGTGGTATCTACAAAATCCTGATTTACAGACGGCTGAATCCGGCTGTATATCTCTCCCACCTTGAGCGGCATTTTTGTTTCATAATCCACAACAGCCCACATGGTGCTGGACTTGAAGACAGGCTTTCCGTCACTGTCCTCTGCTGCAATGGTTCTTGGAGCAAAGTAGCTTGTGGATTCAGGGATGCCTGTCTTCACATGAAGTGTCATGTTCCAGTGCGGGTAGGAGTAGATTTCCATACGCTCGCGGCTTATGACCCAGCTCTTGCCTTCCTTCAGCAGGTCCGGTACCGAGCAGCTTCTCAGAAGGCTGTGGCGGCCGGCAATCTCCTGACAGATCTCAAAATACCATCTGGGGGTTGCCGCGTACTCGGCGTCCGTGTTGAAGGTGCTTAAAACAAAATCCTCATGGGCTGTGTTGTTTTCGTCTATGTACATAGTCAGCAATTATAGTGAATCAGATTGAGAACATGAACGGTTTGCCGTCTATGATTGCGTATGCAAGATCCCCGTCATCGGACAGGAGAATCTCATGTCCGTCAAGCGTCCAGGTCCCGGAGGATCTGCCGGTTTCCCTTGCGGCTCTGTTGTCCCAGTCCGTCTTGGTGTAGTTGCCGTTGCTCCTGAAAGAGTAGATGAAGAGCTGGTTTTCATCGTTGACGTTTGCAAGAATCCATTCGTTGGTCTGCGTCATTCCCTTGGTCAGGTTGGAGGCACTTGATGTGTCCCTGCCGCCGCGGGTGGAGCGTTCACAGACAAGGCCGTCAAAATAACCGAAGTAGTTGAATGAATAAACACCGATATACAGCTTGTTGTTGATAATCCTGTACGGGTTGTCCTCACCGTAGCTCAGCATGATGCGCCCTGCCTCGGGGACCGTGTAGTTTTCCGTGCTGTGGGTGTGGTTGAATATGGTAAAGCCTGCGTTTGTAAAGCCCAGAAGGCCGTAGTCCGTCTCCCAGACTCCGTGCAGATTGTCTGCACTTGTGTTGTCCACGGCACGCCTGGATGAGAGTTTGTACTCCTGACCGTCAAGAGTCAGAATCTTGCCGTCAATGGAGTAGGGAAGGATATTCAGGTAATCCTCAAAGCCGTCCTCAATCATTGTTATTTCATTTTCCGTAAATGAATAGCTTCCCATTTCAAGGTAGGAGAGACCTCTTACCCCGTCAAGGGTGTCCCACTGTTCATAGACGTAGGTTCCGCTGTCAGTGAAGGTGTAGAAGTACTCGCTTCTGCCCTCTTCAAAGGAGACTGCGGTCTGCCAGATTCCGGTCATGGGATTGAGGTTCTCCACGCTTGCGCAGGAGACAAGAAGACAAAGTGCGGCGCACAGAACAAGTGCGCATGCAAAAACGTTGTGTTTTCTATTTTGAGTATTCATAAATCAATTGTCTGTTTGACCGTTCTTCTTTGTCAAGACAGGCTATATGTAGTAAGATAACTGTAATAACGGAGGCCTGACTATGAGACACGGCTTTATCAAGGTTGCAAGCGCAACACCCACACTCAAGACGGCGCACTGCCGATTCAACGCCAAGGCGGTCATGAAGCTTATTTCAGAAGCTGCGGAAGAAGGTGTTCACCTTCTGGTTCTTCCCCAGATGTGCCTGACAGGGGCCACCTGCGGAGACCTTGTCTACCAGCAGACCCTTCTGGACCTTGCACGGGAGTGCGCCGCAGAGATTGTTGCAAGTGTTCCGCGCAACATGGTGGTTGTGTTCGGCTCTCCTGTACGCCACATGGGAAAGGTTTACAACTGCGCCGTTGTTGCCTCGGCCGGAAAGGTGCTGGGCCTTGTGCCGCGTGAGGATGTCTCATCCGAGACGGAGTTTGCCGGTCAGAAGGTTCTCATGGACAGGAACCTCATATTCACCTGCAACCAGCTTCCCGCCTTCAGGCTTGCATGCACCCTTGAGAAGGACATAAACAGCCCCAAAATTTCCGCCGTTGCCCATGCAATGAACGGAGCTGCGGTCATTGCCACACTCAGCGCAGTACCCGAGACGGCAGGAACATCTTCTTACCGCAAGCAGCTTTATGAGAGCCTGAGCCGCAGTCTTGCATGCTCGTTTGTTTATGCCGGACCGGGCAGGGGAGAAAGCACAACGGATTATGTGTTCACCGGATGTGACATGGTCTTTGAAAACGGCAGCACACTTGCATCCCAGAGTCTTTGTCCGGACAGACTTCTTGTCACAGAGCTTGATGTGAACAGCCTTGAGTTTGCAAGGTCCACAAGAAAGACCTTCCATCCCGAAGACGGTGCGGGATACACATTCTGCAGTTTTGATGTAGAGATGGGAGAGACCTCCCTTACAAGAAAATATGAACGCTTTCCGTTCCTGGGCCTTGATCCGGAGCAGGTTCTTTCCCTTCAGGCCCTGGGCCTTGAGGGCAGACTTGAGCATATAAACTGCCGCAGGGCAATCATAGGTATTTCCGGAGGCCTTGACTCCACCCTTGCACTTCTTGTTGCGGTGCGCGCCTTTGATGACCTGGGTTATGACAGAAGCGGAATAACATGCGTCACAATGCCGTGCTTCGGCACGACAAGCCGCACGCGCAATAACGCGGAGGAGCTTGTGAAGGAGCTTGGATGCTCATTCATGACTGTTGATATCAAGGCTGCGGTGACGCAGCATTTTGAGGACATAGGTCAGGATACGGAATGCTACGATGCGGCCTATGAGAATGCCCAGGCCCGCGAGAGGACACAGGTTCTGATGGACCTTGCCAACAAGATGAACGGCCTTGTGGTGGGCACGGGGGATCTCAGTGAGCTTGCCCTGGGCTGGGCCACGTTCAACGGAGACCACATGGCCAACTACGGAGTGAACGGCAGCGTGCCCAAGACCCTGGTCAGGGCCCTGGTGGAGTATGAGGCGGCAAGGATAGGAAGCGTGAAGCTTGCCGAGGTGCTCTCCTCGATAGTTGACACCCCCATCAGCCCCGAACTTGTTCCGGGCAAGCAGCAGACGGAAGACCTTGTGGGCCCCTATGAGCTTCATGACTTCTTCCTCTATCACATGCTGGGTGAGGGATGGCCGGTCTCAAAGATCCTGCGCCTTGCCCTCTACGTATTTGAAGATTCTTATGATGAAAAGACTATAGCAAAGTGGCTGGAGAAGTTCTGTACAAGGTTCTTCAGCCAGCAGTTCAAACGCAGCTGCATGCCCGACGGTCCGGATGCAACCGGATTCTCCCTGTCTCCCCGCGGAGGCTGGAGCATGCCGTCGGATGCGTCGAGTGCTGCGTGGAAGAGTGAACTTGAGGAGGAATTAAATGGCCAGGAATAAGATTTCAGGTTTTCTGGTAGCCCTGATCATGGCTGTTCTCAGCTTTCTGATTCTGTTCCTTCTGCTCCCCGAGACCAGTGAGAAGTATCTGGGAGTGAGCGTGAGAACAGACGGAAAGGCAGCTCTTGAGACTGTGAAGAGCGGTCTCAGCGATGCAGCCGAAGCCGCAGGGCAGGCCCTTCAGAAGATTGACCTTCAGGAAGCAGGGGACGGGATTCAGAATCTGATCAACAACCAGAGCGGAAAGTGAGATGGACAGTCAGAAAGACACGTTGTTTGTAATTGACGGTTACGGCCAGATTTACAGAAGTTATTATGCCTTCATGTCAAACCCCCTCAGGGACAGGCAGGGCAACAACATAAGCGCCGTTTACGGCTTTTTCAACACGCTGTTTTCTCTTCTGAAACAGTACAGACCGCGTTACATTGCCGTGGCTCTGGACAGCAGGGGCAAGACCTTCCGTCATGACCTTTTTCCCGAGTACAAGGCAAACCGTGACAAGACCCCTGAGGACCTTCACGCCCAGATTCCCATGATAAAGGACGTGATGGACAGCATGAACATCCGCTACTTTGCCGTGGAGGGCATGGAGGCGGATGACATTATTGCCACGCTGGCAAAGAGTGCCGCGCTCAAGGGCATAAACACCGTCATGGTCACAGGAGACAAGGACCTTCTTCAGCTTGTAAATGAGAGCACAAGCGCACTCAGGCCGCCCAGACGGGGCGAGCATGACTGGATGCTCTGCAGGCAGAAGGAGGTTGAGGATCTTTTCGGGGTGAGGCCGGACCAGATTGTGGACTATCTGACCATTCTGGGAGACAGTTCGGACAATGTGCCGGGCATTGCCGGAATAGGGGAGAAGGGGGCCGTGAACCTGCTTAAGGACTGGGGCACCCTGGACAATGCCTATGAGAACCTTGAGGCCATGAAAGGCAGCCTGAAGACCAAACTTGAGGCGGCAAAGGCCACAATACCCCTCTCCAGAACACTCATCACCCTGAAGGATAATGTTCTCACCTCAGATCAGATTAACATTTCCGAGGCGGAGACGGACTTCATAGACTGGCAGGGCGGAGTTTCGGCCTTCCGTCTGATGGGCTCCGACCGCCTCTCGGCCTTTGCCAACAGGATGGGCGGGGGAAGGGCAGGGGCCCCCAGACTTCAGGCCGCAGCGCCTGCAAGCGCCCCGGAACCCAAGTCTGCTGAAAAACCTGTAAATGATGAGCAGCCGCTTCTTGCCGAGCTGGCTCCGGATTTCTTTGCAGGTTATGATCTTAAGAACAACTACCCTGTAACGGACAAACCCCTGTTTGACGTGATGATAGCAGCCTGGCTTCTGGACAGCGGCTACGGACGCTACACCATAGATGACATATACATGAAGTACTGCCGCAGTGAGGCTGCAAAGACGCAGGAGGAGAAGATTGAGGTCCTCTGTCCCATCCTGTACGCCGAGCTTCAGAAAAACGGGTTGTACAACCTGTTCGAGGAGATGGAAATGCCGCTTCTGAAGGTGCTTCATGAAATGGAGGACAGCGGAATTCTCCTGGACAGCAGGGCGCTCAATGAGTATGCCGCGGAGCTGAAGGATGGCATTGCCCGCACCGAGCAGGATATCTACACCCTGTGCGGCCAGAAGTTCAATCTGAACTCGCCGGCCCAGCTTCAGCAGGTGCTTTTTGTGGACAGGGAGCTTCCCACCGGAAAGAAGACCAAAAGCGGCTTCTCCACGGACTCAGACGTCCTTGAGGAGCTGGCAAAGACAACCGAGGACCCGGTGCCCGCCCTCATTCTCAGATTCAGGGCAATGAGCAAGCTGCTCAACACCTACGTACTCACCCTGCCCAACCAGGTGGACCTGGAAGGGCGCATACATACATCTTTCCTGCAGACGGGAACGGCCACCGGAAGGCTTTCAAGCAAGAATCCCAACCTTCAGAACATTCCCATCAGGACAGAGGAGGGACGGCGCATCAGAAACGCCTTTGTGGCCAAAGACGGCTGCACCCTTCTCTCGGCGGACTACGCCCAGATTGAGCTTGCCGTCCTTGCCCACGTATCCGGAGACGCGGAGCTGTGCAGGGCCTTCAACCAGGCAGATGACGTTCACCGTCAGACTGCGTCCCTCATTTTCAACACCGCTGCCGATCTGGTGACCCCCGCCCAGAGGCGAATAGCCAAGACAATCAACTTCGGTGTGATCTACGGCATGTCGGCCTTCCGCCTTGCCGGAGACCTGGAGATTTCCCGCAGGGAGGCCCAGGGCTTCATTGACACCTATTTTGAGCGCTACAGCGGAGTTGCCTCATTCATAAAGGAGACGGTTGCCAAGGCGGAGAAGGACGGATTTGTCACCACCCAGATGGGCCACAGGCGCAGCGTGCCTGACATAAACAGTTCAAACCGCACCGTACGCCAGGCCTCCGAGCGCATAGCCGTGAACTCGGTCATCCAGGGCAGTGCCGCGGAGATAGTCAAGATTGCCATGCTGAACATAGACAGGGCTCTCAAACAGAAGAACCTCAAGGCCCGGCTTCTGCTTCAGGTCCATGACGAGGTTATTCTGGAAGTGCCGGATGAGGAGCTTGAAGAGGTGACCTCTCTTGTCAGAAGGGCGATGGAAGGGGCCGTGAAACTCTCAATCCCCCTGCGCGTGAGCATTGAGAGCGGCAAGAGGTGGGGAGAACTTCACTGATGGTCATTGGGCTTACCGGAAAGATCTGCAGCGGAAAGAATTACGTGGGACGCCTTCTTGCCACAAGGGGCTTTGAGGTCTGGGACCTTGACCGTGAGGCAGAGAAGATCCGTAAAAGCAAGCGCACGGAGATTTTCAACGCCTTCGGCACCACGGATACCTCAGAACTCTCCCGGAAGGTTTTCAATAACCCGCAGGCTCTGAAGCAGCTTGAAGACATTATCTATCCCGACCTGAAGGAGAAAATCAAAACCTATCCCTTTGATCTTGTAATCAACGGAGCCCTTCTGAACCGCTCGGGCTTTGAAGATATGTGCTCCTTCATAATCTTTGTGGATGCCCCCTATGAAATCAGAAAACACAGGGCAGTAACCCAACGCCGCATGACTGAAGAGGAATTTGAAAGGCGCAACAACAGCCAGACTGATGTCTCCCCGGCTTCCTACACCTGCCCGGTCAGGGTGCTTGTAAACACAGACCGCCCCGACGGGGAAATCATGGCAGAGCTGGACGGGATACTAGCAAACTGAAAAAATGCCAACCTAATTTAGGGAAAAAAGTGAAAATTTACCAACCGAGTTGATATTTACAGTACAACATTTATATTGTATATTATTGACATGGGATTAACCTCAAGAGGCAGGTTTGAGATGAGATACTATTGTAATATTACCAAAGAGCAGGAAGACATGTATGTTG
>CAMZFA010000047.1 GCA_947305945.1 uncultured Spirochaetales bacterium | reverse complement strand
CAAAGAAGAGCAAAACAGAAAGGTGTCTCTTCAATCGTGTATACGTTTTTCAGGGGAAATGGCTTGAAAACGTCGACATTAACAGCGTTTTTTGCCCAAAACGGGTTTTCTAGTGTCGGCTATACGCAAGGAGGTGCACCAAGGTGCACTGTTGCTCAGAGCGAGGCGGCCATTTTCGGCTAACGTTAGTCAAATGGGAATGAGTCGGATATTGCGTATTATATCAATACAAGAAATTCTCTATCTTATCCGGAACATTTTCCACCGTGGTTTCGGGATGGTAGCTTTCCGGAAGACTTGAAAGCATGAGTGCTCCGTACTGCTTGCTTACTACTCTGGAGTCCAGAATCAGCACAATTCCCCTGTCCTTGGTATGGCGCATGAGGCGTCCGAACCCCTGTTTGAGTCTCAGTGTGGCATCCGGCAGCGAGAGGAAGAAGAAACTGCTCTTCCCTTCTTTCTCCAGTGCCTCACTTCTGGCTTTGAATATGGGTTCATCCGGCATTTTGAAAGGAAGTTTGGTAATTATGACAAGACGCAGGGTATCTCCCGGAGCATCAACGCCTTCCCAGAAACTTGAAGTGGCAAAGAGAACGCTGTCCGTATCCTCACGGAAACGGGTGAGAAGATCGAATCTGGAGGATTCACCCTGAAGCATTGAGTTGATTCCCAGTCTGTCCAACTGTGGTTTGAGTGTGGCATAGACATCCTGCATGAGGTGATAACCGGTAAACAGAACCAGTGCTCCGCCTCCCGAGGATGCTATGGCACTGTATATGTTCCGGCTCAGGTATTCGGCGTACTCATCTTCCTTGTCCTTATTGTAATCAACTGCATCATAAGGAGTTAAAAGCATTAGCCTGTTCTTATAGTCAAACGGGGAGTTATAAACCTTCCCCTTGAAGATCTTGTTGGGTGCCGGAAGACCTACGGACCTGCACCAGTAACCGAAGTTATCCTTCAGATCCATTGTGGCGCTTGTGCATACAACAGAATCTATCTTGCTGAACAGAGCCTCTCTTAGAACAGGAGCCACATCCAGAGGAGCCTTCATGAAGGAAACGGTCTTAATCTCCCTGACCGTGTTCACTTCAAGATACCTTATGTCTCCGTCCCATTCTATCCAGTTTATGAACTCCTTCAGGCGGTCGATTATCAGGCTGATTCTTGAGGCATGGACCGTTAGATCATCACGTCTGTGCTCATTCTCCTCGGAAAGCTGAAGCTTCTCTGAAAATCCGGTTATCTCTCCTACAAGACGCTTTGCATTTCCTATGAGATTGAGGGCCATGGGGCGTATGTCATTGAGAATCCGGGGTGCATTTGTCTGTCTCAGAAGAAGATGACTGAGCCTGTTGACCTCCATGAATGACAGCATGGCACTGTTGAGAGTCTCGGCATCTGCCGAAACAAGACCTATGTCCGAGATTATCAGTGCATAGAGGTCCTTGTCCGGACAGTATGGTGCAAGCTGGTCAAGAAGACGCACGCCCCTTCCCTTGTGCCACTTTGAATCATAAATCATGTCCAGCTGACGCCTGAGGACCCTGGAACTGTACTCAACTGTAAACAGGTCAGTGGCATGACGCTCAATATTGTGGGCCTCATCAATAATCAGATGGCTGAATGGAGGAAGTATGCATTCATCGGAATAATCAAGCTCTCCTTCAAGTCTTGTTGCACTGTCCGTGAAGAGAAGATGATGGTTGCAGACAATAATGGAGGCACTTGAAAGGTTTTTCTTTGCCTTGAAGTAAAAGCAGTCCGAAAAGAACGGACACTTGTTTCCCATACAGAGGTCGGATTCACTGCAGACCCTGTTCCATAGTTGCGGGTCCGGCCTGCCCCTGAGCTCTGTTCTCAGTCCGGTTTCAGTATTTGCCGCAAACTCCTGAATGCCCTGATATTCGGAAATACCGGACTCTGCCAGAAGAGGAACGGAGGCAAGCTCCTCGTTCAATCGTCTCAGACACAAATAGTTATTTCTTCCCACGGCAAGAGTTACATTGCATTTCTTTCCAAAGAGATTGAAAAGCACCGGTATGTCTTTTTCAAGAAGCTGCTGCTGGAGGTTGATTGTGGATGTGGCTATTACCGTTCTCCGGTCCCTATCCTCAAATGCTTCAAGCATGGCAGGAACAAGGTAGGCATAGCTTTTTCCTGTACCTGTTCCGGCTTCAACAGCCCATGTGGAACTGTCCCTGAAGCATTCATATACGTTCAGGGCCATGTTGAGCTGGTCTTCCCTGTACTCATAGTTATCCAGGTTCGAGCTGAGAAGACCGTCGGAATCAAAGACGGAGTATATGTCCTTTTCAGTCATCAAGTTTTCTCTGTATGGTCTTACGCCCCAGACCCAGCACATCGGCCGTTTTGGTCTTGTTGCCCTTGCAGTAAGCCAAAGTGGCGTTGATTATAATTCTTTCCGCCTCTTCCATGGTTGTTCCGAGGGGAATGACAATCTCATCATTGTTTCTTGCCTTGCTGACTGCAGGAGGCAGGTCATTTACATCTATGACATCGGTGCGGGAAAGAACCACAGCACTTTCAATGCAGTTTCTCAGCTCTCTTATGTTTCCCGGCCAGTCGTAACTGTAAAGGGCCTTGGATGCGGCGCTTGTGAAGCCGGTTATGCTCTTCCTGTTCTCTTCGTTGAAAAGGTTGAGGAAATGGGTTGAAAGAAGGGCAATATCATCCTTCCTGTCCCTGAGAGGCGGAACCTCAAGCCTGACAACATTAAGTCTGTAGTAAAGATCCTCCCTGAATCTTCCAGCCTTAATTTCCTCCTCAAGATTCCTGTTTGTGGCGGCAATAATCCTGACATCTGTTTTGATTGTCTTTTCACCGCCCACCTTCTCGAATTCATGCTCCTGAAGAACTCTGAGAAGTTTGATCTGTGTACTCTGGTTTATCTCCCCTATCTCGTCCAGGAAGACCGTGCCGCCGTCAGCCTGTTCAAAGCGGCCCTTTCTGTCGGCAACGGCACCGGTGAAGGCGCCTTTCACATGACCGAACAATTCGCTTTCAAGCAGGTTCTCGTTCAGTGCTGCACAGTGAACCTTCACAAAGGGTTTATTCTTTCTGTCTGAAAAATTTACAATTGCATCAGCAACCAGTTCCTTACCGGTTCCGCTCTCTCCTGTGATCAGAACAGAAGCCCTTGAGGGTGCAATCTGCACTATTGTGTCCATAAGGCGCTGCACTGCAGGGCTCTTTCCCACGAGCGGAGAATAGGAAGTGCGGCTTTTCAGTCTGTCCAGTTCGGCCTGAAGCTCTTCGTTCTTTCTTGCCATGTCCCTGGAGGAAAGGCTCTTTTTTATAAGAACAAAGAGGTGGTTCAGATTTACAGGCTTTGTAAGGAAATCCACAGCACCGTTCTGCATGGCGGTAACTGCATCTTCAATTGTTCCGTGACCTGTAAGGACAACTACAGGAATGGTGGGATAGGAAGTGTAAATCTTCTTCAGTAGCTGGGTACCGTCCATACCGGGCATTCTTAAGTCCGTTATAACCATGTCCACGCTGCGTGAGTTTATAATCTCCCAGGCCTTGCTGCCGTCTTCCGCACCAATGCCCTCATATCCTTCCATCTCAACAGCCTGAATCAGACCGTTTCTGATGTTCAATTCGTCATCTGCAATAAGAATGGTGTTCTTCATATCATTCTCCTATGCCTGAATCCTGAAACGCTGGCTTCTGGGAACGGGCAGATTCAGGGTGAATTCGGAACCCTTCCCGTATTCAGAAGAAACCGTAATGCTACCGTTATGCAGTTTCATTATCTTGAAGATATTTGTCAGTCCGAGTCCGGTTCCGCCGGCCTTTGTCGTATAGTAGGGCTCGAAAATCTTGGACATCTGTTCGTCAGTCATTCCGCAGCCGGTGTCGGATACACTTATTTTCACGGTGTCACCCTCAAGTCTTGTGCTGACCTTGATTTCCTTCTCAGCGGATTCGGGAAAAATGGCCTGAACGGCATTTCTGATGAGGTTGAGAATGGACTGTTCTATGAGATTGGGGTCAATTTCCGCATTGGGAAGACTTGTAGCTGTGTCCGTACTGAGTTTTATGTTCTGCTGTGCGGCCTCCGGCTTTGCAACATCAACGGCCTTCATCACAACAGTATTCACATCTGCAAGAACCGGCTTGACGTTCATGGGTTTGACGGCAAACAGGAAATCAACGGTAATGGAATTGAGACGTTCAATTTCATCACTTATGACCTGAAGGCTCTTTGAAGCTTCTTCTTCCGTAAGCATACCGTTTTCCCCGAGTTTTCTCTGAAGAATCTGAAGATAAATTGAAATGGAGGCAAGAGGATTCTTGATCTCATGTGCAATTCCTGCTGCCATTGTAGTCATGGCGGCCAGGCTCTCATTCTTAAGATACTCTTCCCTTATCTTCCTGAATACAGTCACATCCTGGAAACAGAACAGGTAACGGTCAGACTGGGAAGGACGGATCCAGTAAACCCTTATGTCCGCCTTTCCGTACATTCCCTTCTCAAAGACGTATTCATACTCATCTTCCGAACCTGTCTTAAGAACACCTTTTATGAATTTTACAAGTTCTTTGTCCCTGAAAAGCCTTTCAACAGTCAGTGAATTTGTGTTTTTTGTCCTGAAACAGTCTGCAAGACCGTACAGCACGTTGTTCATGTAAAGGACACTGCCCTTTTTGTCTGCAAGAACATAGCCGGTCTCAACACTGTCAAGAATCTCGGTTCTCAAAGCAAGCTCATTGGTTTTGGAGTCCAGAATTCTGGCAATTTCCTCGGGTGAGAGTTTTGAGATCTTACTCAATGCTTTTTCGGTGAACCTGCTCAATGTACAACCCCCAGAGTCCTGAAAACTACAAAATCAAATGTCAGGCGCGGAACCTGATTGAATGAGGCAGCCCTTGATGTATGGTTCTCTATCTCCTCAAGAAGATATCTGCACTTTCTCTCAGAAAGCTCTCCTGAGGCAAGTCTGTTTCCCAGTTCCCTGACCAGAAGGCTGTAGAAGCGGCTCCACATGCCTGTTCTCTCAAGTTCCTTTATCAGTGCAGGAAACTGCGGCTCCTTACCGTGTGACACCTCAAGTGCAGAGGTGTGAAGCAGTTTGTCATCCACACCGCTCATGGTTATGAAGAAGGATTCAAGATCCTCATACTGTGAAGCATTCACAAACAGAGAGGTAAGTATTTCATTCTTCTTTGCAGTATCCATGTCGCTGAAATGGAACTGCCTGACACGGGAAAGGACAGTCTGCCCTATTCTTCCCGGATTTTGTGATATGAGAATAAAATAAGTATCCTTTGGCGGCTCCTCAAGAATCTTGAGAAGAGCGTTTGACGAGGAGTCTCCCGCATTTTCAAGACCCTCAATTATCACGGTCTTTGTCTTTCCGTCTGCAGAATACCCGGAGCACCATTTCTTTATGTCCCTTATTTTTCCTACGGTGACACCCTGACCTTTTGAAACAGGATAGAGTTTCTCAAGGCTCTTTCTGAGCCTCTCGATGAATTTTGGAATATCCTTTTCCTCAAGTGAGGGCAGTTCAGAAAGAAGGTCCATGCAGTCTCCCGCATCTGAAAACTTCTTTTTGTTGGCGGCACTCTGGGAATCCATGAGCGCGCCGTGAAACTGCTTCAGATAAACCTTGACCGTGCGTTCAAGAAACATGGAGGCAGCGCGGTTGCGGTTCTTCTCAAAAAGATTCAACGCAGCGTTGATCTGCGTTACATTATCCCTGTCGGAGAGGATTACAGTAGATTCAAATGTGCTTCCCAGGGCATCGGCAACCTTGTTTGCCGTATACATGCGTCCTGAATACCTGGAACCGGAAAACAGGACGCAGGACGGGAAATTGCCCTCCCCGATCAGTTTTTCAATCTGCATTACATGAGACCCTGTACGGAGTTACGTGCAATTTTGAAGACGGGCATGATTATCTTCTGGGAGATAATGCTTCCGTTGAACTGTTTGGTAAGATCGAAAACAGTCTGGTAATTGAGAACCGTTTCAAGAATACCTATAACAACCACCATTTCGACCAGTCCGAGGAAGAAACCCAGAAGGTTGTCAACGAAACTGAGCCCCGCGGTATCAGTAATCCTTTTCAGAATGGTTCCGAACAGTTTGATAATGAGAAAACCGGCCATGAAGAGCACAACATAGGAAAGGAAGGCTCCCAGCCAGTAAGGCAGACCGAGGTCACTGACTTTGGGCAGCAACATCTTGGTGAACATAAGGGCTGAGGCAAGACCTGCTATATAGCCGGATTTCTGGGAAAACTCATCAACAAAACCCTTGATGGCTCCCCATATGGCACCTATGCCGCAAAGACCCACAATTATCCAGTCAATTACATTGAATGTATCCATAGCCGCAATTATATTCCAATATAAATACAACTTCAATTAAGAGAGTGCGCTCTTTCCGATATGATGTTTTTTCATTATAATTCAGCCCATGAGTATACTCACAAAATTATTCGGTACAAAGAAAGAAAAAGATATAAAAGGCCTCACTCCCCTTGTGGAGAAAGTAGGCAGTTACGAGAGTTGGGCCAAAAGCCTGAAGGATGAGGACTTCCCCGTCCAGACGGCAAAATTCAGGGAAAGACTGGCAAAGGGCGAGACCAAGGATGACATACTTCCGGAGGCCTTTGCCCTTGTACGTGAAGCGGCTTTCAGAGTCCTGGGAGAGCGCCACTATGATGTTCAGATCATGGGTGCAATAGTTCTTCACCAGGGCAAGATACTTGAGCTCAAGACCGGTGAAGGAAAAACCCTCACCGCAGTTCCCGCCGCCTACCTCAACGCACTTGACGGAAAGGGCGTACACGTTGTAACGGTCAACGACTACCTTGCACAGAGAGACGCACAGTGGATGGGTGCCGTTTATTCATTCCTGGGACTCACAACCGGCGTGATTGTGAGTAACATGGATAATGAAAGAAGAAGACAGGCCTACAGCTGTGACGTCACATACGGTACGAACAACGAATTCGGCTTTGACTACCTCAGGGACAACATGAAGTTCCGCCTTGAGGACAAAATCCAGCCCAAACATCACTACTGCATTGTTGATGAAATTGACTCCATCCTCATTGATGAGGCCAGAACTCCGCTCATCATCTCCGGCCAGGCCGACGATGACACCGAGATTGCCCGCAATGCCGAGAAGATAACACCCTACTTCAAAGAATGCACCAAGGATCCGGAAACCGGCGAATATCCCGTCATTTCCGCATTTGCACGCTTTGAGGAAGGTGCAAAACTTGAACCTGACGGGGATTACATGGTTGACGAGAAGTCCAAGAGAGTCACCTTTACAAAGGAGGGCATGACCCACATGGAGCAGCTTCTCCAGAAGATGAACGTGATCCAGGGCTCACTCTATGACGACAACAACTTCGAATACGTCCACTACGTGACACAGGCCATGGTTGCCCGCCTTCTCTACCATAAGGACACCGATTATGTTGTTGTGGACAATCAGGTTCAGATTGTCGATGAGTTCACCGGCCGTATTCTCTACGGCAGAAGATACTCGGACGGCCTGCACCAGGCCATAGAGGCAAAGGAACACATAAAGGTACTGGGAAAGAACAGGACCCTTGCAACCATTACATTCCAGAATTTCTTCAGAATGTATGAGAAACTTTCAGGTATGACAGGAACAGCAGATACGGAAGCTGCTGAATTCAGCCAGATCTACAATCTGGATGTAGTTGTCATTCCCACCAACCTCCCGGTCCAGAGAAAGGACCTGGATGACCTTGTCTTCCTCAACGAGCAGTTCAAATATGCGGCAATATGCCAGGAGATCAAGCGTGTTCATGAAACAGGCCAGCCCATTCTGGTAGGTACGGTTTCAATTGAGAAATCAGAGTTCCTGTCCTCCCTCATAAGGAAGATGGGCATACCCCATGAGGTTCTCAATGCAAAGAACCATGCCCGTGAGGCTGCAATCATTGAGAATGCAGGTGCCGTGGGTGCCGTAACCATTGCCACAAACATGGCAGGAAGAGGAACGGACATCAAACTGGGCGGTTCTCCCGACTCCATGGCAAGAAAGGTCTGCGGAACAGAAGCATCCGAAGAAGAGTTCCAGAAGGCAAAAGAGAAGATCATGTCCAGGTGGCGTGAGGAATACGAGAAGGTCAAATCCCTTGGCGGACTGTACATACTTGGTACTGAAAGACATGAGTCCAGACGTATAGACAACCAGCTCAGAGGAAGAAGCGGAAGACAGGGAGACCCTGGTACATCACGTTTCTTCGTCTCTTTTGACGATACCCTTCTGCGCCTCTTTGCCAAGGACAACGTCAAGGCCATGATGGGCAGACTGGGTATGAACAGCGGAGAGGCCATTGAGAATCCAATGGTCAGCCGTGTCATAGAGACCGCACAGAAGCGTGTTGAGGAAAGGAACTTTGAAATCAGAAAGCATCTTCTGGAGTATGATGATGTTCTCAACGAGCAGAGAAACTTCATTTACGGCCAGCGTGATGAGATTCTCAGGGACAGCAACATAATAGGCCGTGCCCTTAATGCCTGCAATGACATAATTGATGACCTTGCGGAGGATGTCCAGGACACATCCGCCTTCATTACCGCCCTTCCTGACAGAATAGGTTATACCTATGTTCCGGATGAGAAGGACAACAGCAGTGACATCAATACCCTTAAGGAAAAGATCAAAGAAGAAGTCAGAAACAGTCTCATGGCAAAGGTGAATACCGTAGGAGCTCCTCTCTTCTCATTCTTTGTGCTTCAGACCTATCTGAGGCAGATAGATTCAAGGTGGCAGAACCATCTTGAGGAACTTGAAGACCTCAGGGACTCTGTCTCACTCAGATCCTATGCCCAGAAGAATCCGCTTCTTGAATACAAGCTTGAAGGATTTGACATCTTTGACAACATGATTGCCAAGATAAGGGAAACGGTGGTCAAGACGGTCAATCAGGTAAGAATCAGAGTCAATCCGGAAAACAACGCAGGATTCAGAAGCAGGAAGCTCAATATCCAGGAAAGCCATGCTGCAAACAATGCATTCCAGAACATGGCCATGCAGCAGATCCAGCAGGCCAGACAGAGTGAGAACGCAGGTAATACCAACAACATACAGGTAATCAGAAGCACTCCCAAAGTGGGCAGAAACGATCCCTGCCCCTGCGGAAGCGGAAAGAAATACAAGAACTGTCACGGACGCAACACAAACGCCTGACAAACAAAAGGGCTGTAACCACGGTTACAGCCTCTTTTTTCATTCAGATAATTGTTATTTCTTCAGTCCGTGAAGAATTGTCCTTACTTCAGGATCGGGATAGCACTGGTCAATCTCATCGTCGGTAAGACCTACAAGCTCATGGCACAGATAGTGAATCCATGTCTCATCCTCAGGCTTGTTCAGAACATGCTTTCTGCACCAGTAGTCAGGCTGGACGGGAAGCGGCTTCTGTTCCTTGTATACGGGGACCTTGTAGTCATAAACGGCAATCTTGAGGTCTTCACGGGGAATTCCCTTGTCCATAATGACCTGGGCAAGCTTGTTGACTGTGTTTCCGGTATCGAAAATATCATCTACAATAAGGACCTTGTCTCCGTATCTGAGATAGTCCGGAGAATATGTCCAACCGTCAACAAATACCTTTGTCTCCTCACCGGGGATAAGAGCGTAGCGGCTTCTTGCAACAACTGCAGCATAAAGGACGGGTCTTCTGTTTTCCTTTTTGCTTATAATCTTGAAATACTCGGAAATTACATTTGCAAGATACACACCGCCTCTCAGGGAGACATAGATTACATCAGGAATGAAATGATCCTCTACATGCATCCTGTAAGCCAGTTTAAGGGCGCTGTCCCTTATAACATCATGCGGAATAAACTCTTTTGACATAAATCCCCCTATTTCTGAGAAAGAATCTCAAGCCCGTTGCGTGTAATTGCAACAGTATGTTCAAAATGCGCAGCCGGCTTACCGTCGGCTGTGACGACTGTCCATCCGTCATCAAGATGATCTATTCTGTGGGAACCCATGTTGATCATGGGCTCAATTGCAAACACCATGCCCTCCCTGATTCTGGGATTGCCTATGGTATGGCTCACGTAATTGGGAACCTCAGGATCCTCATGAACTTCAAGACCCACACCGTGACCGCAGTACTCCCTCAGAACTCCGAAACCGTTTCTGGTGGCATGCTTGTATACTGCAGCTCCTATATCCTGAATCCTGGCATGGGGCGCGGAGGCAGCCTCAATACCCTTGTAGAGGCACTCACGCGTGACCTTTATGAGTTTGAGTCTGTCTTCTGAAACCTTGCCTACAGGATATGTACGGGCGCTGTCAGAGATGAATCCGCCAAGGTTGATACAGGTATCAACTGAGACTATGTCCCCTTCCTGTATGATTTTATTTCTTCTGGGAATACCGTGGATTACTTCTTCATTGACACTTATGCATGTGGACGCCGGAAAACCCTCGTAATGGAGAATGGCCGGCTTGCCGCCGTGACTGATAATCCAGTCATGACAGAATGCATCCAGGTCCTTTGTGGACATTCCTGCCCTGATTCTGCCTTCCTCAAGTGTATCAAGAAGATCACAGAGAAGATGGCAACTCTTCCTGATTCCGTCAATCTGTTCTTCGGTTTTAAGATAAATCATCCAATGACCTCGATGCAGTATCAAGAAGACCGTTTACAAACCTGTAACTCACCTCGTTGCTGAATTCCTGTGAAAGTTTCACAGCCTCATCAATGACACTGTTTACAGGTATGTCTTTACAGAAAAGAAAAGAGAAGAAAGAGATTCTCAGGATGTTCCTGTCAACAATGTTGATACTCTCTATACTTCTCTTTGTAGAAAACCTGCTGATCAGGCTGTCAATCCTGTCAAGGTGCTCAAGAACACCGTTGACAAGAAACAGTGAGTAAAGAACAACATC
>CAMZFA010000046.1 GCA_947305945.1 uncultured Spirochaetales bacterium | reverse complement strand
TTATCTCTAATTTTAAATCCGTCCTGTCATACTCTCTTCCGAACCTGTACTATTATTTGTATCTTTCCGTTCGTGAATTGAATTGACTAGGAAGCCCTCATGCTTCCTTGGAAATTCCTTGATCAACGGCCCCGGAGGGCAATCATCAAAGACTATCTTTCAAACCTTCTCTTCTTTAATATCTCTGTAAAAATCAACTTCGCACTCTCAGGTATCTTTGAGCGTGCTTCAGTAACATACCAAAAACGACATTCAATTGTCAACACTGAAAATCAAAAATTTTTCAGAAACTTTCAAGAATTTTATTATTTCCTGTCAGGCCCTGTGATTACGTCTGTAAGCAAATGCGGATTATTTCCGATCAAACCCCTCACACCCTTGATTTTTGACAGTCTGAGGGCATCTTCTGCCGTATTTACGGTCCAGACAACAGCCGGAAGACCGGTCTTTTCAAGCAGGCTCACATCCATCTGTGACATCTCGGGCTTGAGGTAGGCAGCACCGCTCAGAAAATGGTAGAGGGGCGAGAACTTCTCGAAGATATCGCCGGAAGGCACGCTGTACCAGCTTGCCCTGTTGAAACGTCTGAGGGCCAGGGGGTTGAAGGATGAGACCATTACGTTCTCCTCCAGGCCGTGCTTCTGAATGAGGGCCCAGACTGCCAGCGCAAGCCTTTTGTTGGCGCCGCGGGCTTTGACCTTAAGTTCTATATCATATATGAAGCGGCTGCCGAAGGTGGTGAACAGGTCCTCGAGAAGCGGTATGCGCTGATCTGCAAATTTGGGATCCTTGAAGGAGCCCACATCAATCTTTGAAAGCTCGTTCCAGGTCATGTCCGTTACAACAGCGTCAATTCCCGCGGTCCTCTTCAGGTCAAAATCATGGGCAATGACCACCTTGCCGTCACGTGTGAGCTGGACGTCAAGCTCAATGCCGTCCACACGGGCGTCCGAGGCGCTGTCGGAAAATGAAGCCATGGTGTTCTCCGGGAAGAACTCGCTTGTGCCCCTGTGGCCGAAAATGAAGAATCTGTCGTTGTCCAGTAAGGTGTGAATCATCTTGTCATATCCCTGAGAGTGCCGACCTTGACCACCCTATATATATAGATATAGAAACTGAGGGCACTTGCCACAGCGGCAAGGGCGCCCAGAACGGTCATTGTTGTGAACATCCAGGCCTTTGCCTGACCGAGCATGCGGCACACGTGAACGGCAATTCCGCAGATGCTTACCGCGGCGTAGAGGCAGGTCTTGGCCTTTCCGAAAATGTTGGCCGCCATGGGCTTTCCCTTGCCCATGAGAAGCATGCGCAGAAAGCTCTGGGAGAACTCACGCCATACAATCACTATGAAGGCGGCAACCGGCATGAGACCGGAAACCAGGAAGCAGGTGAAGTAGGTCAGATGACTCATCACATCCGAGAACGGGTCCATGACCTTGCCCAGGTCGGTGACCTGTCCGTACTTTCTGGCAACCTTGCCGTCGAGAAGATCCGTCAGTTCCCCCACCCCGTAGATGAGCACAAGCACCACGGCATAGAGAACGGGCGGGACGGCAACAAGCCTGTCAATGAAATACCATATGAAGAAAACTGGCACCAGACAGAGCCTGGTCACCGTAAGTTTATTTGCTGTAGTCATATCTCTGAATTATAGTTTTCAACCTTATACTGTTCAAGTTTGCTTACAACCGAATCAATAACATAATCCGGCGTGGATGTTCCGGAGCACACCACCACCTTCTGATTCTCAAAAAGGGTCCGCATGGTCTGATCATCAAGGTCATCCTGATTCTCAATCAGAACCACAACCTTTCCGCTTGCCCTGAGATTCATTGCCAGATTGGCGGTATTCTCGCTCTCCTTGCCGCCTATCACAACGGCACTTCCGTTCTGTGCAAGCAGCTCCACAGCCGCTGCACTGCGCCCTATGCAGGCATTGCAAAGCCCGTTGGGAAACACAATATCACTGAAATACCCGCCCAGCCTCTGCTTCAGAAGCTCATAAAGCTGCGGGGGAAACGTAGTCTGGGTCACGGCACAGACAGGATTCTGCGGCCCGTACTTGGCAAACAGAGGCCCCAGATCGGCTTCACAGGAAACGGTCAGGCTCTCAATCTCCCTCCCGTCCTCCGTCACGGTACCCGCAAGACACCGCGTCTCGGCGTGATCCTTCACGCCGATAACCACAATCACGCGCCCCCTGCTCTCCCGCCTGATTATATCCTGCGTGCGGAGAATTACAGGGCATGTGGAGTCCATAAGCTCAAAACCGGCATCTGTGAACTCCTTTCTCAGAGCATCGGAAATGCCGTGGGCACGGATAAGGGCAACACCTCTCTCCCCGTCCTGAGGTCTTCTTATGACCTTCAGACCCTTCTGCTCAAAGGTCCTGATTACATTTGGATTGTGTATGAGATTGCCAATGCTGTAAGCGGGAAGGCCTTTTTGTGCCGCCCTTTCAAGGCAGCAGGTTGCCTTGTTGATTGTCTCACGGACTCCGTAGCAGTATCCGAGAATTGCGCTTCTGACTATATCCATTTTCCGGCTCTTTCAGACAAAGAGAGGACCGCCGCATCATGCAGCAGTCCCCTTTTCAGTATTCAAATAACCGATTACTTTTCTTCAACAGGCTCTTCAGCCTTGACTTCTTCGGCCTTTGCCTCTACGGGCTCCTCAGCCTTGGACTTTGTCTTCCTGGCCTTGGGAGCTTCTATAACTTCCTCTTCCTTCTTCTCCTCCTTGGCAGGAGCAGCTGCAGGAGCCGGATTGATAACCTGGGAGATTGCGCTCTTGTTGAATTCAATGCGTGTGTCGCCGTCAACCTTGACAACAACTGTGTTCTCCTTGACGGATGAGATTGTTCCGCGGATACCGCCTATGGTGACAATCTTGTCTCCCTTCTTAAGAGCGGCCATCATGGCCTTTGCTTCCTTGTCTCTCTTCTTCTGAGGTCTAATCAGAAGGAAGTAGAAAATAGCAATCATGGCAACCAGCATGATGAGTGAACTGCTCATTCCTGCTCCGCCTGCTGCTGTTCCGGAAGCTGCTGCATCAGATGAAACCGAGCTTCCCATAGCCCATATAAGTGAATACATATCATACCCTCTCTGTTAATTTTTTCTTTTGGATTAATTTACACCAGTAAAGACCAAATGTCAAACGCAGACAAAAACAGAGCCCCGTCTCCGGGACTCCGTTTCATCTCATCAGTAGCCCATTCCCATGCCGCCGGCCGGTGCAGCGGGTGCTGCGGGTTCCGGAGCGGGGATGTCAGTGATTGCGCACTCGGATGTGAGAATCAGAGCTGCAATGCTGGCTGCGTTCTGCAGTGCGGATCTTGTGACCTTGACAGGATCAATGATACCGGCCTGGACCATGTTGACCCACTTGTCGTTATTGGCATCGTAACCGTAGCCGCGGTCTGAGTTCTTGCAGCGGTCTGCCACAATGGCTCCGTCCTGACCTGCGTTCTCGGCAATCTGTCTGATGGGCTCCTCAAGTGCTCTGCGGACAATCTTGTAACCGATGCGCTCCTCTTCTGTGAGTGCGGAAAGGTCTGTCTTCTCCATTTCCTTTGAAGCCTGGACAAGTGCAACACCGCCTCCGGGGATGACGCCCTCCTCGATTGCTGCTCTTGTGGCATTGACTGCGTCTTCAACTCTGTGCTTGCGCTCCTTGAGCTCTACTTCGGTTGCTGCACCTACGTTGATGACTGCTACGCCGCCGGCAAGCTTTGCAAGACGCTCCTGGAGTTTCTCGCGGTCATAATCGCTTGTTGTGTCGCCGATCTGCTTTCTGATCTGGGCAACCCTGTCCCTGATGGCATCGGCCGAACCGAGGCCGTTGATGATGGTTGTGTTTTCCTTTTCAACCTTGACGCTCTTTGCGCGGCCCAGCTGTGAGAGTTCGGTGCCTTCGAGCTTCATGCCAAGTTCTTCGGAAACCACCTGGCCTCCGGTGAGGATGGCAATGTCTTCAAGCATGGCCTTTCTTCTGTCACCGAAGCCGGGAGCCTTGATTGCGCAGACGTTCAGTGTGCCGCGCAGTGAGTTGACTACCAGTGTTGTGAGGGCTTCGCCGTCAACGTCCTCTGCAATGATGAGCAGGGGCTTGGAGGTCTGGACAACCTTCTCGAGTACGGGAAGGAGTTCCTTCATTGAGGAGATCTTCTTGTCGTAAAGGAGGATGAACGGATCTTCCAGTGTGGCTGTCATGCTCTCGCGGTTGTTGGCAAAGTATGCCGAGATGTAGCCGCGGTCGAACTGCATGCCTTCAACAAAGTCCGTTGTGGTCTCAATGTTCTTGGACTCCTCAATTGTGATGACTCCGTCCATTCCCACCTTTTCCATGGCGTTGGCAATCTCTTCACCGATTGCGCTGTCATTGTTGGAGGAAATTGTTGCAACCTGCATGATTTCCTCTTTCTCATGGACTTCTCTTGACTCGGCCTTGATGTGGGCAACTGCGTCTGCAACCGCCTTGTCGATTCCGCGTCTGATTCCCATGGGATTGACACCGGAGGAGACACTCTTCATGCCTTCTTTGGTGATTGCCCATGCAAGGACTGTAGCTGTTGTTGTTCCGTCACCGGCAACATCGTTGGTCTTTGCTGCAACTTCCTTGACCAGCTGGGCGCCCATATTCTCGAACGGATCCTCAAGTTCCACTTCGCGTGCTACGGTGACACCGTCTTTTGTAATCATGGGTGCGCCGTATTTCTTGTCAAGAAGAACAGTTCTTCCCTTGGGACCAAGGGTTGTCATAACTGCTCTTGCAATCTGTTCTACGCCTGAAACCAGAGACTTTCTGGCTTCTTCATTGAACTGAAGCTGTTTTGCCATTTTTATATCCTCTTTTTTGTTTATTTGCTTATTGCAGAAATAAGATACAAACACTTCTTCCAAAAATCAAGTGTATGCATCCATAAGGCCGGGCAAGACTCAGAGAACAAGCATGGAAAGGCCTGTGGCAAGCACCACGGCAAAGGTGTTTGAAATGAAATTGACCATGTCATTGTCCATCCATTTCAGACCGCGGACAAGGGCGTTGGGATTACCCTCACCGTCATAAGGTTTTTCCGTGTACCGGCCCTCTTTGTCGGTGTAGACAGCCTGGACCAGGCCGCCCAGAACTGAATCCGCAATGCAGCCGGCAAAACCGCCGATACAGACAAGAATTGCCAGAACCGTACAGTTGTCCGTACGGAAAAAGGCGCACCAGAGAATTGCAACACTTGCACTTGCGCAGAAAGCTGCAAAGGTTCCCAGTGCGGTCACCCCGCCGGACACCCCGTTTTCGACGGGTCTGCGGGTGATTATTGAAACAGGCTTTGCATAACTGAGGCGCCCTATCTCCCCTGCCAGCGTGTCGGAAAGGGCCTCTGCAACCGCAGCTCCGAACATGACAAGCGCCCCCGTGGAGGCACTGTAGTACCAGTAAACCGCAGAAAGTGCTGCCATGAGGCCGTTGGCAAGAACCTGGGAGGAATCACGCGCTCCGCTTTTCTGTTCAATCTCCCTTTCCGGTGCCGTGCATGCCTTTCTTATCTTTCCCGCAATGTTGGAAACCAGATAGAAGAAAAGAAAGAGTATGAAGCCCTCCGTTCTCAGACACCATGCCACGGCAAAACCCAGAAGCACCGCGGCTGCACAGCCGGAAAGAGTCAGGTGTTTTTTCAGGTATGCCGCAAGTGCGACAAGGCACATGAAAAACAGGATTAAAACGGGAGCAAGGGGCCACGGGAGGCCGAAAATCAGGGCGTTCAGTTTCTCAAACATATACAAGCCCCGTCATTGCAAAAACAACAAGAGGAAGAGTTACGTTGTCAAGGCCGAGCGGAGTGTAAGCCTCGGCCAAAGCGGCAAGAAGTGCTGTAAGAAGACAGGCTCCTGGACCCAGGTCCGTAATCATCAGACACACGGTGAAGACGCTGACAAACAGAACAGTGCTTCCGGAAAACGTTTTTCCCTTTGTCCCGGGAATGACCGGCCCGCCGAAGGCCCTGCCTGCAAGAGGTGCAAGACCGTCACCGTAGCCCATTCCCAGAAGAGCTGCGGCAAAAGAGCGGGGCGTGCCCACCCCCATGTGGACAAGAAATATCATCAGGGCACAGACCAGGGGATATTCGACCATACCCCAGCCGCGGCCCATATCGGAGCGCAGCTCCACAAGCACATTCATTGCGGCAAAAGCCAGAAGCCCCGCAAAGGGAATGTACCAGCTTTCAAATACGTAAAGATAGATGAATGCAAAGTTGGATACTCCGATATGAAGGATCTTGCGCCCGGCTTCCGCGCTCATGGGTCCGAACAGTCTCTTTTCCTTTATAAGAAGAACAAGAGACCAGCACAGACCCACAAGGCTCAGCGTAAGTGCAAGACCCCTCAGGTCGTTACCATGCATGGCCGCCGCCTCCGCCGAAACCGCCGCCGGAGAAGCCGCTTGAACCGAAACCGCCGCCTCCTATTGATCTGGAGCCGGTCGGCTTTGAAGTCATCAGGCTGGTGCTCATTGAACTGAGCAGACGGCCGGACATGCGGCTGAAGAAGTATGCATTGAGCATGGAATCTCCCACGTACCATGTGGGCGGTTCGAGGGTTATGGATTCGAACTTCTTTGCCCAGGTCTTCTCAAGGCCAAGAACAATGGCATAACTCAGAACATTGTAATAGAGAGCCGGGGTTTCCTTCATCATCATCTTCAGTTCGTCCACAGTGGTTTTCTCAATGAACTCCCTGTAGCCGAAAATCTCCTCGAACAGCTTGTTTCCGTACTGGCTGCGCTTGACTGTGATCTCTCCGAAAAGCCCGGTTCCGATCGTACTTACAGTAACGAGCAGAAGCAGTGCGGGGTTGACCGGAATGTCCACAAGGAAGCTGAAACCCAGTGTCAGGATAAAGTACGCCACAAACGGGAAAAGCGGAGTAATGAAGAGCAGTGCCTTGTGCTTTGCCACAAACCTTCTCTTCAGGGCCGCCGAAAGACCGGCAAGACCTGTGAAGCAGAAGAAAACCGCAATGACAAGGAGAATGATCATAAATGAACGGTCCACATATTCTGAAAGAGTCAGGGACAGTGCAAGGAGAATGGGCGGGAACAGGGCAAGAAGGTCAACAAGCAGGGAAATGCCTGTTGTTTTCTCATCATCAAGACGCCTATCGCCGGAGAAGTACTCCTCCACATCCTTCTTTACCTTTTCTATGGTCTTGGCAAAGGTCTCTCCCTCAATATCCCTGAGAGTTACATGGCTGCCCCTGCGGAAGAAGGCATTGAAAAGCTTCTTCTCATATGCAGGCGCCGTGGAAGGAAGATCCTGGAGTTTTGTGAACTCGAATTTGTTCTTCTTGGGCTCTTCTATGCGCAGATAGCCGCCGTCCGCCCAGTAGTAGATCATTGACGTTATGTCTTTGTCATCTACCGTTGTATCCGCAACATACCCTACGAGCAGCGGACTCATGCCCTCAGGAGCACTGTATCTTGCGTGAATGATGGGAACATTTTCTACTCCCAGCGTGAATTTGACAACCACTGCCGCAATCAGAGCACCTATGGAGACAATCCATGCAAGTGTCCTGAAGAAGCCGCGCAGGTCCATGGCCTTGCGGGCACCCTGGTACCAGCCGTCGGGAAGCTGGACCCTGATTGTCACGGCCTGGGCAGGGCGGATATCGGTCAGGCTGCCGCTTATAATAATGCCGCCTTCCGTCTCACTTACATTATAGGGAATCTGATCCCTGGAGCCCCTGTATCCGGTGGTGATCCAAATCTGGGCATCCGAAGCGCTGCAGGGCACAAAAACATTGAACTGTGCACTGCGGATGGGAATCTCCCAGCCGTCTCCGACAAGGTTGAAGTAGAACTCGTCATAGCCGGAGTTGGTGTCTGCGCCTATGTCATATCTGTATGAGATTGTGTACGGGACAAGACCGGTCAGGGTTTTATCGGCGGAGCCTATTTTCATGATGTAGAAGCCGTTTTCTTTGTCCGAATCAAACTCCTCCGAACACTCCACGCGTGAGATTTTGACGTTGCGTTTCACGTCCCCCTGATCGTACTTGTAGGGGATGTATCGGTAGAAGCCGTGGTGCGGACCCATGTAGTTGAACACGTAGTCCTCCCTCACCTCATGGACGGCATTTCTGGCCACATTCACGTCAATTTTCATTGACGATATCTCATAGTCCGCTGCAAAAAGCATGCCGCAGCAAAACACTGCGGCAATAATAACCAGAAGGATTTTTCTGTTCATATCAGAACTGTACCTTTACGTTTCTGCGCTCTTCATCGGCAATTTCAAGATAAGCCATCTTGGCAAATCTGTCGCCGAAAAGGCCTGCGATAATGTTGCTCGGGAAAGTCTGGACAGACGTATTGAACGTCTTGACAACGGCGTTGTAGTACTTCCTGGCCTGGAGAATCTCTCCCTCAAGCTTGGTCAGCTGGGCCTGGAGGTCACGGAAGTTGTCATTTGCCTTGAGCTCGGGGTAGGCCTCGCTGAGGGCGAACAGACTCTTCAGTGTTCCTTCAAATGCCTTGTCTGCCCTGTCCTTGTCAACAACTCCGCCGCTTGCGTTCATTGCTGCGTTTCTGGCTGCAATGACGGCGGTAAGGGTCTTTTCCTCGTGCTTGGCATAGCCCTTCACGGTCTCAACAAGGTTGGGAATCAGGTCATAGCGCTGTTTCAGGTGAGTATCAATCTGGGCCGCAGCCTCCTCTCCCTGGTTCTTGAGTCTTACGAACTTGTTGTAGGTTGATGCAATGATCAGAATCAGAAGCACCACAACTGCAATTATTACTATAAGTGTTACAGACATGTATTAATCCTCCGTTCAAACACTTTTTATTGTGCCGCGCCGGATTACTCCGGCCGACACGTCTAGTTTACAAATCAAAGGCCGAGAAGTGAAGCGTATGCAATCAGATTCTCATTGCCCTCTCCTCCGTTGAGGACCTGCTTGGCAAGAATCTTTCCGAGCTGTACGCCTTCCTGGTCAAAGCTGTTGATATTCCATGCAAAGCCCTGGAACATGACCTTGTTCTCAAAGTGTGCAAGCAGCGCACCGAGAGTGAACGGATCGAGTTCCTCTGCAACCAGCAGAGAGCTGTATCTTCCGCCCTCAAAGTCCTTGTTGGGGTTCTGTTCGTTCTTCTTGCCCTGTGCAAAAGCAACAATCTGGGCTGTGAGGTTTGCATTGAGTTTCTGACGGCTTGTGCTTCCGTCCGTCACGGCATCAAGGTTGCCCTGGTTCTTTCTGAAACCAATGAACTGCATGGGCACAATGTCCGTTCCCTGGTGCAGAAGCTGATAGAAGCTGTGCTGGCCGTTGGTACCCGGCTCACCGAACACCACGGGACCGGTTCTGTACTCAAGTTTCTCACCGTTTCTGTTCACGTGCTTTCCGTTGGACTCCATATCAAGCTGCTGGAGGTGGGCCGGGAAGCGGTTGAGGGGCTGGCTGTAAGGCAGAACCGCTGTGTACGGGAAGCCCATGATGTTTCTCAGATAGACACCGATCATGGCGTCAAGAAGCATTCCGTTCCTGCGGAGATCCGGCTCAAGGGCCTTCACGTCCTCCTCATGGGCACCGTCAAGCAGGGCCTTGAATACGTCAAAGCCGTAGGTAAGGCTCAGAATTACGCCGCCTACCGCGCTGGTCGAGCTGTAGCGGCCGCCAATATAGTCATCCATGAAGAACACGGCTGCAAGTCCGGGGGTCTTTGCCAGCGGGCTTGTGTTTGAAG
Organism: uncultured Spirochaetales bacterium; assembly: GCA_947305945.1. Lineage (GTDB taxonomy): Bacteria > Spirochaetota > Spirochaetia > Sphaerochaetales > Sphaerochaetaceae > RUG14846. The sequence goes on along the minus strand of CAMZFA010000046.1, from coordinate 1,410 downwards.
TTACTGCAGCCATGTGCATCTCGGGCTTTGTGATTCCCCTGTCCTTCATGACCTTGAAGACAAGGTCTCTGTTGGTCAGTGTCTCCTGTGTTGTTCCGCTCTTTGAAACAAGGATGAACAGCGTGGTCTCAAGGTCCAGGCCTGCAAGAACTCCGCATGCATCATCAGGGTCAACGTTGGAGATGAAGCGTGCATCAAGCTTGCGCACATCAAGCTGGCTCAGTGCATAGCACAGTGCTCTGGGTCCCAGGTCACTTCCGCCTATTCCGATCTGCACAACATGCTCGAACTTCTTTCCGGTGCTGGAAAGAACTTCTCCCTTTCTCACCTTCTCCGAGAACACCCTGATCTTCTCAAGTTCCTCTGCATAGAAGGCACCCTTCTCAACTCCGTCTGCGTTTACTGGAACTCCGTCCAGAACGCGGCCGCGTGTAAGGTGATGGAGAACAAGACGGTTCTCTCCGGGGTTTGCAATTGCTCCGCCCAGGAGGGCCTTGTACTTTTCAATGAGCTGCTGCTCATCCGCCAGTTCCTGAAGCTGGTCAATAATCATGTCATCAACCGGCAGGGCTGCATAGTTGAACTTCAGCGTTCCCGCTTCATCAACCATGTACTTTCCGATGCGGTTTGAGTCGATCTTCCTGACATCGAACGGCGCAAGCGCCTTCAGGAATCTGAAAGTCTTTGTCTGGTCCAGGTTTTTGTAATCCATCAGTCCTTAATCTCCGGTATTTTTGTTCTGAAGTCTTCAAGGAGGTCTTCTTTGGTCATGCCTTCCCTGAGCAGCAGGAAAATTGTGTCATCTCCCGCAATGGTTCCCAATATCTCCGGCAGCCCCAGGACATCAAGTGCATAGCAGACACTCTGTGCATGTCCGCTTCTTGTCTTGATCACTCCCATATTGCCGCTGAATTCAATTGATACAATGCCCCTTCTTACATCCTGTATGTAGCTCTTTTCCTCTTCCGCCACCAGAATGTCCTCGGGGAGCGAATAATAATAACCGCTCCACCCGTCCGATATCTTTCCTACCTTCAGAGTCTTGAGGTCCCTCGACAGCGTGGCCTGCGTCACTTCATAACCCTCTTCTCTGAGCATCTGAAGCAGGATATCCTGATTTTCTATCTTGTTTCTGCTTATCAGGTCCTTAACCACAGCCAGCCTGTTCAGTCTCTGTTTCACCTGTCTTCCTCCATGGACACGTATGGCGCAATCAAACCTGCGCGCCATTGTGTAAATCATACCACAATTCGCGCGCGTATGCATTATATATGCAATTTTTATTCAGTTTTTTTGAATCACCCTGAAACAGTCGTGCCCAACTCTTCCTTTTTCATCTTATTACATGTACCCCGCTATCCCGCATAAAGCAACCTGAAATCCGGACATCTATAGCATAAGAACTGCTGT
>CAMZFA010000045.1 GCA_947305945.1 uncultured Spirochaetales bacterium | reverse complement strand
CTCATGTGTGTCGGTTGTGTCGGCTGGATGAAGTGGATTAAGTAGTGCTGGCTGGAGGGACAGCAAGAACACCAAGGACACCAAGAACAGCAAACTCAGCATGTTCAGCAGGCTCAACAAAGAAGAGCAAAACAGAAAGGTGTCTCTTCAATCGTGTATACGTTTTTCAGGGAAAATGGCTTGATAACGTCGAAATTAACAGCGTTTTTTGCCCCAATACCGGGTTTTCCTGTGTCGGCTATACGCAAGGAAGTCCATCAGGGTGCAGCGTAGCTCAGTGTTGTTCAAGGATGTTCAAAGACGCTCAACGCGAGGCGGCCATTTCAGAACCGGCGGACTTCGCTGCTGATTGTTTTCACAGCTTCTGCCCAGTCAAAATCCCCGAGCAAATACGGCATGGGTTCAGACTCAGCATCATCAAAGTAAACCAGACTTCTTAGTGCCAGCTGAATGTTGGATTTCTTTCCGTATTTTTCCGTGTAGAAAGACAGAATATCTCTTAACGGAAACATTCTTAGAAGATAATAAAGATCAATAAAATCCTTTCTCGTTCCCCTACCGATAATTGCATTGACTTTCAATGCAGCTATATCTTCCAAAGAAGCAAGTCTTATATTTCCTTCTGTCACTTCTTCTTTCAGCCAAGGATATTCAAACCTGACAAAGTCTGTTTTAATCCCATTGATATTGTAGAACTGAATGGTTCTTGAAGACCCGGTTCTTTCAATATTCATAGCGGGAGGTAAAACTTCAGACAAATCCCTGTCGCAGTCAAACAGACCGAAAAAATCCAGATCATCAGATTTTCTGTGACCTATCTGTAATGCAAGCGCAGTACCGCCTGCAAGCCTTGTCTGTTCAAGTTCTTTCACGGCCATCAAGGTCTTAAGCAGAACGAGTGTTTTATCTGTAATTACATCTGTGTGTAGCATCTGAAACTTTCCCTCGGAACATTTCCCACACATGCAATATAGGCCAGAGCCTTCGGATCCAGGCTCCTCATCTGCTGAGCTTCTTTTACAATCACATTCAAAGAATAGAAATTCAGAGTCAGAAGCCAGTCTTCCCGGTTTCCCCTCTCAAGAACACGGTTGATGATGAACCTTCTGTTCTTCTGATCATCAATGTTCTCAAGAGGAGTATCCCAAAAAAGAGTCGGGCTTAAAGACTCAACGTAATTGCTCATGGTTCTACAGTATATCACTCTTTACAGTGTCAGGAAGGCCTTGTATGCAAGGTAGGCCTGCTCAACGTCAAAGGCGCTGGTCAGTTCCCAGGGGGCGTGCATGCTCTGCACGGGAACACCGCAGTCAATGACCTGCATGCCGTAGAAGGCTGAGTGCTTGGCAATTGTTCCGCCGCCGCCCACATCAACCTTGGCAAGCTCTGCATACTGGTACTTAACGCCGGCTTCATCAAGCTTAGCCCTGATTCTGGCAATGAATTCGGGGTTGGCATCCGAAGCGGAGCTCTTGCCCCTGCTGCCGGTGTACTTGTTGAAAGTGACTCCCCTTGAGAGGAAGGAAGAATTCTGCTTGTCATAAAGCTCTGCATTGAGCGGGTCAAATGCGCTGTTGACATCGGATGAAAGCATGGTTGAATTTGCCATGGCTCTGCGCAGGACAAGGTCAAAGGGACCCTTGACGTCCATTCTTGCAAGAAGCTCGGCAACTGTGTTGGCAAAGAGCTGGGAGCTCATTCCGGTTGCACCTTCGGAGCCTGTTTCCTCCTTGTCCACAAGAAGACAGCAGGTTGTTCTTTTCTGTGCCCTGACATCCAGCATGGCCTGCATTGAAGCATAGGCGCAGACCCTGTCATCCTGACCGTAGCCGAGAACCAGACTCCTGTCAAAACCTGCAAGGCGGGCTTTACCGGCAGGAACAATCTCAAGCTCTGCTGAGGCAAAATCATCTTCCTCAAAACCGTACTTTTCCTTCAGGATTGCAAGAACGGCCTTCTTGTTGGGGTCCTTCTCACCGTCGGTGGCTTCTGCGTTGCCGCAGCCTATGATTACATCCAGTTTCTCGCCTTCAACAAACTCGGATGCGGATTTTGCCATCTGGGTCTGGGCAATGTGGGGCAGGATGTCGGAAATGCAGAAGACCGGATCCTCGGGGGCATCGCCAACGTTCACGTCTATGCACTTTCCGTCCTTGAGGAAGACAAATCCGTTGATTGCAAGAGGCATGGCCAGCCACTGGTACTTCTTGATTCCACCGTAGTAGTGGGTATTCAGGTAGACAACACCCTCCTGCTCGTAGACGGGATTCTGTTTCACGTCCAGACGCGGGGAGTCAATGTGGGCTCCGAGAATGTTCATACCCAGGCTGATGTCATCTGTGCCTATATCGAAAAGAACAACGGCCTTGCCCATTTTGCAGTAGTAGACCCTGTCACCTGCCTTGACGGAAGAGAGGCTCTCAAGGTTCCTGTAACCGACTTCCTCGGCCTTTTTTATAACAAGGGCTGCACAGCGGCGCTCGGTTTTGCCGTTGTTCAGAAAATCCAGATAATTCTCAATAAATCTGCTCATAATCATATCTCCTTTACACATTCAGCCTGTCCAACAGGTTCTGTGCTGTCTTAAGCGGAATTGAGGCGCGCCTTGCAATCTCCTCGGCCGGACAGGCCAGAAGGTCGTCAAGGGTGGTGAAGGCTTCCATGACCTTCGCGCCGGTGCGGTCACCTACTCCGGGAACGCTTTTGAGCAGGCGGAACGAGGCGTCACGGCTTCGCATGGCCTGGTTTGCACCGGTTGCGAAACGGTGGCACTCATCGCGCACTGCTATGAGTATTCTAAGCCCTTCGTTGCTGTGGTCAAGACGCAAATCGGGCCTGTCATCATCAAATACTATGGTCTCATACTCCTTGGCAAGGCCGACCACGGGTACGTCGGCCATGCCGATACCGTCAAGAACCTCGCGGGCCACGTTCACCTGGCCCTTGCCTCCGTCTATCAGGACGAGGCCGGGCTTTTGGAGGCCCTCGCGGAGGACGCGGGAGTAACGGCGGGTAACCGCTTCGCGGATGGCGCCGTAGTCATCTATCGCGCCGTCAAGGCTGCGGATGTTGAAGCGCCTGTAGCCCTGGGGGTTGGGGTTTCCGTTGACAAACGAGATGAGGCTTGAAACGGTGTATTTGCCGTTCAGCTGGGCAATGTCGAAGCCCTCTATGAGTTCGGGCGGCTCCTCGAGGGAGCAGATGCGGGCAAGTTCGGCAAGGCCTGCCGAGTTGTCCTTGCTCTTGAGGCGCTTTTCAACGTCATTGCGGGCGTTTTCACGCGTCATGCGGAGTATGCGGAAGTGCCTTCCGTCGGTGGGGACGGAGACGCTCACCCCGGCGTGGAGGTACTCACTGAAGAAGCGGGAAATCAGATCCCTGTCTATCTCATGGGAAACGAAGATCTCTTTGGGAATCTCCCTGCCGTCCTCGTAGTACTGGATCAGGAAGTTGAGCAGCGTCTCGCTCTCATCCCCGAAGGTCTGGGCGCGGTACAGGGCCTTTCCCATCAGTTTGCCGTCCCTGAACTGCATGATTGAGACGGTGCACAGGGGGCTGCGCATCTCGATTGCCGCATAGTCCCTGCTCTCCGTGTCCGTGTGGCTTTCCACCATCTGGGCCTTGGATATGCTCTGAAGGGACAGCAGGATATCACGCTTTGATGCGGCAATCTCATACTGCATGTTGTTGCTGGCAGCCATCATGTCCTCACGGACCTGCTTCTCAAGCTCGTCACTGCGGCCGTCAAGCATTTTCCTTATTCTGTCTATGTTTTTTGCATATTCTTCTTTGGACACCTTCCCGCAGCACGGGGCCTGGCACCGGCCTATGTGGTAGTAGAGACAGGGCTGGTTGCGCTTTCTCATGGGACTTGAGCACTTTCTCAGGGAGAAAAGACGGTCAATCAGATCAAGATAGAGGTTCAGTCTGGATGCCTCCGGATACGGTCCGTAGTACTCCGAGCCGTCCTTGATTATCCTGCGTGTCTTGAAAACCCTGGGGAAATCCTCATGACTTATTCTGATCACCGGGTAGCTCTTGCCGTCCTTGAGGAGGATATTGTAGTGGGGGTTGTACTTCTTGATCATGTTGTTCTCAAGAATCAGCGCCTCATAGTCGTTTCCGGTGATTATGTGGTCTATGTCCCTTATTTTGTCCACAAGGGCGCTGGTCTTGCGGTCCCTGTTGGGGAGGAAGTACTGGGTCACGCGCTTTCTCAGACTTTTGGCCTTGCCCACGTAGATGACGGTGCCTGTCTCATCCTTCATAAGGTAGACACCGGGATTCAGCGGAAGGGCACGCGCCTTCTCACGGGCCTGCTCGAAGTTCCGCTTGCGTTCCTCCACCTGCTGTGCGGTAAGGGTTCTGTCAACCTGATATGTCAATTCCGCTTCAAATGCATTACTGTCCAAAGTGTTTCCCCGGGACAATTGTAACTGAAAACAGGTGACTTGTGCGATAGAAAGGAGATACTATTCAGTCATGGACTTCATTGACAGCCTGCAGGGTCTGACCTTCCAGCAGAAACGCATACTCACCGAACAGGCGCAGGACCTGATCCTCTGGGGCGGAGCGCGCATTGAGGACCTCTGGCCCTCCGACTATGCGCCCCGGAACAAGGTTGAGGCCGCAAAGGTCTTCAATTCGGTCATGGCACAGATTGACGCCATGCGGCGCACCCCCGCCGATTTCTCCGAAAACCCTGCCTCTCTTTCCGAAATCCGGACAGCCCGGCGCACCGTGATTGAGCCGGACTTCAAGGCGCCGCAGACCATAATGGGACGCTGTCCCTGCCCCGACGAGAGTGACTTCCTGCGCTGCTGCAATCTCAAAACCCTGGATGCCGTCCAGCAGTGCGCCTTTGCCTGCTCATACTGCAGCATAAAGAACTTTTACTCGGACACCACAATCAAGGTTGTTTCGGATCTTGAGGGAAAACTTGCAGAGCTTGAGGTTCCCGCCGGTGTCTGGCACATAGGCACAGGGCAGAGTTCGGACTCACTGCTTCTGGGCAACGACTACGGCACAATCACCGCCCTGAGCAGTTTTGCGAGAAGGCACCCGGAGATAATCATTGAACTCAAAACCAAGAGTGCCCGCACCGACTGGCTGAATCCGGATATCCCCATGAACATTGTCTCCACATGGTCCCTCAATGCGGAGCCCGTGGTGAACAATGAAGAACATTTCACCGCTTCCCTTGGTGCCAGAATCAAAGCCGCTTCCGTATGCGCGGAGGCAGGGAGGCCGGTGGGTTTCCACATTCACCCCATGGTCAGGTACAGGGGCTGGGAGGAAGGCTACAGGGATCTGGTGAAGAAACTGTGTGACAGCATTGACTCCGCCTCTGTTGTAATGGTGGGCATAGGAACCCTCACCTTCACAAAGTCAAATCTCAAGGCACTGAGAAGCAGCAGGGCGCACACAATAGTCACGCAGATGCCGCTTGAAAGCATTGCCGGTAAGTTCTCATACCCGTTTGAGATGAAAAAGGAGATGTTCGGAACCCTCTATTCCTACTTTCCGCAGGACTGGAAGGAAAGTGTCTTTTTCTACCTCTGCATGGAGGATCCGGCTCTGTGGGAGCCCTGCCTGGGCAGAAGTTATGCCTCGAATGCGGAGTTCGAGGCCGATATGAAGGCTCATTACTTTAAAAAACTGTCAGATAAGTTTCATTGTTGAGAGAAGGATCCCCAGTCCGGCGCTACAGGCGGTCTCGGTCCTGAGAATCCTGTTTCCGAGAAGCACCGGTTCAAATCCGTTTTCCATGAACAGTTTTCTTTCTCTGTCCGACCAGCCCCGCTCGGGTCCTACGGCAAAAACCGCCTTCTCTTTGAGATGAGCCTCACGCAGGGGTACTGCGCCGCAGACATTGTCAGGGAGGACAAGGCTGGTGGAGGTATCGCCCGGGATGAGGGCAAGGGCTTCCCGGACCGTCTTTGTGAACGTGACCTCCGGAATTCCCGCGTGGCCGCTCTGCATGGCCCCTTCCATGAGGTACCATCTGTACTCGCCCGTTTTGTAGAGGTTGCTGGAGAGGTAGGATTTCTCGCCGGTGTCTGAGCCGGTGAGGATGATGCGGCAAACGCCCAGGCTTACAGCTTCACGGAGGATTCTTTTCATGCAGATGGGGCGCACCTGGGCCACAAGGAGGGTTGCCGGGTGCAGGGCGGGCTTTGTTTCGGCCTTGTAGGTGAACTCTATTTCCCCGTCTCGGACAGCGGTGATTACGCCTGTGCCTTCGGAGCTGTTTACTACTCCCATGCGGATGCTCTGGCCGGGTGTGACCTTGAGGACCTTTGTCAGGTGCTCAAATATTTCAGCGTGCTCCCGGGAGGCGGCTTGGATTGTGTTGTTTTCAGGCAGGCTGTCAAAGAGAATGATGTTCATAAGTGCATGATAGCATTTTAGTTTCAAAAAAGGTATTATCTGTATGTATGAAGAAACTCTGTGCTGTTCTGACAGTTCTTCTCATGGGTCTTTCCGTGCTTTGCGCAAGGGCGCAGAGTGAAAGCATTACAATTGCCGCGGATATCGGAAAAGGTGATGTTATTACCCTCAACCCGTACACTGCCACCGACAGCGCATCAGTTCTTATTCTTCAGAACCTCTACGAGGGTCTGTATGAGTATGACAGTGCCACAAGCCGGCCGGTTCCCGCCATGGCGCAGGAAACCCGTATTTCCGGGGACGGTCTTGTCTGGACCTTCACTCTGGGTAAGAATTATTTCTCCGACGGACAGCTTATTACATCAAAAACCTTTGCCGACTCATGGCGGTATCTGCAAAACGGCCCGCTGGGAAGCACGCTTTCTCTGGTAAAGAGTATTGAAACTCCTTCGGATGATACTCTGGTTGTCACGCTGAAACACGCGGCCTCTTATTTCCCCTCCCTGCTCTGTCAGCCCTGTCTTGCCGCTGCAGATCCGGAGAACAGCGGACGTTTCAGCGGTGCATACACGCTGACCTCAAGAAATGATGATGAGATAATTCTTTCTTACAACACACGTTACAGGGAGAAGGTGGGATGCAACACCATAAGGGTTCTCATCACTCCGGACGGGGATTTCTCATCCGGGTTTGCAAACGGAAGCATCCAGTGGTCCATGGCCTTTGTGGACAATGCGGCGGATTATCTTGATATCAGCCCGGCATACGGAACCACTTTCTTCTATTTCTCATCCCCCTCGGGCCTGTTTGCCGGTTCTTCAATGCGCAGGGCCCTTGCCAGACTGGTTCCCACGGACTACATAAGACAGATCCGCAGTGCGGTCATGCCCTCAACCTCACTTGTCCCGGAAAGCGGTGCAAAGCCCGTCTACAGGGGCACCCTTTCATCAGATATTGCAACAGCCTTTGCGGACAATTCAATTCTGTCGGGCTCGGACATTCCCGTGCTGAAGATTGCGGTGCACAGGGGAGACTCGTCCGTTCTTTCCGGTGAGCTTATTCAGGAGACCTGGGCCTCGGCGCTGAGGAGCACAGTCACTCTTGATACTGTTCCCATTACGGTCTACACATCCGACCCGTCGTCAAATCCCTATGATTTCTGTCTTCTGACATGGATTGCGGACTACCTTGATCCCCAGGCCTTCCTCTCCATGTTCCGTTCGGATTCAAGTTACAATCTTGCAAGATTCTCCGACAAGCAGTATGACAGCATTCTGGATCAGGCCGAGCAGTGCACAGGTACCGAAAGGCAGGCCCTCCTGCTTCAGGCGGAGCAGATTCTTCTGGACTCCGGCACTGTTATTCCAGTTTCCACCGCCGTTTCGGCAAACTTTGTGAGAACGGACCTTTTAAACGGATGGTCGTCAAATCTTCTGGATGTGCACCCGTTCAAGAAACTTTCACTCAAATCAGCTTCACCTGCACCCATACAGGCAGGTGATCTGAAACTCCGCTGAGAAGCTCCCTCCTCCACCTGTTCGGGCTCCCGTCCGTATCCGTAAGTATTCCCGTACGCTCAACTCCCGCATCGGATGAACAATCAGTTGAAAGCAGAATGTTGTCATAATGAAGCCACTGATTGTCGTACATATATGAGCCAAGTCCGTCAAACCTGTCCTCATCCCAGAAGCAGCGCCACAGGTCCATGTCATGGATTATGTTTCCGTCATAAGGGTCTTCATTGAAGTCCCCTGCAACAATGATGAGGCAGGTTGGGTCGTTTGTCCTTAGATAGTCGGAGCGGTTTGATACAGCAGCTCCCGTCATCTTTCTCAGCTCCGTCACTTCATCTTCCTCACCCAGATTCGACTTGCCGTGAAGGGCCAGCACATAGACATTCCTGCCGCAGATTTCAAAGCGGGCCTCCACCACCGGACGGGCACCCTGGACGCTGTGAAGGTGCATGTCGGCGATGGGTATGGAGCTGATTATTCCCACGCTTATTGCACCGCCTTCCCCGGAGGCACAGGCCTGATATTGAAAGCCCCGTTTCTGGAGGGCGTCAAGGTGCATAATGTCTGAAATAACGTTGGAGTTCTCAACTTCATTGAGAATTATTATCTCGGCCTTTACCAGGTTGGGATAGGAGAGCACGTCTTCAAGGTTCTCAAGTCTTGCCCTGTAGAATTTTGTACTCCACCCCGACTGACGGGTATATTCGGAATACTCGGTGCCGTCACTGTTGCCGTCAAACAGATTCTGGACGTTCCACTGGGCAATCCTGAAACCTGTTCTCTCCTCTGTCTCGCAGCCCGTGCATGAGACAAGCAGGAACAGGACTGCCAGTAATGAGACAAATGATGTGATTGTTTTCCTGAACATGGAAACCTCCCTTATATACTTATGGGAGGTTCACGGCATTTTTAACCCGAAGTTTCCCGGAAGATTCCCCTTAAAGTTCTGTCATCTGTCTTCCATTTGGGGTTGACTCTGACACGGAGGTCAAGCTCCGGCTTCATACCGGGAAATATGCGTTTGATATCGCTGAATGCGGCTTTTCTGATGTTTCTGATGTTCTCTCCGCCCTTGCCCACCATTATGCCTTTCTGGCTCTCGCGCTCCAGGATTATGAAGGCTCGGATCCATATTTTCCCGTCTTCTTTCCGATATTCCAGGTCTGATATCTCAACGTATACGGCGTGCGGGATTTCCTGCCTCACGCTGTTCATTGCCTTCTCACGTATTATCTCGGAAATGCGGAATTCCAGGTCCTGGTCGGTCCTTGTGTTCTCGTCGTAGAGAAGTTCCCCCTCCGGGGCCACGGAGAAGAGCTCGATGAGAAGATCATCAATTCCGTTGTCCTCAAGTGCGGAAACCTCAAATACCTTTCTGCCGGGCATGGCTTTTGAAAGATATTCACGGGCCTTGTCCATTGCATCAAGGCCCAGTATGTCACTCTTGTTCAATGCGCAGACAACCGGCATGTTCAGGCCGCTGAGCATGTAGGAGATGTTGCGTTCCTCCTCCCCCGGCGCGCGTGAGGCGTCAAGCATGTAGAGGACCATGTCGCAGTCCTCAAGGGCCTTCACCGCCACTTCCTGCATCTTCCTGTTGAAGTTCTTGTCGGAGATGTGCCAACCGGGAGTGTCCGTGAATATAATCTGTCCGCGGCTGTCCGTATAGACACCGCGGATGGCATTACGGGTTGTCTGGGGTGTGGGTGAAGTGATGGAGACCTTGGCCTCGCAGATTGTGTTTACCAGAGTGGACTTGCCCACCGACGGCCTGCCGATCACGGCGCAGACTGCACACTTCATTCAATATTTTCTCAAAATGGAAAGGGTTCTCCCGCGGCCGATGGTCTTCATGAACTGCGCCAGCTTGGGTCCCTTCTCCCTTCCGATGAGAGCCTTGTAGACGGCGGTGAAGAGAACTGCGTTCTCAACCCCGGCCTCTGCGGCCGATGCATACACTCTCTCGGCAAGGTTCTTCTCATCCTGTCCGTCCCACTGCTCAACCTGGGCGGCAAGTGCCTTTACTGCCTTCTTCTCGTCTTCAGAGAGGTCTGCGGGCTCCGAGTCCTCTGTTGCCAGTGAGAAGCGGAAGTCCTCGGGTGAGAACTGTGTGATCCAGTTCCATGCACAGCGGCATCTGGTTCTGAGTCTGTCCATCTGCTCCGGCTTTACGCCATCAAGACCGGCAATGACCTTGTCTATGTCTCCGCCGTTGATCTGAAGCAGGTTGCAAAGGTGTCTGAACGGAATCTGGTAGCTTTCCACTGTAGGAACCTTGTCCACCTGGCTCAGTTCGTAAACCCTCTTCTCCTGAAGGGCCTTCTTCTCGTTGACCGGCATCAAACCGAAGTATCTTCTCTCACAGTTGTCATAGTCCTCATAGATCTTCAGGACATCCAGGTCGAATGAGATTGAGAACTCGGTGTTGGGTCTTGTGGATGCAAACAGGTATCTGGCAACTTCCGGTGTGTATACATCCAGAACGTCTCCCAGGCTGACGACCTCGCCGGAGGAGGATGAAATCTTTCCGCCGCGGCCCTTGATTGAGATGAAGTCATACTGGAATGACACGGGGGCGTGGCCTCCGAAAAGCTCTACAACCTGTTTGGAGGTGTCAAAGCTTCCGCCCTGACTGTGGTGGTCCTTTCCGGCCGGCTCGAAGTCAACGCCTTCATAGACCCATCTCATGGGCCAGTCAACTCTCCAGTGGAGTTTTGTGAAGGGTGTTGTCCTCATGTCTATGGTATCTTCCTTGTCCAGGTCATTGTCACGGTAGGTGATGGAGTACTCGCCGTCCCATGAGAGGATGGTGGTGTTGTCCTTGTCCGTGAAGCGTGAGAAGACTGCAATGGGCCACCATGAATCATCAAGGGGCTCTGTCCTGTACTTGTTCAGGATTTCTATTATCTGTGCCTTGCACTGAAGGGCCTGCTTCATCTGCTCTGCATAGAGTGAGCTTCTGTAGCGCTGTGCCTGATAGAGGTATTCGGGATAGATACCTACAAGCGGGAGTTTCTCCTCAACGTCAAGCTCGTTGCCCCTTGCGTAGTTGTCCGCCCTCTTTGTGGTATCCGGTACAAGGGTTATGGGCTTTCTCAGGTATGTGGCAAGCAGTTCCTGTTCGGGCATGTTCTTGGGGACCTTGCGGAATACGTCATAGTCATCCCATGAATAGATGAATCTGACGTTGCAGCCGCGCTGTCTCAGGGCCCTGACCACAAGGTCCACCGAGATTATCTCACGGAAGTTTCCTATATGGACCGTTCCCGACGGTGTTATTCCGGATGCGCATGTATAAAGGTCTTTTTCACCCTTTTCACGAATGATTTTGTCCGCAGTGATATCTGCCCAATGTGTGCTCAGCATTTCTTTTGTAATCATGGTGCTGATTATACACAGTGGCAGGTTTTTAGACAATGCGGGACTGTTGCAGAACAAACTCCACAGACCTTTGTTTGTCTGTCACTTCAGCCGC
>CAMZFA010000044.1 GCA_947305945.1 uncultured Spirochaetales bacterium | reverse complement strand
ACCTCACACAGCACTCCAAGTTCTCCGGCAAGGAGCAGAACTACCTGGATCCGGACACCAACGAGCGCTACATTCCCTACGTTGTTGAGACATCCGCAGGTCTTACAAGAAACGTCCTCATGGCCCTTTCCGATGCCTACGAGGAGCAGGCTCTCCCCGACGGAGACGTCAGAACAGTCCTTCACTTCCATCCGGAAATTGCACCTGTTACGGTTGCAGTTCTCCCGCTGGTCAAGAAAGACGGCCTTGCAGAGTATGCAAGGGAACTGGAAATGTCCCTGCGTGAGGAATTTGACACTGATTACGACCAGGCCGGTGCAATCGGAAGAAGATACCGCCGCCAGGACGAGATCGGTACTCCGTACTGCATAACCGTTGACTATGACACACTCAATGACCACACCGTCACACTGCGCTTCAGGGATTCCATGGAGCAGGAGAGAATCAGTGTGGATGAGATTGTAAGCCGCATCAAGAAGGCCAACAAGGAATACAGGAGGGTCTGAGATGAACAAGGCTCTTCAGGTTCTTGTTGACAGGGGTTTTGTAAAGGACTGCACCAATCTGCAGGGCCTTTCGGACCTGATGGACAAGGGCCCCGTTACTTTCTACTGCGGAACAGACCCCACGGGAGCTTCCCTCCACGTAGGTCACATAGTGCCGTTCTTTGCAATGCACCACCTCCAGGAGGCAGGTCATAAACCCATCGCCCTTGTGGGCGGCGGTACGGGCCGTATCGGAGACCCGTCCGGAAAGACGGAGATGAGAAAGATGCTTTCCGTGGAGCAGATTGATGCCAACGCCGTCAGGATTGCAAAGCAGCTGGCCAAGGTTGTGAACTTTGACGAGAATCCGCCCGAGGGCTACGGCCGCGCGGTTATTGTCAACAACGCCGACTGGCTTGTGGGCCTGAACTACATAGACTTCCTCAGGGACGTAGGCAAATACTTCTCCGTAAACAGGATGCTTACCTTCGAGGGCGTGAAGCAGCGCCTTGAGAGGGGCCTGAGTTTCATTGAATTCAACTATCAGCTCCTGCAGTCCTATGACTACTACATGCTCTGGAAGAACTACGGCAATATGCTTCAGATCGGCGGCGCCGACCAGTGGGGCAACATTGTGGCCGGAATTGACCTGATCCAGAGGATGGGCGGCCCGGAGTGCTACGGCCTGACCTTCAATCTCATCATGCGCGCAGACGGCAAGAAGATGGGCAAGAGCGAGAAGGGCGCTGTATTCCTTGACCCCGATATGTACTCACCCTATGACTTCTACCAGTACTGGCGCAACGTGGCTGACGCCGATGTCATCAAGTTCCTCAAACTGTTCACATTCCTCCCGCTTGAGGAGATTGCACAGTACGAGGACCCTTCAAGGAACATAAATGACGCCAAGGAGCGCCTTGCATGGGAAATTACAGCCATAATCCACGGAAAGGAAGAGGCGGACAAGGCCCGCGCAGGTGCAAAGGCCGCATTCGGCGGACTTGCCGACAAGTCCTCCATGCCCACAGCAGAGCTTGTTCTGGGTGAAGGCATGGGTGTGATTGACCTGTTCTTCAACGCGGGACTGGGTGCCTCAAAGGGCGATATCAGACGCCTCATCCAGGGCGGCGGTGCCTCAATTGACGACAGGAAGATAACCGATGTCTATGAAGTTCTTACTCCCGACAAGGCCGGAAACGGAGAGGTGATTCTCCGCTCCGGAAAGAAGAACTACAAGAGAGTCATCTTCACGGATCTGGCCGGTAAGTAATGAACGACCTTTCTTTTCTGTTTACAGAAGGAGTTCTGCCGGGAATAGCGCTTGCCATGGATGCCGTATGCGTATCCGTGGCCGACGGCCTTTCCCGGCCCGACATGGGCTCAAAGCGCATGTTCTCAATAGCCCTCGTCTTCGGGGGCTTTCAGTTTGCCATGCCGCTGGCCGGCAGACTGATTGCAATGTTCATGACGCAGATCTTCTCCTCCCTTACGAAATACATGCCGTGGGTAAGTGCCGCGGTCTTTGTATATCTGGCCTTTCAGATGTTCAGGGAGCATTTCTCAAAGGAAGAGGAAACTGCAGTCGAGAACCTTTTTCTCCAGGGCATTGCCACAAGCATAGATGCTCTGGCAGCAGGTTTTTCCCTGTACAATCTAAACTTCGGCAATTCACTTCTGTGCTCTGTCATAATAGGTGCAGTTACTTTCATACTCTGCTTGATTGCCGTTTTCTCAAGCAGCAGGCTGGGAAGTTTTGTCAGCCGCTACAGCAGGCTTTTCGGCGGCCTGATCTTCATATTCCTTGCCGTTAAACAGGTGCTGTGATTATGAAGAAGAGAAGATTTCTTGTCAGCCTTGCCTCGGTAGTTGTTCTGCTTCTTTTCTGGCAGCTTGCCTCTGTTCTCACAGGCTCGCAGATTATCCTGCCGTCTCCGCTTACAGTACTGTCTTCTCTCTGTACCATTGTCTCTTCAAAGGGCTTTCTTGCAGATGTGACTTCCACCGTTCTCAGAGCCCTGAGGAGTTTTGTCATAATTGTTCTCTGCGGAGGAGCACTGGGAGTTGCCGCAGGTCGCAGCAAAGATTTCGAGACGGCAATGGACATACCGGTAACTCTTTTGAAGGCAACTCCGGTGATGAGTGTGGTTCTTCTTGCCTACATCTGGTTCAGAACCGGCACTGTTCCGGTGTTCTCGGCTTTTCTCATGGCCTTTCCCGTCATGTTCACGCAGACGGTGCGCGGTGTTCACAGCCTTGATCCTGCACTTGAACAGATGTGCTCTGTTTATGAGATACGCGGTGTGAAGAAGCTTTTCAACTTCACCCTGCCTGCCCTTGTCCCCTGTTTCATAACAGGTGCAAAGCAGTGCCTTGCCATGATCTGGAAGGTTGTCATAGCCGCAGAGGTTCTGACAATTCCCAACTCGGGCGTGGGAAAACAGCTTCAGCTTTCACAGATCCGTCTGGACACGGCAAGTGTCTTTGCATGGACCGTCACTGCTGTGATTCTGACCTTTGCAGGTGACATTCTTTTTGATTTTCTGCTCAGAAAAACACTTTCCGGGAGGTACGGCAATGCTTCTTGAGAACATAAGCAAGAGTTACACCTCAAAGGACGGCAGAACGGTAAAGGTTTTTGAAAACTACAACCTGCAGACCGCCCCGGGAACCATAACCTGCATCACAGGTGCATCCGGAAGCGGAAAGACCACTTTGCTCAATATTATTGCAGGTCTTGTGAAGCCTGAGAGCGGAAGTGTGGTCCGGGAGGGTTCTGAGGCAGGAAGGGTGAGTTATCTCTTCCAGGAGCCCAGGCTTCTTGCTTGGAAGACCGCACTGGAAAACTGCGTTCTTGTATGCTCTGACAGGGAAAAAGCCTCAACATATCTCAGCCATGCCGGCCTTGGTGACAAGCTTTCATCCTATCCGTCAGAACTCTCCGGAGGTGAGCGTCAGAGAGTGTCTCTTGCCAGAGCCCTTTGCTTTGAGGCTCCCGTTGTGCTTATGGACGAGCCTTTCCAGAATCTTGATGAAGCCATGAGGGAAAATCTTGCATCTGATTTCTTCAGAATCCTGAGGGAGAAGAAGTGCAGTGTAATCTGGGTTTCCCATGATCTTGAGACTGCCCGCAGATACTCGGACAGAATCATTACTCTCTGATTATTCCTTTATTGTAAAGACCGCCTTACGCACCGTGCGCTCATCTCCGGCGCTTACGCCGGTGCAGAACGGCTCGCCGGGAAGGAAGAGTGCGAAGCGGCCCTGGGCGGCCTGAACCACGCAGAGCGGCTCGGAGGTGAAAAAGCCTGTGTCCGTGCGGGCGTTGTATTTGCCTTCGGTGTCCTTGAGCTCACGCCACGTGGTGCTCATCAGCTCCTGCCCTGAGAGCACAATTTCCACATAGGTGTGGTGTTTGTGGTACTCGAAGTGACCGCCGGAAGTACTTGTTGTGTATTCAAGAACGTCATAGTTTACATCCGGATCCGGGGTGGTGTAGTGACCGCAGGCCAGATCATAGACGCTGTCATGGTCCATTGCCTGTGCAACTGTTCTCAGCTGCGGTACGGTGCCCGCGTAAGTCTCAAGGTTCTCAAGTGTGTCGAATATCATTTTTCTTCCTTTTCACCGCCAAGTATGCCTGATGTGCGGCCCCAGTGGAACAGGTACTGCTGGGCAACTCCCGCGTTTTTTCCGAAGATTGTGCCGTCACAGCCGTCAAAATAACAGGCCATGACGCGCTTCATCCATACATCCATGGGGAAGCAGTCCAGTCTGTGGCAGCCGAAGAGCAGGGCGCAGTCGGCCACCTTGGGGCCTATGCCCTTGACCGCAGTCAGCATTTTCCTTGCCTTTTCTATGTCCTCTGATTTCAGACAGTCAAAGTCAATGTTGCCGTCCAGCACTGCTGTTGCGGTATTTCTGATGTATGCATCCCTGAAGCCCAGACCGCAGTCACGCAGTTTGTCCAACGGTGCATCTGCCAGCGTCTGTGCCGAGGGAAAGCCGCTTACCCCGTCACTGTTCTTTTTCCCGAAACGAAGGCAAAGCCTTTCAACTATGCCCATGATCCTCTTTATGTTGTTGTTCTGGGATACCACAAAACAGGCAAGGGCTTCCCAGCTGTTCTGCCTCAGAATCCTTATCCCCGGAGCGTATAGACAGGCCTTTCTCATCACTTCCCAGTTTTCGGAGAAGTACTTCTTCATTGCCTCATAGTCCGTCTGAAGGTCAAAGAAGTTGCTCCAGTAAGGGTCCTCCTCAATGGGCCTGAGGTCATTCTGTGAAATATTAAGCTCTCTTACGTTCTCATCCGCACCTGAGCGCACGGTCCAAAGTCCGTCCCTGCATCCGACGCGGAAGCACTGTCCGCTGAGAAGTGTCTGTTCAAGTGAAAGCATATTCTCCGTAAGAATCATAATTAGATGATAATCATTTTTACTTTGAATTTACATCGGGTTTTTCGCGTGTTATAACAAAATCATGAGAAAGAGTCGTATTGCAGTCTGCGTACTGCTGGTTTTGTGTTTTTCAGTGTTTTCAGTGTTCTCACAGTCGGTTACCGAGAAGGGTGCAGACAGTGCTGTGGAAACAACAAAGGTGAATCTGGGTGTCATGCAGGGACCCACAGCCTTTTCGAGTGTGATGATTGATGACTATGTCCAGCTGTCCGTCTTCCCGGCCCCGGCCGATGCCCTTGCCCGCATAACCAAGGGTGAGCTGGACTTTGCGGTTCTTCCCGCAAACGCAGCTCTTTCACTGTTCAACCGCGGAGCCGGAATCAGGGCTCTGGCAATTGTTGGTGAAGGAATGCTCAGTCTTGTAGGAACCGCTGACAGCGGAGAGACAGTCAGTGTTCCCGGAGCAGGCGGAACCCCGGACCACATGGCCCGTTTCCTCTTCCCTGAGTATCAGATTGACTACAGCGTGACTGCCCCGGCACAGCTTGCACAGCTTCTGATTGCCGGCAAGTGCAGACTTGCACTTCTTCCCGAACCCTTTGTCACCATGGTTCTTACCAAGAATCCGGATGTAAAGGTTCTCATTGATCCCGCAAAGAGGTGGGAGGCCCTTACCGGTCTTGAGCAGTATCCAATGAGCATTCTGGTTGTTTCCTCAGCCTTTGCGGAGGCCCATCCTGCTGATGTGGCCCGTGTCTGTGAGTCATACAGACAGTCGGTGAAAAAGGTGCTCTCAGACCCGGTTGCTGCGGGTGAGAAGATTAATGCCCTTATAGGCATGGATGCAAATGTTGCCGCCAAGGCTGTTCCCAATTGTCAGCTTGTGTTCATAGACGGAGCCCGGGCAAGTGAAGAAGCTGCTTCTTACTTTGATGTTCTGATGAAACTGGATCCCCAGGCAATAGGCGGAAAAACAGCATCAGAGGGCTTCTGGTACTGATTTTCGGTTGCGTTACAGTTTTCGGTAATATAATATTTTACATACAGAAGGGAGTTGGAAGTGGGTTTGTTTTCAAAGATTGTAGAGTGGTTCAAAGGTCCTGCAGACGATGAGGAAGTAATTGAAATAGCTGCCAGAAAAGCCGCTGAAAAAGCTGCTGCCATGGCCGCAAGGGAACAGGCCCAGAGTGCTCCTTCAGAGCCCGCTGCAGAGCCTGTAGAGAAGCCTGTTGAAAAGCCAAAGGCAAAGAAGCCTGCTCCGAAGAAGGCTGCTCCTGCCGCTCCCGTCAGGTTCCCGGGCGTGACCACATACAGGGAACTGTCAATTCTGGAGAAAAACTCATGTGCCGGTGCAGACAGAGCTTCAAAGACAGTTGCAACACTTACAAAGGAACTGAAGGAGACTGTTCTTCAGATTGCAAGGCTGCGTAACCCTGTTGACGCCGATGAGGCCACAAGAGACAGGCTTTCAAAGGAGAGGGCCGCTCTCAGAAAACAGAGGGATGAAAAGGAACGAACCCTTGCCCTTGCAAAGAACTCCGGTGTAGGACTTGAGAGAACTGCGGACAACTGTCAGTTCCTGATCAAGCAGCTTACAGGTCAGGATGTGAACCACAGGAAGGAGGCTCGTTTCAACGAGGTTTCTGTGGACATCACTCCTGAAGAAGTTCAGCTGATGCGTGAATTGCTCAAATAATTCAACCCAGACAAGTTTTCTGTTTCAATCTTCCTTCAATCTTGCTCTGTCAGAATGAATACAGTAAGGTGGAACTGATATGCGTATTCTTTTGGCGGAAGATGAAAAGAGAATGGCGGCGGCTCTGGTTGCCATACTGAAAGAGGAAAAATATGACGTGGACCACGTTGCGGACGGGGAGAGTGCACTTGCCGCCCTTCAGAGCAACATCTACGACATGGCGGTCCTTGATGTGATGATGCCCCTCCTGAACGGTTTTGACGTTGCAAGAAAGGCACGTGAGAACAAAGTAGCAACACCCATCCTCATGCTTACAGCCAAAAGCAGTACAGACGACAAGGTTACAGGGCTGGACAGCGGAGCTGATGACTATCTTACAAAACCCTTTGAGACAAAAGAGCTTCTTGCCAGACTCAGGGCAATGGGGAGGAGGAAATCGGGTGCGGACCTGAGGGACGCAGGCCTTCACTTCTCGGATCTTGACCTGAACACCGGCAGTGCCACCCTCTCATGCAGCAGCACAGGCAGGAGTGTACGTCTGGGGGACAAGGAACTTCATATCCTTGAATATATGTTTGCAAACTGCGGGCAGATAATCACAAGGGAGAATCTGGCCGTAAAGATCTGGGGCTTTGATGACGAGGCGGAGTACAACAACGTTGAGGTCTACCTGTCATTTACCAGAAAGAAGATTGCATTTGTGGGATCAAGGGTGGAGATAAAGGCCGTCAGAGGCCTGGGCTATGAGTTGAGGGACGGCAATGTTTAAGAAGACCAGAATCAGAATCATGGCCCTCATCATGGGTTCCCTCATCCTCCTGTTCGGAACGGGCCTTTCAATAATAGTCTATGAAAGCTACAGGCAGGTGCGTAACGCCAACTCGGAGAGGCTGGAACGCTACATGAACCTGTACTTTCTTGAGAGTAAGGAAAGCATATACAAACCTTCCGGACCGGAGCCCGGAGAACCGGAACCCAGACACCAGCCTGCAGTTCAGCCTCCCGCGGAGGAGAGTCCGGATTTCAGGCTTTCAACCTTCTACTCGGTTTGCTTCTCAAACAGCGGAGAGGTCCTGAAAACAGATGAAGGCAGGGAGGGCGTTTACACCGGGGAGGAGCTGGAGGAACTTGCCAGACGAGTTCTTGAGACAAACAAATCACGTGGGCAGACGGGCAGCCTTATGTTCTCCGTAAGCCGCAGACCGGACTATACCCTTGTGGCCTTTATAGACATTACCCTGGCGGAGAGCAACCTGAGCACACTGCTGGGAAACTCAATATCCGGCGGAATTGCCTCAATTGTTGTCCTGTTCTTCATTGCACTTTATATCTCAGGCCGCATTGTGAAACCTCTTGAGGAAAACGACAGAAAACAGAAACAGTTCATCTCGGATGCAGGCCATGAACTGAAGACCCCCATCGCTGTGACCGGCGCAAACGCCGAGATGCTTGCCAGGGAAATAGGGGAGAACGAGTGGCTTGCAAACATTCAGTACGAGAACAACCGCATGGGCGCTCTGGTCACTCAGCTTCTGGATCTTTCCAGGGTGGAGAACACGCAGAACCCCATGGAGAAAACCAACCTTTCGGACGTTGTCTCTGGAGAGACTCTTGCCTTTGAGAGTCTGGCCTTTGAGGCCGGAAAAACAATTGAAAGCATCATTGAGCCGGACATATATATAAATGGATATATTTCCCAGCTTCAGCAGCTTGTTTCCATACTTACGGATAATGCAATCCGCCATTCCACAGGAAGCCGGATAGAAATCTCACTGAAAAAGCACTCCCATTCGGCGGTTCTTACCGTGAGCAACCCTGCAGATGAGATTCCCTTAGACAAGATGGAGCACATCTTTGACCGTTTCTACCGCGTGGATCAGGCCAGAAGCGGTGAGGGAAGGCATTACGGTCTGGGTCTGTCCATCGCCAGGGCGGTGGCCCTGCGGCACAAAGGTGACATCGGTGCCTCCTTCAGCAACGGCAGGATGGTTTTCACCGTGACCCTGCCCCTCTGAAAAAATATAAAAAAAATAAAACCTTCAATATTCATTCAATCTTTCTCCCTGATAATGCCGTCAAGGAGACAGAGATATGATAAGAAAAACCAAATTAATCGCAACAATTCTTTCAGTGGCGGCATTAATCATTGCCTGCTCATCATGCAACATGGAAGTCACCTCTTCGGGAACTTCCTCAAAGGCCAACACATCTGTGTACAGTGAATCGGTAACAGTCTCCGCATACGGAGGAAGCCTGTATCCGTCCACTTACAACGAGGAGGACTACACGCAGTGGCAGACCTTTGACTTCGGAACCGAGTACGTTTTCAACGTCAGCTCAAAGACATGGGAAGGCACATCCCCCGCAGATGCCGGAGTGGCAAGTGTTACTGTGAAAGCCAGGAACCTCAAGGTTGAAAACACTTCGGACAACCCAATCAACATCAGGCTTACCGGTACGAACAGTACATTCAAGGTCACTGTGGACGGAAACGGCCAGGCTGTGAAAATCACAATGGACAATCTGAATCTGACCAGTGAGGACAGGGCTCTGAACATAAAGAACTCGGCCGCAACTTATATTGTGCTTGAGGGCAGCAACTCCCTTGAGACACTTATCAACAGCTATGACAAGAACGTCCTGAAGTCCGAGACTGACATGGTCTTTGACGGCACGGGCAGCCTCTCCGTCACAGCAAACTCCAAGAACGGAATTGTAACTGAGTTCGGAGTAATTGCCATACTGAACGGAGATATTACCGTAACCGTGGCATCAACAACGGCCTATACGGAAGACTATGATACAGATGACGAATCGGATGACGAGGTACTGAACGCCAAGGGCACGGCTGTCAAACCCATGCTGGGCTTTGTAATGCTGGACGGCAGCCTCACCCTCTACGGAAACAACTCCGCCGCAGGTTACGAGAGGAAGGGTATCAAGGTAGACGGCTATGAGGAGGACGAGGTTGAAGATGAGACCCTCTCTGCCGGAATGGGATGGATTGTCATAGACGGCGGCACAATAACGGCAAGAACACAGGGCAAGGCCATAAGCGCCGGCTGGAAGGAGAGTGAGGATGATCTTCCCGCTTCCACAGCCAACTACCCCGTGCCGGATGTATACATCAACGGCGGAACGTTCGACATTGTTACCTATGCCACCCCCAGGGATGACACAAGCACACTTGACGGCGTGAGCCCGGAAGGCATAGAGGCCAAGAACAACCTCTATATCACCGGCGGCAGCATTGTGATCAACACCACGGATGACTGTCTGAACGCCAGCAACGGCATCTACATCAGCGGCGGTCTCATCTACGCATACGCTTCAAACAACGATGCCATAGACGCCGGCGCCGAAGAGAACCAGGGCTGCCTGAACATTTCCGGCGGAGCCATCATAGCCATGGGTGCAGGTGTTCCCGAGACAGGTCTTGACTGCAACAGCAACTCACGCTTTGTCTACACGGGAGGAATCATAGTGGCCATGGGCGGCGGACAGAACAACGCCCCGCAGGCCTCAGGCACCAGCGCCTACACCGCAAGCACAAGCGGAGTTTCCGCAGGCATAAGCTATGCACTGGTCCAGAACGGCAGCGTGGTGCTGGCCTTCAGGGTCCCCACCGGCTACAGCTACGGAAACTGCGTGCTCCTGGGATCGGGCGAGCTTGAGGAAGGCACGGCCACACTGGTAAGCTCGGCCACCGTCAGCGGCAGCTGCTTCAACAACGCCCTCTACTACGGCGATATCACAGTCAGCGGCGGCACATCCACAAGCGTTACGGTTTCCAACAGCGCTTCATCCGGCTTCCCGGGCGGAGCACCCGGATCAGCACCCGGCTTCCCGGGATCAGCACCCGGCGGTTTCCCCGGCGGCCCCTTCTGAGATATACCCCTCTTTTTGCTGCATACCCGTAGTGAAAAGAGGGGGTTTTCATTTGTCAAAACAGGCTGCCGGCTCTGCCTAAACATTGTCATTCGGTTTTCATGGTGGTAGAATGTTGCAATGTTTATTGAGAGGAATGATCATATGAGGAAAATAATACTTTCCATTATCCTTGTTTGCTGTGTTGCAATGCCTCTTGTTTTTGCGTCGGGACACAGCATGACTGTACAGATTTCACCTTATTCGTACCAGCTTGTAAAATACAATCTGCCCGTTGAATACGGTTCTCAGTACGGCTGGGGTGCAAAGGCTGCATACAGGTATGATTATTCACCGGTAAGCTCCGTCGGAGCCGATTTGTCTTTTTCCGATTATAAATACAGCGGAGTCAAAGAGCGCTACATTGTTCTGAGTACACTTGCCAAAGCCGGTTTCATTGTTCCTGCAACAGGAAAGCTCAATGTGACATTTGATGTGGGAGGAGGAGCGGATTTGAGGATCCTCAACTCCATGACAACATTCTGTCCCACTGCAGGACTCTATCTGGGCTTTGAATATGAAGCAGGGAGGAATGTGGGTATCGCCGCGGGAGCGGATTTCAGATATTCGTGGCAGACAAACAGCGATTCCTTTTACAATTCCGATGACTTTGCCGTCATGACCGGACTGGGCGTGAAGGTTGATCTGTGAGGAGGCCGGGCATGAGAAAAGTGTTATCAATTATTTGCGGCGCAATGGCGGTCCTGGCTCTTTGCATTTCGTGTAACGGGGAGTCAGTTGACTTCATGCTTCATGACCTGGCTGCGCCGGGAACATACTTCTGCGCTTCGGACAGTCTTTCTGATTTTACGGAGCTTGCCGTCAAGAGCACCGGCTACAGGGCTGCCGGCAATTCCGATGACGTTCCCGATATTTTTGTGGTGAAGGGCAGTGAGCTTGCCTACATTTCCGAGGAGCTGACAATTCTTGCCGAGAAGACGCTTCTTGCCGGAAAAGCCTTGGTTGTGGAAAGTCCTACATATGCGCAGCTTGATGCGTTCTGGACAAGAATCAACGGTTATCTTGATTCTTATGAGTATAAATATCTCAAGGCGGAAGATGCGCTCAGCACCTGTACCCTCAGGGAACTTCTCTCCGTTTACGGCTCCGATAC
>CAMZFA010000043.1 GCA_947305945.1 uncultured Spirochaetales bacterium | reverse complement strand
CCTTCCTGGAGAAAGCTACGGCAGGTCTTAACAACAGTCTTTCAGAGAAAGTTGACACACTGCTTGAGAAGGTAGCTGTACTGATCCTGATTAAAGACTGAAAGGGGCTGTAACGATCAGCCGGGTTCCACGGTTTTTATTACAGCCCCAATTGTTTTCAATGCCTATATTATTTTTTTATGGTAAAAGGAATAGTGAAAGAAGGTTCGTAGTCAATTTCTTCGTATCCGTTGCTGTTGAAGAACCTCAGTTCAAACTCTCCGGTTTCATCCGGAAGTGTAAATAATACTGTTCCTGAACCTGTATTTAAAGTTCTTACATCATAATGGTGCCACAAGGGGTTGCCCTTTCTTGTGAAAGAAACATAGGCACCCTGAAGTTCAAGCTGGTCCGTTATTCCATAGTAGTCCACCGCCAATCGGGTATTTGCAAACAAGGATTTTTCAGGCAAACTGATTGAAAGGTTTCTTGCAGAACGTGTTGCATTGAACGGATAAACCGTAAACTGAAGGGACCTGTCCCTGAGAAGCCTTGTTTCATCTGCACCGTCAGCTACGTAGAGCCTTAACTCCATTACTCCGGTATAGTCGGGAACTCTGAACTGAATTGTCCCGCTTTCTGAATTCAGGTTCCTTGTGTCAACAGTACTCCAGGCAGGATTTCCGGTAACGGAAAGAGCAATAAACACGCCTTGAAGCTCAAGCTGTGGAGTAACACCTGAATATGAAACGGTAAGAGTTTCTCCCGAAGAATAAGTCCTTTTAGGAATGGAAATTGAAAGATTCCTTGCGTCTTTGACGGCATTTTTCTGATTTATATCCAACTGGATGGTTCGGCTTCTGTCCAGACACTGCTCATTGGTTTCATTGCAGTAATAGAGTCTTATCTCATAGACTCCGTTTTCTGAAGGAGCACGGAACTTCATTGAGCCGCTTCCGACACTGAGTTTTTTAGTATTATATGTGCTCCAGCCTTGGTTTCCGGAATAGGAAACAGCAATAAAAGCACCCTGCACGGATAGTTGTTCAGTAACACCGTCATAGAAGACCTCAATTGTTTCACCGTGACTGTATGCTGTTTTGTCTGTTCTTATGGAGAGGTTCCGTGCATCAAGAAGAGCATTCCTTCTGTAGTTTGTAAACGGAATACTCATGTTTCTTGCAAGCCTTTCCTCTGAAACGCTGTCTGTAGTATATAATCTGATTTCCAGCTTTCCCTCATTGCCGGGGGCGGTAAATGAAACAGTACCTTCTCCTGCCTTGAGCGTTTTTTGGGAAATGGTACTCCAGCCCTGACTTCCGGAATAGGAAATGGCTACAAAGGCACCTGAAGAGGCAAGCTTTTCAGAAACACCGCTGTAAGATACTGTAATTGTCTCACCGGGTGCATAGTTTCTCTTCGGAATGCTTATTGATGCCCGTTCTGAATCCGGGCCTTTCCTGAACTCTGCATTTCTGAATACTAGGGTCTTTGAATTTACAAGAGCATATTGGGTATTTGAGTCTGATTTATAGAACCTTGCCTCATAGGTCCCTGCGGCAGGAAGTTGGAAGACGGCGGTTCCGTTTCCGTTGTTGAGATAGCACCTGTAAAGGATGTCGGAGTTTCCTGCATTGGCATTGGAAAGGCCTATGAAAGCTCCCTGCCTGACAAGTTCTGAGGTAACACCGTAGTAATCTATGAAAACTTTTCCTCCGCTTACTTCCGGTGTGCTCATTCTGAAGTCCTTTGCTTCTTCAACGGCACAGTCTGAAGACACGGAAAAACTTACAGCATATGAAGAAGAACCATTTGTCACGTTAAAGAAGTATCTTCCTTCTTCCGCCGGAGCGTTGACAACATGATAATGGCTTCCCGAGTTAATTCTGTATGAATGGATTTTCATGTTGTCACTTTCTCTGAAAAGAGTTATTTCAGTCCCCAGTTCAACCATGCGTGAAGAGACTCCGGTGTAGGAAACCTCAATTGCTTCTCCCAGGGAATAAACAGCCTTGGGAATGGAGATTTTAAAATCCTTTGCCTCTGCAAGGGCATTTGCATCCGATACGGAGAAAGTCAGTTTTGAACTGTTTTCTCCGGCCGTAAGGTT
This sequence comes from uncultured Spirochaetales bacterium, assembly GCA_947305945.1. Lineage (GTDB taxonomy): Bacteria > Spirochaetota > Spirochaetia > Sphaerochaetales > Sphaerochaetaceae > RUG14846. The sequence goes on along the minus strand of CAMZFA010000043.1, from coordinate 9,715 downwards.
TATTTCGTGGGTGCCTTCCGAAGCGGGTGCGTAGAAAACCACTTCCCCGCTTCCCCTGCGGAGTAAAATGGACGAATCTGAATCCAGCCTGACTGAGGCGCCGTTTATTTCCATCTGATTTGTAATGTCACGGTAGGACACATAAATTCTTTCTCCAGGTGAATATGCCTTCTTATCAAGTGATATGGAAGGGCCGTCTGCAAATAGGCAGGTCAGGAATACAAAACAGGTAATAGTGAATGCAAGCAGTTTCTTCATCTGAAAACACCTCCGCGGATTTGTGTATTATGTGCCATTATTTCTAATTATACAGTGAGAACTGTAATAATAAAGATTCCAATTTGCTTGTGTCACACCAGACTGGGAGGCTCCCCTTGTACAGGACGGTTTTGATAACAATGCCCATGACTACGGAATGATGGGCGGTTTCAAGTTTGTTCTTCAGAAGGACGGTGTTTTTGCGGAGTATTACCATGTAAACAATGCAGATATTCACTATGGTGACAATGTTGTAGTATTCGGAATCGGTCCTGTAGGCCTAATGGCAGTTGCCGGAACAGCACTCAAGGGTGCAGGCAGAATCTATGCAATCGGTACAAGACCCAACGGAATTATCTCAAACGTCAACTTCCTTGACGCAACCGATACCATCAACTTCCCGGCACCTCCTTGGGGCCTCGGAATGTTCAATGTAATGTTCAAGAGCGGCTTCTGCCCCGGCGGCGGAAGAAGAATTGAGCGCCTTGTCCGTCTCATCCAGTCAGGCAGAGTCCATCCGGGCAAACTGCTGAACTACAAGTTCGAAGGCTTTGACAAGATTGCGTTCTTTTATTTTCGCATATCATCATTTCTGCTTTAGTAGTTTTTAATGTCGAACCTGACACCTTCGGAAACTTTTTTGATGCCGTATATTGGGCAACAGTTAGTTTGACTACTGTGGGATATGGCGGCATTTATCCAGTTTCTTCAGCCGGAAGAATAATAACAATGCTCTCATCTTTGTTTGGAATTGCAGTCATTGCACTTCCTGCAGGTATTATAACAGCTGGTTACATGGATAAACTTCATGAAAAACAGTAACCATTTGAGGTAAATGAGGATGTGTTTTTGGGGCTAAAAAGCGGGCTTTTCTTATGGAGCGGACAGGGGATCGCTTTTGCCTCCCGGAAGTCCGGCAAACGCCGCCTCCGCTGCAAAATGCCTTGCCCGTGGCATTTTGCCTAACGCTCGCTTCGCTCTCACAACAGTCCACTGGACTGTATGTGTGGTTCGATCCCCTAATTACCCATATCAAACAAAAAACCACTCGCAAGGAGTGGTTTTTCGTTTGAGCGGACAGGGGATCGCTTTTGCCTCCCGGAAGTCCGGCAAACGCCGTCTCCGCTGGCCAATCCTCCGGTTACTCGGATTGTCCTTAACGCTCCGATTCGCTCCCCTGAATGACCCTATCAAACATTAAAGGCACCTGTTTTCAAGGTGCCTTTATGTTTGAGCGGACAGGGGATCGAACCCTGGACCCGCAGATTAAGAGTCTGCTGCTCTACCGGCTGAGCTATCCGCCCGACAGGGAAAACTTATACCATTTATCGGAAGATTAAACAATACCCGTCCCGAAAAAAGTTTAATGATTAGCGATAATACTTTAGAATAGTTCCCCGGAGCCGGTCAAATGAGCAAAGAAGAAACAACAAATGCAATGCGCATACTCAACAGCGCGGGCGTAGAATACACCACATTCTCCTACGAATGGGATGAGGACCACCTGGACGCCGTACACGCAGCGCAATCGGCCGGGTTTCCCGCCGAACAGCTGTACAAAACCATAGTCATGAAGGCCTCGAGCAACAGGCTCTACGTGTTCTGCGTCCCCGCCCCCTTCGAAATCAGCCTCAAAAAAGCGCGCGAAATCACCGGAGAAAAAGCCATCGAGCTCCTCAAGCTCACCGAACTGCAGAAAAACACAGGCTACATCCGCGGCGGTTGCAGCCCCCTCGGCATGATCCGCCAGTACCCCACCTACATCGAAGAACTGGCCCAGCTCTACCCCACCGTCTACGTCAGCGCCGGCAGAAGGGGCCTTCTCCTGGGCATCTCACCCACGGACCTGGCACGCCTGTGCCGTGCCGATTTCGTCAGCTTCACCTGACGTCACAACCACTCAACCTGTCCGCTCTCAATATTGTAGATTGCACCGCACACCCGGGCATCTGAAATCTCGGGACGAAGCGCAAATTCCCTTTTAATTCTGTTCACACCGTCAATTACATTCAGCCTGCACGCCTTGTCCGGGTCTTTTTCCTCACCCACGGCCTGAAGAATATCTTGCGTAATATAGGCTATGAAACCGTCCGCATGACCGCTCAGGGCAGCGGAAACAGCTCCGCATCCGGTATGTCCAAGCATGACTATGAGTTTGCAACCCAGATGTGATGCGGCATATTCAATACTTCCCAGCTGATGATTGTCCAGAACGTTGCCCGCAACCCTTATGACAAACAGATCCCCGATGTCTGCGGAGAAAATCTTCTCGGGAATGACCCTGGAATCCGAGCAGCAGATCACAATGGCGTAGGGGTGCTGCCCCTCCTTTGCAGTCTTCAGCCTGAGTTCTATGCTTCCGTTTTCCAGATATAACCTGTTGCCGCCTGTCAGCTTTTTCATCAGAGATTCGATCATATTTCCTCCTGAGCCCAATGATTATTATAGAGGCGTTATCCGGATTTTTGCAAATTTTGCCTGACGCTCCGGTTCTCGTCCTTTATCCCTCTAAACGCAAAAAAGCCGGTGGGCCGGTAAACATCGTATGTTTCCGCCGGTCACCGGCCTTTTTTGCGCTCGGCAGGACTCGCTTTTTGCTCCCGGTTGTCCGCAAAACGCCGCCTCCGCTGCAAAACGCCTTGCCCGTGGCGTTTTGCCTGACGCTCCGGTTCTCGTCCTTTATCCCTCTAAACGCAAAAAAGCCGGTGGGCCGGTAAACATCGTATGTTTCCGCCGGTCACCGGCCTTTTTTGCGCTCGGCAGGACTCGAACCTGTAACCCTCGGATCCGAAGTCCGATGCTCTATCCAATTGAGCTACGGGCGCATAACTACACTATAATGATGATAATGGTTAAAAGGGTATAAAAAAAGGGTGGAAGACGGGACTCGAACCCGCGACAACCAGATCCACAATCTGGCGCTCTACCAACTGAACTACTTCCACCATGTTGTGCCTGTGTAGAATGAACCAAAACAGGACTTGTGTCAATAACGCATTTTATTTTCAAAATAATTGAAAAGCTGGGAAACAATCCCGTTCATCACAAAGTAGAAAACACCCGCGATGAAAATGGGCATTACGGAGAAGGTACGGGCACTGGCCGTCTGGGCAGCCCTGAACAACTCCGCAATACCAATTGTCTGGGCAAGGGCTGTGTCCTTTACCAGGGTCACAACCTCATTGCCTATGGACGGGAAGACCGTCCTGATAACCTGCGGAAGCTTGACGTAGAAGAACTCGTCGGACTTGTTGAGTCCCAGAACATAGCATGCCTCGTGCTGGCCCGGGTCTATGCTCTGAAGGCCTCCGCGGTATATTTCTGCAAAATATGCGCTGTAGTTTACAACAAAGGCCACAATACATGCGGTGAACCTTGAAAAGGAAAAACCGAAAATATAGAAGGGCGCAAAGTAAACAAAGATAAGCTGAAGGATAAGGGGTGTTCCGCGCATTATCATAATATAGATATCCACGGGAACACTGATGAACTTATGCCTGCTCATCTTCCCGGCCGCCACGACAAAGCCCAGCGGCAGGGAAAAGACAAGTGTCAGGAAAAATATCTTCAGCGACTGGCCGGCACTGGCCAGAATCTGCAGCGCAATCTGTCCCATCAGTCAGATCCGCTTACTTTCCGATAGTTGTGATGTCGGCACCGAACCACTCGGTTGCAATCCTGGCCATTGAGCCGTCTGCAACCATGGCTTTCATCTGGGTGTTAACGGCATCGGCAAGCTTGAGTTCACCAAGGCGGAAACCAACAGCATATTCCTCGGGTGAGAGAGACTCGCTGAGGATGCGCATCTTGACTGAGGACTGGCCGATTGCGTAGTTGGCAACCAGGAGGTCCATGACAACGGCGTCACATCCGCCAATCTCAAGATCCATAAGTGCTGTGAGATTGTCCTTGAACTCAACAATACCCTTCACGGATTTCTTGAACTCGGGAGAATCCTCAACGGCATCGGCGGCTGAAGAGCCGGCCTGAAGTCCTACAGTCTTGCCTGCCAGGTCTGCAAGTGTCTTGTAGCTTGAGTTGTCAAGAACAACCACGACCTGTGCGTTTGCTACGTAGCTCTCACTGAATGTGAGGTTCTTGCGGCGCTCTTCGGTGACTGTGAAGCCGTTCCAGATGCAGTCAATCTGCTTGGAGTTCAGTTCCTGTTCCTTTGCGTTCCAGTCAATGGGCTGGAGGACAAGCTCTACGCCCAGTCTCTTGCAGACTTCGCGTGCTACGTCAACGTCAAAACCGACAATTTCGTTGTTCTCATTCCTGTAGCCCATGGGCGGGAAGGAGTCATCAAGACCGAGAACGAATGTTCCCTTCTTTGTGATATATTCAAGGCTGTTGTCTGCCTTTTCCTTTGCACCGGCTGCAAAGACCGATGTAACTGCCATGATAAGTACGAGTGCAATAATAACAAGTTTCTTCATAATTCTATCCTATCTCATGTAATTCCCGTTCGGGAATACATATATCAATAATGTATTTTAAGATTTTAAGGAATATACAATCCCCGTTTTTGCCTGCAGATTTTTATAAATGATTAAAAAGAAATACACACACCCTCACAGGGCGTGGTGGAGATGGTGATGGAGGGCATGATTTGTTCTGTAGTCTGTGTTTTTCATTGTACTGTCCTCCTGTCATAAAAGTTTTTTGTTGCTGTTACTGTATATCAATACAAAAAACGTGTAAAGACTTTTTTTCACTCTTTTTTGAAAAATCTGCATAAATTTCCAAAAAGCATAAAAAAATGCAAAAAAATACCCTCCCGCCGCATATATATTCAATATATATAAAGAAGCGGGAGAGTTACGGACCCGCCGCACAGTCAGGCGGCCGGGCCTGCGCTCAAATCAATCCTGAAATCAGAGAGCTGTCATCCACAGACCGTGGAGATTGCAGTAAGCATAAACTGCAACAGCCTTCTCACCTTCTGCAAGGGCAAACTTCACGGAAGGAGCCTCGCCGGCCTTCAGACCGTTTCTCTTCACGCCCATTGAAGTCTCAAGGACAACAAACTGGATAAGATGTTCTTCCGTCATGGGATGAGCAACAGATCCAACGTTCACAACAACTTCATTGCCGCAAACCTTGACATCGGGAACATGTTTCTCCTTGGCAGCATCAACTGTGTTGGGCTTGAGCTCCGTCATGGGCTCACCGCAGCACACGGGATGACACTTGTCATTGATGGATTCAACAATGTTGCCGCACTTCTTGCACAAATAAAACTTAACCATATAAAACTCCGTAAATCCATGATAGACCCTTTCCGGGGCCAAGTCAAATTCAATGCCGCCCTGCCCGGCCCGCTTCCGTCCGGCTTACGGCCGGCGATGCCCCTCAACCCCTGAAAAAAATTTTTGCATAAAAATTCAAAAAAGTTGCATAAAGGTATGGACATAAATAAAAAAAGATGTCAGTATCTGTTTCATGCAGATTGATTTCTGCAAGAATATACATAAAAAATTGCATAAAAGCACCACAAATTGCATATTGGGAGAATTATTATGAAAAAAATTACAGTTTTGCTTATTGTAGCACTTATCTGCATCATTCCGCTTTTCGCAGGCGGAGCCAAGGAAAAGGCAACAGTCTCATCTGACACAGTTGCCGCAAAGCTCGGAATCAAGACAGTCACACCGGGCGTCTTCACAGTAGCAACATCACCGGACTTCGCACCCTATGAATTCTATTCAATCGGCGCAGACGGCACACCCACACTCGCAGGATTTGACGTGGCCCTTGCACAGTACATTGCAGACTACCTTGGCCTCAAGCTCGAGATCATCCCCATGGACTTTGACGGAACAATCATGGAAGTCCAGCAGAAGAACGTTGACGCAGGAATGGCCGGTTACTCACCTTCTCCGGACAGGGCCGAGGCAATGGAATTCTCAACAATCTATTACACAGGCGGACAGTCATTCGTAACAACAAAGGCTAACGCATCCAAGTTCAAGAGCCTTGAAGACTCAAACAACGCAAAGATGAAAGTCGGTGCACAGATCGGATCAATCCAGGTCGGACTGGCACAGGAGAACTCACCCAAGGCAGACATTGTCCAGCTGAGCAAGGTAACAGACATCATTGCAGAGCTTCTCGCAGGTTCACTTGACGGAGCATACATTGAAACAGCAGTTGCAGAGTCCTATGCAAAGAACTACACAGACCTTGCAATTGTCCTGCCCGTACCCTATGACCAGGAAGGCTCAGTCGTCGGAATCTCAAAGGGCAACCTTGCACTTCTGGAAGGTGTGAACCAGGCAATTGAACAGGCACTTGGAGACGGCAGCATGGGCAAGTTTGTTGAACAGGCAAACGAGCTTGCATCAGGAAACATCATCGAAGGCCTTCTTAACTGAGGATACTGATATATGTTTTCCTCAGCAGGATTTGCAAAAACCTGGCAGTATATAGAGCTTTTCAAGCAGGGACTGATAACGACACTGTCGTTGTCAGCCCTTACTGTTATATTCGGATTCATCCTTGCCCTGATCATAGCCCTGATCAGGCTGTCCAGGATAAGACCGTTCGACTGGCTTGCCACGGCCTACGTGGAGGTGTTCAGGGCAACACCTATGCTGGTCCAGCTCTTCATTGTCTACTACGTAATCTTCGGGAACATCAGTGTTCCCTCTTTCAAACTCTTCGGTTTCATCCGCTTCGAGCGCTTTTTGCCCGGAGTGGTTGCACTGTCAATGAACTCGGGAGCCTACCTGTCTGAGATAATCAGGGCCGGCATCCAGAGCATAGACATGGGCCAGACGGAGGCCGCAAGATCGCTCGGCATGTCAAAGTCCATGACCATGAAGGAGATAATCCTCCCCCAGGCCATAAAGAACATACTGCCGGCAATAGCAAATGAATTTGTAACCATAATCAAAGAGTCGTCAATCTGTTACACTATAGGCGTGCAGGAAATTATGTACGCAGTAAACGCCACAAAGGGAGCAACATACAGAATTGCAGAACCCCTCATCATAGCAACGGTGGTCTACTTCTGTCTTACATTCCCGACCAGCAAGATAATTGCATACTTTGAAAGGAGGATGAGCCGTGGAGACAAGAGATGAACTGATCAAGGTCACTGACCTCAAAAAACACTACAAGGAAGGAGTCCTCAAGGCACTTGACGGAGTATCAACCACAATCAACAAGGGCGACGTCCTGGTCATCATAGGCCCCTCCGGAAGCGGCAAGTCCACCTTCCTCAGAAGCCTCAACCTCCTGGAAGTCCCCACGTCCGGCTCGGTGGTCTTCCACGGAATTGACATCACCAAAAAGACTTACACGGACGCCGAAGGCAAAACCGTCAAGCTCAACATTGACGAACACCGCCGCCGCATGGGCATGGTCTTCCAGCACTTCAACCTCTTCCCGCACATGACAATCCTGGACAACATGACACTGGCCCCCATCAAGGTCAGGAAGATGCCCAGGGCCGAAGCGGAGCTGAAGGCCTTTGCGCTTTTAAAGCGCGTAGGTCTTGCAGACCGCGCCGATGCCTACCCCATCCAGCTTTCAGGCGGTCAGAAGCAGCGTGTCGCCATAGTGCGCGCCCTCATGATGGAGCCCGAGGTCATGCTCTTTGACGAGCCAACCTCAGCCCTTGACCCCGAAATGGTAGGAGAGGTTCTCCAGGTAATGACCGAGCTTGCCAAAACAGGCATGACCATGGTCATTGTCACCCATGAAATGGGATTTGCCCGTGAAGTAGGCAAGCGCATCATCTTCATGGACGGCGGAAAAATGATTGAGGAAGGCACTCCCGACCAGATTTTCAACCACCCGCAGAGCCCCAGACTTCAGGACTTCCTGAAAAAGGTACTCTGACACATAAACACTTCCAATTACCACGTGTTTCTGCCATAATTCCATAAGCCGCGGGAATGGTGGAATTGGTAGACACGCCAGCCTTAGGAGCTGGTACCGGAAGGCGTAGGGGTTCGAGTCCCCTTCCCCGCAAACAAATAATAAAACCCAGGCTGAAAGCACGACTTTAGCGATGCTTTCAAGTCTGGGTTTATTATTTCAGTTACCCGAAACTCATTCCGTGATACAGAAACCCAGCCGCGGCTGGGTTTCATTTTCAGAAGCTGAGTTTGATTAGGAACGAGAACGGAGAAACCTGTGTTTCGATGTTCTTTGTGGCAAAATGGTGATGAATTGCAGGAACAGCAAACCCTATTGCACTTCCTATCAGAGCACCTACAAGAACATCAGTAACAAAGTGATTACCACTCTCCACTCTCAGACATGCAGTTGCAGTGGCCATAGCATACGAGCCTATGATAACCGGAAGTTTTGCTTTCGAACCGGGGTTGTATTTACAGAATACATAACTAGTGAATGTTGCTGCGGCAAAAGCAAAGGCGGCATGACCTGATGGAAAAGACTTAGACCAGTCGGCAAAATCCTCAACAGGTGCGTTATCAAAGTAAGTATATGGTCTGTTTCTTGGAATAAAGTGTTTCAAAGCTTCTTTAACTGCAAATGTCAGACCAATTGTTTCCAGGTACATTGTCCCTATCAGTGGATACTCCGATGATTTTTCCCTCAACAGAACAACACCCGTAGCCATGGTTGCAAGCTGTAACACAGTTCCTGCTTTATCCAGAGTTGCGTTGTAAGGTCTGGCATGGTCTATGTCGGAACCGAAAACCGCCATACAGCACACAATCAGAACAATAATTGAAAAGAATTTCTTCATTTCTTCCCTCCTGCCACAGATACTGCCATCTGCCTGATCAGGAGAAAAGAAACATCAGTTTACATGCGTGATACTTTTAGTAACACCAGCAGAAGAACCAGTGCAAATACTGCAGGATAAGGCTGAAGTGTTAAGATAAAACACAGAATCATCAGGGCAAATGCAGCGCATGAAAGTACTGTCTTTGTTCTGAAACTCTTCTTACTCAGCATGTTGTAGAAACCTGCAGACACGGAAAACAGGATTGAGCCGATATTCAGGATAAACGGGAAAACTGAAGAATAATTGACGTTGAATATCCACGTTGAGACGATATCGCCGGTAGGCAGTACGCTCCTGAAAACAGGGAGAATCAACAGAACAAAGGCCAGGATGTTCAGAATTGAAACAAAGCCCGTCTTCTCCTTCCTTGCAATGCTGATGATATCGCTTGAAGACAGCAGATCATCTACCGTGACATCAAAAGTTCTGGCAATCAGCTGCAGAGAATCAAGATTCGGATAGCCCCTGTCTGTCTCCCATTTGGAAACGGCAACCCTGGAAACATGGACCTTTTCCGCAAGTTCTTCCTGGGTAATATTGTGCTCAGTTCTAAGTTTCTTCAGTTTCTCTGAGAACTTCATCACAGCTCCTCTTCTTAGTAATGTTACTGTAAAACACATAACTTCAGGTTACAACTTCAAAATAAGTAGGATGTCCACAGCATAGGAAGACGATGTTATTCTGACATTGACG
>CAMZFA010000042.1 GCA_947305945.1 uncultured Spirochaetales bacterium | reverse complement strand
GAGTGCTACCTTCACACGGTAGAAGTCGTTGGTTCAAACCCAATCGCGCCTATCGGGGGACCCTAACAGGTCCCTCTGCTTGTTTAAGGGACTATGGATAATTATCTGGCAGATCTTACAGCAGACTTCTCCGCTCAGTGCAGCAGGCTTTCATTCAGCTTTGACGGTTATGTTTACAATCCGCTTGATTATGCATGGACAAACCACAGACAGTATCTGGAAAACTATGTCAAAAAGGGTACTCCGGTCATGTTTCTTGGAATGAACCCGGGACCGTTCGGCATGCTTCAGACCGGAGTTCCGTTCGGGGATATTGTCTCTGTTACGGAATATCTGAAGATTGACAACAGGGTGGGAAGTCCTGCTGTGGAGCATCCCGGAAGACCTGTTATGGGTATGTACATAAAGAGAAGGGAGATAAGCGGGTCAAGGCTCTGGGGGCTTATGGCATCGCGCTATCCTGATGCAACCGGTTTTGCACGGGAAAACTGTGTAATGAACTACTGTCCTCTGGGATTTCTGTCTCCTGAGAAAACGGCAAAGAACATAACCCCCGACAAACTTTGCGTTTCCGACAGGGCTCCGCTTGAAAAGCTGTGTAATGAGTACCTTCTGAAGGTCATAGAGTATGTGAACCCGCAGCACCTTGTGGGAGTGGGCAAGTACGCTGAGGATAAACTTCTGAGCCTGAACACAGGCCGGCATGTCTGCTCAATCATCCATCCGAGTCCGGGTAACCCGCAGGCCAACAATAACTGGGCCGGGAAAACGCTTGCAAAACTCGAGGAACTGGGGATATGGAAGTAACAGTAAAGGCATATCCAAAGGTGAACATAGGCCTGTATATAGGTGCAAAAAGGCCTGATGGTTTTCACATTCTTTCTTCAATATTCCAGAAGGTATTCTCTTTTCATGATGTAGTTACAGTCGGTTTTGAAGAATCAGATCAGACATCAATAAGGGTTCAGGGACTTGAACAGTATGCTCCTGAGGAGAAGACAACATGCTACAAGGCTGCCTCGGAGTTTCTGAAAGCTTCTTCTCTTACGGGAAAGGTGATGATTAAGGTTGAAAAACACATTCCCGTTCAGAGCGGACTGGGAGGCGGGTCTTCCGACGGTGCTGCGGTGATTGAAGCTCTCTGCGCCCTGACAAAAGTCTGTCCTGATGAAAAACAGCTTCTTGATATTGCCCTTGCCGTGGGTTCCGATGTTCCTTTTTTCACATCAGGCTGTGAGGCTGCCTTTGTTTCAGGAAGAGGGGAGATTGTTCACCCTTTGAAACCCAGGAAAGACCTGGCTTTTGAGTTCATATTCCCGCATGACAGCAAGGTGAGCACGCCTTTGGCCTATGCAGAGCTTGACCGCTTGGGAATCAGGGAACAGCTGCCATCGGAGGAAAAACTTGCAGCTGGCTATAGTCTTCCGGTCAGGGACTGGGACTTTGAGAATGACTTTGAGAAGATAAACAAACGTCCGGAGAAGAGAACAGATAATGATGAAAAGCTTTATCTGAGCGGCTCCGGAAGTTCATGGTTCAAAGTCAGGCAATTGACTTGACTGTAAATGATATAATATTATTCCGAATGGTTTTTTGGGGAATAGCCTAATGGTCAGGGCACCGGGTTTTGGCTCCGGTTATGAAGGTTCGATTCCTTCTTCCCCAGTATCGGAAATCCGAATCCGGAGCAGGAATGCGGCTGGACAAGGTCCGGCCTATCTGTTATATTCACAGAAGAAATTTTGATGGTAATCGGACAGAAGTCCGATGAGAGTAGGAGAAAACACAATGACAATTAATGCAACACTCAGAAAGGACGATTTCGGTTCAGCAGGTTCAAGAAGACTCATCAGACAGGGTTCATTCCCGGCAGAGGTCTACGGCAAGGATGTGAACATGCATATTGTTCTCAATGCCCATGATTTTGAGCTTGCTCTCAGAAAGGTAAAGGTCGGCAGCAACGTAGAACTTGTTGTTGACGGAAAGTCCTACAACTGCATTTTCAAGGAACTGCAGGAAAACATCATGACCGGTACACTGGTTCATGCAGATTTCCAGCTTGTATGAAGCTGATACTCGGCCTGGGAAATCCCGGCGCAAAGTATGAACATACAAGACACAATGCAGGCTTTGATGCATTGGAACAGACGGCAGCGTTTTTTCAGACAGAACTGAAAAAGCGCTGTTTCTGTAAGTATGCCGTGTCAAAGGTGCCCGGAGGCCTGCTGGTAAAACCTCTCACATATATGAATGCCAGCGGAACCATACTCAGGCACTTCAGGAAGTACGACATAAAACCCTGTGATATAATGGTTATCTGTGACAATATGGATCTTGCCGCAGGAGGACTGAGGGTAAGACAGGGCGGCGGAAACGGCGGTCAGAAGGGGCTCAACAGCATTGAAGAGGCTCTTGGAAGTTCTGATTGGATAAGACTTTTCATAGGAACAGGTCGTCCGGCTGAGGGTGTTGAGGTTGTTGACCATGTCCTTTCCGTTGAAACCGACCCGGTCAAAAAAGAGGCGCTTGAGAAGGCAATTTCGGACGCATCGGAGGCGGTAAGGGACTTCCTCGGAGGACAGACGGTTGCACAGTTACAGTCAAAGTACAACAGAAAGGGAATTCTCTGAGAACCTGTCCCGTCTGACAGACGGCAGAAAGGGAACAAGGTTTCTTGCAGCCTTTTCGGGAGGCTGTGATTCCCTTGCGCTTTTATGCCTGCTCTGCAGGGCCGCAGGTCCGGAGAATGTACTTGCCCTGTATGTGAACCACAACCTGCGCCCGGATGAAGAACTGGAAAAGGAAATTAAGCTCAATAAGGAAAACTGTGACAGGCTCGGTGTTCAATTTGTAACTGAGAATCTGGGAAACAGAGTGAAAGAACTTGCATCTCTGAGGGGAAACGGCCTTGAGGAGGCTGCAAGAATACTTCGTTACAAGGCTCTTGAAGAGGCCGCATACCGGTTCAATTGTGACTATATCTGCACAGCTCATCACAGGGACGACCAGATTGAAACTCTTCTTATGCGCTCTCTGAGAAACAGTCCTGTCACCTCCATGAGGGGCATTCCTGAAAAAGGTTTTTCCGGAGGCGTTGCAATCATCAGACCTCTTCTGGAGTTTCCCAAAAAACAGCTTGAATCCTATCTTGACGACAGGGGACTCAAGTGGAGCACTGACAGCACCAATGAAGACATATCCATTGAAAGAAACCGCATCAGAAACATTGAAATTCCACGTTTGAGGCAGTCAGAACCCGGTTTTGAGGAAGAACTTCTTGAAAAGCGCAGACTGGCGATCAGGATGTGCGGAGACTTTCAGTGGGACGGCTCTGACTCAATTGACCTTGATTATTACAGATCCCTGGACAGCGCAAAAAAACTGATTGTACTGTACTCCATGTGGGACAGCACAATGCAAAGTCAGCTTCCTGCAACGTTGATTGACAGGGTGAATGCCGCGGCGGACATGCAGGACGGAAAGAGCGTGCAGGTATCGGCAAACGGGGCTGTGTTCTCGTTTGCCGGTGGTGTTGGAAACAGGCGCCTCATACTCACATCACTGGCCTCCGACCGTGCCTTTGAGGTCTTTGACAGGCCGTTGGACATTGATTCGGACGGTCTGGAACTTCCCGGCGGCATGAGGCTGGTCATTTCTGACAGCGGCAGCAGTACCGACCTGAGGCTGGACGGCGGAGCATTTTGCGACAACGTGCGGGTGCGGTTTTACCGTGAAGGGGACAGAATTGTCCTGAAGGACGGGAGCAAGATGCTTACCAGGGTGCTTCAGGATATGAAAATACCGCCTGCATTGCGCTCAAGAGTGCCTCTGATTGTGGACGATGAGGGGCTTTGTGCGGTTCTTGGAACCGTGTGGGGCGGCAGGGACAGACTGGCAAGGCGCTTTATTTCTTCCTCGCGTGCGCGCACTTTTACTTGTCTCAAATACTGAAAGTTAATATATTTGACCTTATGGACGACAAAGACGAACTGAAAGAAGAAAAACCCGAAGAAAAGACCGGAGAACAGCCTCAGGCTGAAAAAACCGGGAAAAACAATAAGACTCCAAAAGACAATGACGCTTACTGGCATCCGCGTGATGCCCATTACGGTGTGGGAAAAGACAGTAATGAGAGCGGGAACAAAGGTGACAGGAATGATTCACCGTACAGGAATCCGGGTCCCGGAAACCGCAAACCCGCAAGCCGCATAGGTGTTATTGTCATGATTGCCCTTGCCTTCATGCTGGGCATGACACTTTTCTCATCACGCTCAACCGTTCCCGAGAGACCTTATTCGGAATTCAAGGGCCTTGTACAGTCAAAGAGCGTGGTGTTTGCAGACATCAAGGATGCCTCCATAATTGAATACACCACATCGGACGGCACGGTTTACAGAACCCGCATCCCCTACAGGGATGACGGTCTGATGACAACACTCGAGCAGAACAACGTTGTGATCAAGGGCTCAGAGAGGGAGAACTCATGGCTTCTTATCCTGCTTCAGTTCGTGCCCTACCTTGTGTTCATAGGTCTCATGGTCATGGTCATGAGAAGCGCCTCCGCCGGCGGCCAGATGAGCCAGTTCGGCAAGAGCCTTGCCAAGCAGTTCAATGAAAAGGACGTTAAAACCAAATTCAAGGACGTTGCCGGCCAGAAGGAAGCCAAATATGAGCTTGAGGAGGTGGTTGATTTTCTCAAGAACCCCTCTGCCTTCACTGAAATAGGTGCCAGAATTCCCAAGGGCGTACTTCTTGTAGGCCCTCCGGGAACAGGTAAGACCCTCATTGCAAAGGCCGTGGCAGGTGAGGCGGGAGTCTCATTCTTCCACACAAGCGGATCTGACTTTGTTGAAATGTTCGTAGGTATGGGTGCGGCACGTGTAAGAGACCTGTTCGAGCAGGGCAGAAAGCACGCCCCCTGTATTCTCTTCATAGACGAAATCGATGCCGTGGGAAGAAGCCGCGGAAGCGGACTCGGAGGCGGACATGATGAAAGGGAGCAGACCCTTAACCAGATTCTGGTTGAAATGGACGGTTTTGACACCGGAACAGGCGTCATAGTCATAGCCGCAACCAACCGTGCCGATGTTCTTGACCCGGCCCTTCTCAGACCGGGAAGGTTTGACAGACAGGTTTCAATCACCCTTCCGGACATTGACGAGAGAGAGGAGATTCTCAAGATTCATGCCGCAAAGGTCAAGATGGACAACTCCGTTGACCTCAGAAAGATTGCACGTGCAACTCCCGGTGCATCCGGAGCGGATCTTGCAAACCTTGTCAATGAGGCTGCCCTCTATGCAACACGTGACAAGAGAAAGAAAGTTGAGCTCAGGGACTTTGAGAACGCCCGTGACAAGATGGTTCTGGGAATTGCCAAGAAGAGCCATGTCATGACACCGGAGGACAAGCGTCTTACAGCCTACCATGAGGCAGGCCATGCGCTTCTGTTCTACTATCTGCCGGACATAGATCCTCTGTACAAGGTGACAATCATTCCGCACGGCAACGCCGGCGGAGTTACAATGGGTCTTCCCGAACAGGATGCCTCATACATGAAGAAGAGCGCCCTGCTCAGCCACATCAAGATGGCCATGGGCGGTTATGTTGCAGAGCAGATGCTCAACGGACAGACCTCAACCGGCCCCAGTTCGGACATCAAGCAGGCAACCGAGATTGCCAGAAGAATGGTCACGGAGTGGGGGATGAGCAAACTGGGCTTCATCTCACTGGGAAGCGAGGGAGAACCCCTGTTCCTGGGACGTGAGATTGCCCGCCACAAGGACTTCTCCGAGGATACTGCAAAGAAGATTGACAAGGAGATTCTGGACATTCTCTCATCCTGCATGGACGAGACAAAGAAGATTCTTTCAGAGCACAAAGACCAGCTGGACACACTGGCAAATGCCCTGATTGCCCGCGAGACCATGGATGACAACGAGGTCAGGGAGCTTCTGGGCTTTGAGGCCGCAGGACCCAAGAATTCAGATCTGAGCTGAGGCCGCACCCGATGGTAGAGAAAAAGTACAAGAGAAACTTCTGCATCATAGCTCACATAGACCACGGTAAGAGTACGCTTGCCGACCGCTTCATAGAGAAGGCAAGCCTGATGAACACCCGCGGTCCCGTCCAGACACAGATTCTGGACAGCATGGACATAGAGAAGGAAAGGGGAATAACCATCAAAAGCCAGGCGGTGACAATTGAATACACCGCCTCGGACGGACAGGTCTACGAGCTGAACCTTGTAGACACTCCGGGCCACGTGGACTTCTCCTATGAGGTATCGCGCGCAATAAGTTCCTGTGAGGGCGCGCTGCTGCTCATAGACGCAACGCAGGGTGTTGAGGCCCAGACACTGGCCAACATGTATATGGCGGTGGACCATGGGCTTGAAATCATACCGGTCATCAACAAGATTGACCTTGCAAGCGCCGACATCCCTTCATGCCTTCACCAGATTGAGAACGACCTTGGCCTTGACAGCTCCACGGCCGTCATGGTCAGCGCAAAGACAGGAGAGGGTGTGGACGGCCTGTATGAGGCCATAGT
This sequence comes from uncultured Spirochaetales bacterium, assembly GCA_947305945.1. Classification (GTDB taxonomy): domain Bacteria; phylum Spirochaetota; class Spirochaetia; order Sphaerochaetales; family Sphaerochaetaceae; genus RUG14846. The sequence continues at coordinate 5,747 of CAMZFA010000042.1, read as the reverse complement.
AAAACTCATCCCTCCCCCGGAGGGCGATGTCTCAAAGCCTCTCAAGGCCCTTATTTTTGACTCCCATTACGACCCGTACCGCGGAGTTGTGGTTCACTTCCGCATTTTCGAAGGCTCCGTCAGAGAGGGCCAGGAAATAATGTTCATGAACAGCCACGCCGTCTACAAGGTTGAGGAGGTTGGAATATTCCGCCTTGATCTTGTGCGGACAAAGAGCCTTGAAAGCGGGGACGTGGGTTACTTCATAGCAAGCATAAAGACAATCTCGGACATAAGGGTAGGTGATACCGTTACCCTTGCCTCCGATCCGGCATCGGAGCCCTGTGAGGGATTCAAGGATGTCAAGCCCGTTGTCTTCTCATCCATATATCCTGTTGACACAAATGATTACGAGGAGCTTCTCGATGCCATAGAGCGCCTTAAGCTCAACGATGCCTCGCTTGTCTATGAGAAGGACAGCAGTGCTGCCCTGGGCCAGGGTTTCAGATGCGGCTTTTTGGGCCTTCTCCACCTTGAGGTTGTTCAGGAGAGAATTGAGCGTGAGTTTGACCTTTCAATAGTCTTCACAAGTCCCTCCGTCCGTTATCTGGTACACATGAAGAACGGCGAGGAGATAATGATAGACAACCCGCTGGACTATCCGGAGCCTGTAAAAGTTGATTACGCCGAGGAGCCCTACATAAGGGCCAGCATAATTGCCCCGGCAACATACCTGGGTGTGATAATCAGCCTCTGCATGGAAAAACGCGGAATCCAGACAGGTCTCACATATATAGATGAGAAGAGAGTTGAGCTTACATATGAAATGCCGCTCAGCGAAGTCCTGTTTGAGTTCTATGACCGCCTCAAGTCCGTCTCCCGCGGCTATGCCTCATTTGATTATGAGATAATAGGTTACAGAAAGACGGATCTGGTCAGGATGGACATTCTGGTAAACGGAGAGGCCGTGGATGCACTGAGCCAGCTGGTTTTCCGTGACAATGCATACCAGCGCGGCAGACAGGTCTGTGAGCGCCTTGTGGATGAGATTCCCAGACAGCAGTTCAAAATCCCCATCCAGGCTGCCATAGGCGGAAACATAATTGCCCGTGAGACCATAAACGCTTTCCGCAAGGATGTTACGGCAAAGTGTTACGGCGGAGACATAACCAGAAAGAGAAAGCTTCTTGAAAAACAGAAGGAAGGAAAGAAGCGCATGAAGCTGGTAGGAAACGTGGAAATACCCCAGAGGGCCTTCCTTGCCGTTCTGAAGACGAACAACGAGGAACGTTCCTGACGGGAAATTGAAAGGGAGGAGTCAGAAATGGAAGTCAAGACAATCGGAGTAACCGGCGGAAGCGGAAGCGGGAAATCCACCATTGTCAGAAAGATATCCGAGGCCTGCAAGGACTTTGTCTTCATTGCGCAGGACAACTACTACAGGAGCGCGGCCTTTGTGAACAACTCCAACATCACGGCCGTCAACTTTGACCATCCCGATGCCTTTGACACGGAGCTGCTCCGTGCCAACCTCAGGGATCTCAAGGCCGGAAAGGCCGTTGACATTCCCCAGTATGACTTTGTTCATCACTGCCGCAAACCCGAGACACTTCACATAGAACCGGCACCCCTGGTTCTGGTTGAAGGCCTTATGGTTCTCTATGACCCTGAAATCAGATCCCTCATGGACTTGAAGATCTACGTTGACACACCGGATGACATAAGGTTCATCAGGCGCCTCCAGCGCGATATCTCCGAGCGCGGAAGAACGGTTGAAAGTGTCATCAAGCAGTATCTGGACGTTGTGCGTCCCGGCTACTACAACTTCATTGCACCAACACGTGAGTTTGCAGATCTGATAGTTCCGGAAGGCGGTTACAACCAGAAGGCTCTTGAGGTTCTTATCTCATTTGTAAAGTCTTTGTCGTAAATAAATCATTTAATCTTCTTTGCTCTCAGTTCACGGTACTGCCGTCTGATCAGGGCAAAGCTGAATTCAGAAGGCACCGGGTCGTCTTTGCACATGAAGCGCCTGTTGCATCTGAAGATTCTGGCAAATCCCAGGCAACTGCCTTTGAAGATGCCGTGTTTTTCAACGGCCTGGATGAAGTATGCGGAACAGCTGGGATTGTAGCGGCAGGATGAGGGAAGGCCCGGGGAAATGAACTTCCTGTAAAAATAAACGGGGAGAAGAAATGCCTTTCTCAGAAACTTTGCCGACATGCTGTAACCATAACCCCGGCGGCCGTGAATTTCAACTCCCTGATATTTCGATTATTTTTCAGTCAGGGTTTGACTTAAAACCGGCATTCGGTTAATATTTGCAGAGTTGGATTGAAAGATAACTTTTCGGAGGAATATAAAAATGGCTGTATCAAAGAACGCACGCCGTGAAGGTGAGAAAGTTCTGACAAGCCGCTGGGGCGGTCAGATCAAGACAAAGTCGGTTTTTGAAAACGGTAAGCTCCATCATTTGGCTTATTGCACAAAGACAGGAAATACTGCCCGCAAACCCAAAGACCTCATGTGATTTTCATTGATCACGCAAGCAGGCTGCAACCCGGAGTTGCAGCCTTTTTATTTGCCTCTTTACTTCCTGAATTCTCTTTGAGCGCACGCGAAAATATGTTAATATAACTTCAGGAGATTTTTGTAACAAAACAGCAGGATTGTTGTTTCATGGTTAAGATGAGAACAATCCTTTCATTCAGGAGGAAAAGAAGTGAAAAGGTTATCAAAAGTTTTGTTTGTAGTCCTTTTGGCCACATTCGCACTTGTCGGTTGTAAAACAGCCGAATCTGTCGGAAAAGTTGAACCTACAATCGTAGTACCTGAAGTACCCGCAGTACCGGCAACACCGGAAGCACCAAAGGTACCTGGATATACAGTATCAGTCCTCGGTTATGAGGCAAACGTCAACAGAACAGCCGCTGACGAACTTGTCATTACATACCCCGAAGTACTTACAGTAGAAGATATAATCGGCTTTGCCTCAGTGCTTGCCGAGCAGTATCCCCTTTATCTGAACGATACAACAGCCACAATCGATCAGGCTGCACACACTCTGACCGTCAAGTTCCCGTATGAATTCACGGAAGAAGAAGTCGGAGCACTTGTACCTGAATTCGAGAAGGCTCTCACAGCATATGTGAATGCAATTGTTCAGAAGCAGGCTGAAGAGAAGGCCGCAGCAATCAGAGCAGCCGAGGAAGCCAAGGCCGCTGCAGAACTTCTCAGTGCAAAGGAAGCCAAACACTACGCAATAGACGTAAACACAAAGGATTTCAAGGTCAGAATCCAGAGACTTACATCCAATTCAGTTCTTGTTTCTTATCCCACAGCTTTCAGTGATGACGAAGTAAAGGCCATTGCAGGATACGCAGTGGATCAGCTGGGCGTTGTTCTCAACGGTTCCGAAATGGTTCTGCTCGGAGACGGCCAGGCAATTGTAACCCTTGCTTATGATTTCACAGATGAGGAACTTGATGCAGCTTCTCCCATCCTGGCAGCAGGACTGCAGGGCTTTGTCAAGGCATATGTAGCACAGCTCGATGCAGCCGCCAAGGCCGCAGCAGCCGAGAAGGCAGCAGCGGAAGCCGCAGCAGCAGAGGCAGCTAAAGTTGCAGCCGAGAAGGCAGCAGCAGCCGAGAAGGCAGCAGCAGAAGCCGCAGCAGCCAAGGCAGCCGCAGAGAAGGCAGCAGCTGAAAAGGCCGCTCAGGAAGCAGCCGCAAAGGCAGCAGAAGCTCAGGCAGCCGTCAAGACTGCAGAGGCTCCGAAGAAGTCCGGCGTAGGAACAGTAATCCTTATCATAGTGATTGTGCTCCTTGCAGCCGCATGTGCCTATTACTTCCTTGTTTTCCGCAAGAAGGGAACAAAGTAATAAAACATGAAGCAACGGGCCATGTCGCAAAGGCATGGCCCTTTCTTTAAGGAGGTAACTGATGAAGAACGTAACAAAAGCCTTTGTACTTATTCTTGCAGTCTGTTCAATCCTTGCAGGTTGTTCCACAACAAAACCTGCAGACAGTACATACGTTGTGGTTCCCGTAGCTCCCGCAGCTCCCGCAGCACCCGCAGCTCCTGCAGCTGCCGTAACACCTGAGGAAACAGCACCTGCAGATCCGATGAAGCTTGAAACCAACGGAATCACGCAGGATTATTCAGTCAATGCCATGGGTCTTGATTTCCACATCTTTACGCTTTCTCCCACACAGATTGCAATGAAGTATCCTTCCGATGTGAAACTTGAGGAAATGCTTCCCGCAGCAGAGGATTTTGCTTCAAGATATGTTGAGCTTCTCAAGGATGCGGTTCTGACAATTGATGAGGAAAACTCAACGGCAGTCCTTACATTCCCCAAAGAAGCAAAGAGCTTTGATATCAAGGCCTTTGAGGCAGCCCTTGCAGATTCAATTCCCGCCTATGTCAGTGCATATGCGGCAGCAAATCCCAGACCTGCTGAACCTGCAGATATCAAAGTACCTGAAAACAAGGCTGTATCGGCAATACCCGCTGCTCCCGCAGCCCCGGCTTCAACACCGGCCGCTACTCCCGCAGCTCCTGCAAAATCTGCTTCTCCGGCTCCCGTAGCTGCAGAGCAGACAGCCGCAGTTCCTGCAAAGTCAAATGCCGGCACAATCATTCTTGTGGTGGTCATATCCATTATTGTAATTTCCTGCATTGTTTACTTTGTAAACCGCAGAAAAGATAAATAATTCCCTGATTCAGGTCTGAATCAAGGCTGTGACCGTTTCCGGTTTTCCGGTAAGGTTGCAGCCTGTTTTTTTGTAACTGTGACTGTATACGGTTGTTTTAATTTAATGAATGGTCAAGGAGATCAGATTATGAGAAAAAAGAACGTTGTACTTGTCAATCTTGCTATGATTACCCTTTTGGTTCTGACACTTGCCGGTTGTGCAAGTTCAGTTCAGGATGCATCCCGGACCCCGGTCACCGATATTCCGTCCGGTATAAGGGAAGCTGTGGCAGATACAGAGTCACAGAAGGCTGAAACTCCTCTGAAACTGAGCGTCATGGACTATGAGGCCGTCATAGAGAGAAAGGATGACAAGTCTGTTCTTATCCATTATCCGTCGGTTGTCTATCCTCAGGATATAATGTCATTCGGCAAATACCTGTATGAAAAGTATCCGCAGTACTTTGACGGTTCCACATTCGTACTGCTCGGTGACAACACCGCATATCTTGAAATGGGTTATGCATTCACCGATGACGAGGTAAGAGAGTATCTTCCCGCAATTGCTTCTGAGATAGAGGCCTTTGTTCCTGTCTATTTTGCTTCACTTCAGGAAGCCGGTGCTCCCGTAAGACTTTCGGAGAAGGCCATTGCAGAGGCTGCAGCACAGAAGGCTGAAGCAGAGAAGGCTGAGAATACTGCCGATATTCCCTCTGCTGTATCAACTCCGGTTGTTGAAACCGTACCTGCGAGTATAGTTTCCGAACCTGCACAGCCTGCGGAAAGTGTAAAAGTTCCCCAGTCTGAAGTACAGGTTGCACCTGTCTCGGAGAAGGCTGTTGAAATTGCAGAGGCTACTGCCGCCGAAAAAGCCGGCCGCAGCAGTTCCGGCTCCATAATTCTTGTTGCCGTTATTATTATTCTTGCCGCCAGTTGTATCTGTTACTATCTCTACACAAAAAAGAAGAAAAACTGATTGACTAAAGCGCTGGAATAAAGTAAATTCATGTTTGTTCGAACGAACATTCCCTTGTAGCTCAGTCGGTAGAGCGGGTGGCTGTTAACCACTAGG
>CAMZFA010000041.1 GCA_947305945.1 uncultured Spirochaetales bacterium | reverse complement strand
TGAGCCACACAGGACTTACCGCAAAGGAAATGGATACTGCACTGAACAAGAAGTCCGGACTTCTCGGAATCTGCGGCATGAGTGACCGCCGCGATGTTCAGGAAGCCGCCGACAAGGGCGACAAGAAGGCACAGCTTGCAGTTGACATGGAGTGCCACAGACTGAAGAAGTACATAGGCGCATATGCCGCACTGCTCGGAAGAGTTGATGCAGTTGTGTTCACCGCCGGCGTAGGCGAGATGAGCCCGCTTATCAGAAACGGTGCCACAGAAGGCCTTGAGAACTTCGGAATCAAGCTGGACAAGCACAAGAATGAGATCTGCCGCTGCCGCAATGCAGAGTTTGAGATCAGTGCGGATGACAGCAAGGTCAAGATTTTTGTCATTCCCACAGACGAGGAGCTTGTCATGACTGAAGATGCATTTGCTCTGATGAACGGCACATACGATGTCCATACAAACTTCCACTACTCATTCGAAGATGCCTCATATGTCAACAAGGGCAGGGAAAGATCACTTCCCAGGAACCTGGAGAAGAACCCTGAACTGAAGAACATCATGGCACTTCCCAAGAGGAAATAATCCGTAAGGAAAACAAGTGACCTACACTGACAGAAAGGAGCTTGGAAAGGGATTCCGGGACGCGTTCCCGGTATTCCTGGGTTATTTTGCGGTATCCTTCACCGTGGGGATCAACGCAAAGAACGCAGGATTGACCGCTTTCCAGGCTTCTTTTATGAGCTTTATGAATACCACCTCCGCAGGCCAGGTTGCCGCAATTGAGATAATAGGCTCCGGGGGTTCGTATATTGAAATCCTGCTTTCCCAGATAGCAATCAACCTCAGGTACCTTCTCATGGGCGCCATTCTCTCTGTGCGCCTTGATCCTGAGGAGAAACTGGGACGCAGGATACTGGTGAGCTTCGGCCTGACCGATGAGATTTTTGCCCTCAGCTCAATGCAGAAGCCTCTCAATCCGTGCTATCCGTTCGGCGGCTGGCTCATGGCCATGCCGGGGTGGACGCTGGGCACACTGCTGGGCGTTCTGGTTGACACAATAATGCCGGACAGCGTGGCAAGCGCACTCTCGCTGAGCCTGTACGCCATGTTCATGGCAATTGTAATTCCGCCCGCAAAACAGGACCGCAAGATAGCCCTCACCATTGTTTTTTCCATGGCTGCAAGTGCAGCCTGTTACTACCTGATCCCCGGTCTTTCAGCAGGAATGAAGGTTGTTGTGCTCACGCTGGGTATCTCCGCACTTGCCGCTGCAATCTTCCCGGTCCGGGAAACCGAAGACACGGAGGCAAAGAGATGAACGTTTACCTTTGCATCCTGCTGATGAGCGCTGTCACCTATGCCATAAGAATCATTCCCATGGTGCTTCTGAGAAAGAAGATAACCAACACGTTCATTGTATCATTCCTGCACTATGCACCTTATGTCACGCTCAGCGTAATGATTTTCCCGGCAATACTTTACTGCACCTCCGACATAAGGACGGCGGCGGTGGGTCTTGCAGCCTCACTGGTGCTGTCTCTGTGCAACGCCGGACTGGTCGGAACGGCCTTTGTCAGCTGCGCCGCCGTCTACCTTGCCCAATTGATTTTCTGACTGATTATATTTATATTTGAAGCATGAATATGAGAATCTACAACACCATGAGCCGCAGTGTTGAAGAGTTCAGACCTGTCTCGGAAAAGACGGTCGGAATGTATACCTGCGGACCTACGGTTTACAATTACGCACATATAGGAAACCTCAGAACCTTCATCTTCGAGGACGTACTCAAGAGAACACTCAGACATGCCGGATACAAGGTGAAGCACGTCATGAACATAACGGACGTGGGCCATCTCACCGGTGACGGAGACGAGGGAGAGGATAAGATGGAGAAGTCCGCCCGTGAGAGCGGAAAGTCCGTCTGGGATATTGCAAAGTTCTATACGGATGCCTTCTTCAGGGACGAAGAGGCCCTGAACATCATAAGACCGGATGTGGTCTGTGAGGCAACAAAGCACATAGAGCAGATGATTGCCCTGATCAAGAGGCTTGAAGAGGGCGGTCACACCTACATTGCCGGCGGCAACGTCTATTTCAGCATAGACACCTTCCCGCAGTACGGCGCACTTGCAAAGCTGAAGCTTGATGATCTGAAGAGCGGTGCAAGAATTGAGGTTGATTCCAACAAGAGAAACCCCAAGGACTTTGTTCTGTGGTTCACGAACAGCAAGTTCGGCAACCAGGCCATGATGTGGGATTCCCCTTGGGGCAGGGGCTATCCGGGCTGGCACATTGAGTGCTCGGCCATGAGCATGTACTACCTTGGAGAGCAGTTTGACATCCACTGCGGCGGAATCGACGCAATTCCGGTGCACCACACAAATGAGATTGCCCAGAGCGAGGCCGCAACGGGCAAGCAGTGGGTCAAGTACTGGATGCACGGTGAGTTCCTGATTACCGAAAAGGGCAAGATGAGCAAGAGCTCCGGAGAATTTCTGACCTTGCCCGTGCTGGAAAAGAAGGGTTTCAACGCCCTTGATTACAGATATTTCTGCCTGGGTGCCCACTACAGGACCCAGCTTCAGTTCTCAATTGAGGGCCTTACGGGAGCCGCAAACGCACGCAAGGGTCTGGTTGAGAGGATTTCACGGCTGGGCGATAAGGTATCGGCGCAGCCGGGAGAGCAGGCAAAGGCCTACATGGATGAGTTTGACGGCTTTGTCTTTGACGACCTGGCCACCCCCAAGGCCATGTCGGTGCTCTGGAACCTGCTCAAGGATGAGAGCGTGAGCGCCGGAGACAGGCTTTACGCGGTGCGCTACATGGACAGCGTCCTGGGTCTGAAGCTTGACCAGGTGCGCCCCGAGGGCGATTCTTCCGCCTTCCCGCCGGCCCTTATGGAGCTGATTGCGGCCAGGACTCAGGCCAAGAAGGAGAAGAACTGGGCCGAGGCCGATGCCATCAGAGCCCGCATTGAGGAGATGGGGTATTCCGTCAAGGATACACCCCAGGGTCCGGTGCCCGTCAAAAAAGTTTGACGCCCGGTGTAACTTTTTACAGAGGAACATTGTTTAGGTTTATGGAAATAAGAAGCGGAGACGAAAACACATTCAGACGTGTATATGATGATACCTTCCCCGTTCTGATGAAGGTGGCATACCACATCACGTACAACACTGATGTTGCTGAAGATATATGTCAGGATGCGTTTATCAGGTTCTATGACAAGAACATGACTTTCCCGTCCGAGGATGAGGCCAGGTTCTGGCTGATCCGCGTGACGAAAAACCTGGCCATCAACAATATAAAGAAGAAGGCCAGGGAGGCGGCTTCCCTTGAAAAGATGAAGAGGGCACCGCAGGCGGGAAATCCGTTCAGCGACGGAGCTTCGGAACTGCTGCTCCATGAGAGCCGCCAGGCTGTCAGGAAGGCTGTTGCAGAGCTCCCCGAGATTTTCAGGACGGTGATAGTCCTGAGAGAGTACGGAGGACTGGACTACAAGCAGATTGCCAAGGTCCTGAATATCTCCGAGAGTAATGTTAAGGTTCGCGTACACCGCGCAAGAAAGGAACTTGAGGTTGTACTGAGCCGGGAGGATGTAGATGTGTCTTGATGATCAGATTCTGAACACTTACGTGGACGGAGAACTTGAGGAGCCCTGGAAGAGCCAGGTTGAAGAACATCTCAGCTATTGCACAAGTTGCAGAAACAGATGCAACTCCCTCAGGGAACTCAGCAGGCGTATTCAGGATGCACAGCTGTCATCCGAAGAGATCGATACCCGCAAGGAAAGAGTCCTGGCCCTGATTGAGAAGAACCATCTGAACAAGAAGAAGAGCTCATTCATGAGCAGGAAGATAAAGTTCTCCATGCCGCAGATTTTCGGCGTGGCAGCCGCCTTCGTCATTGTATTTGCAGGTTCATGGACCCTCATGGGACGCAGTTCATCCAACGTGATTCCCGTTCCGGAGATCGGTTATTCAATTGATGTGAGCAACATCACCCCCGTGCGTGCAAGTGACAATGCCGGTGCTTCCAAGAGTCTTGAGACCTACACCCTTGATGAGATTCTCAAGAATCTTGATGCCAGAGGCTATGATGTTGACATCAGGCTCAAGAGCATCCAGCCGGTGAACTTTGACGAGGTCTCCGAAGAAAAGGTTGTTCTGGCTTACGCGGACGGAACAAGCATCACATCCGACGGTGTGGCAAGGGATGCCCAGGGCAATATCCTTGCAACCGGCCTCAGTGTCGAAGGCAACACCGTTCTGACTTCCGACGGTTCCGTGGTTTTCTCGGAGCTGGAAGTCCTGGCAAACTGACAGACAGGTGTTTACCCATAAATCCCTCCCAAATATAGAGCTGCGCCGTTAAAAGCGCAGCTCTCCCTTTATAATTCCCTTTTATTTCCCCGTGTTGTATTTCAGGGCCTTTTTCAATATCCTTATAGTACTATTCTTCTTTAAGGGGGCTTTCAGATGAAGGCTGTTGAACTGGAGAAAACATACAATCCTGCGGCATTTGAGGACAGGATTTACAAACAGTGGGTTGAGGACGGCAATTTCCGTCCCGCAGACGGCAACGGAACACCGTTCACGGTAGTCATGCCGCCGCCCAATGTTACGGGAATACTCCACATGGGGCACGCCCTGAACAATTCTCTTCAGGATATAATCGTACGCTATCAGCGCATGACCGGAAGACCCACGCTTTGGGTTCCGGGAACCGACCACGCCGGTATTGCAACACAGAACGTTGTGGAGCGCCAGCTTGCCAGGGAAGGCCTGAGAAGGCAGGACCTGGGACGTGAGAAATTCCTGGAAAGGACATGGCAGGTCAAGGAGCACCATCACAGCATCATCACCGAGCAGCTGAGGAAGATAGGCGCATCCTGTGACTGGGAACATGAGCGCTTCACCCTTGACGAAGGCCTTTCAAAGGCCGTCAGAGAGGTCTTTGTAACACTTTACGAGCGCGGTCTGGTCTACAGGGGCATGTACCTTGTAAACTACTGCCCCCACTGCGGAACAGCCCTTGCGGACGATGAAGTTGAGCATCAGGAAGATGCCGGACACCTCTGGGAGGTGAACTATCCGTTTGCAGACGGAAGCGGCAACATAACCGTTGCCACAACAAGACCCGAGACCATGTTCGGAGACGTTGCAGTTGCAGTGAACCCGGACGATGAAAGATACAAGGCCATTGTGGGCAAGATGGTCAAGCTCCCGCTCACGGACAGGGAAATTCCCATCATTGCGGACAGCTTTGTAGGCATAGAGTTCGGTACAGGTATGGTAAAGATCACACCGGCACATGACCCCAATGACTGGGAGTGCGGAAAGCGCCACAACCTCACACCGATCAACATCCTCAACCCGGACGGAACACTCAATGACGTGTGTCCCCAGCAGTTCCGCGGCCTTCCCGCCGAAGAGGCCCGCTTCAAGGTTGCAGATGAGCTCAAGGCTCAGGGTTACCTCAAGGGCGTAAAGGATTACAACCACGAGGTGGGACACTGCTACCGCTGCCACACAACGGTTGAACCCTACATGAGCGAACAGTGGTTCGTTAAGATGAAACCCCTTGCAGAGAAAGCACTTAAGGCCTGGAGAGACGGAGAAATCCGCTTCTATCCCAGACGCTGGGAGAACACATATTCCTCATGGCTTGAGAACATAAGGGACTGGTGCATAAGCCGCCAGCTCTGGTGGGGCCACAGAATTCCGGTCTGGTACTGCGGGGACTGCGGTGAAATGATCGTCAGCCGCACTGACGTGACGGTCTGTCCCAAGTGCGGAAAGAGCCACCTGCATCAGGATCCGGACGTACTGGACACCTGGTTCAGCTCATGGCTCTGGCCCTTCTCAACACTCGGCTGGCCTCAGCAGACAGCGGATCTTGAGCGCTTCTTCCCCACATCCACCCTCGTCACCGGATACGACATTATCTTCTTCTGGGTCTCCAGAATGATCATGGCCGCCCTCGAGTTCACCGGAAAGGTTCCTTTCCACGATATCTACATCACCGGCCTTGTCAGGGACAAGCTGGGACGCAAGATGTCCAAGAGCCTTGGAAACGGCATAGACCCGCTCACCGTTGTTGAGAACTACGGTGCCGATGCCATGAAGTTCACCCTCTGCTACCTTGCAGCCCAGGGGCAGGATGTTCTGATTGATATGGATTCCTTCAAGATGGGAAGCCGTTTTGCAAACAAGATCTGGAACGCCACACGCTTCATCCTCATGAACCTTGAGGGCCGCAACCTTGTGGAAGTGAAGCCTGAGAACATGACGGACATGGACAAGTGGATCTTCCACAGCATGAACGAATGTGCACGCAAGGTAAGCACCTCCCTTGAATCCTACAGATTCAATGACGGTGCACAGGCCGTCTATGACTTCTTCTGGAATGACTTCTGCGACTGGTACGTTGAAGCTGCAAAGGTCTCCCTTTACAGTGATGACGACGCAGAGAAGGACAGGATTGTATCCCTTCTCCTGCAGTTGCTTGAGACCTCAATGCGCATAATGCACCCGTTCCTTTCATTCCTCACCGAGGAAATCTACTCCAGACTGCCAAATACCGAAGGCAAGGTAATCTGCGCAAAGTTCCCCGGGTACAGGGAAGATCTGGTATTCACCGAGCAGGCAGCCCTTGTTGGAACAATGCAGGAGATTGTCCGCGGAGTAAGAAACGCAAAGGTTCAGCTGGGAATTGACGCTGCAAGAAAGCTCAGAATCACGGTAAGACCTGAGTCAGAGCAGCTTAAGAGCTTCCTTGAGGACCATTCAAAGCTTCTTTCAACCTTCCTCAATGCAGAGAGCCTGATTATTGACGCAACTGCATCTTCTGATGTGACATCAGCCTTCCCGGTTGCCGGTCAGGGTTATGAGAGCTTTGTATTTGTGCGTGATGCAATTGACGTGGACAAGGAGATAAAGAGACTTGAGGATGAACTTGTAAAGACAAGAGCACTTCTTGCAGGGTCCGAGAAAAAACTCTCCAATCCCCAGTTCATGGAGCATGCAAAGCCCGAAGCAATTGAAAAGGAGCAGTCCAAGAAGGCCGAGTTCGAGGAGAAGATCCAGAAGGCAATGAGCCATATTGAGACTCTCAAATCATTCTGATTTTCAGCTTGCTGATTCAATTAAGTTATAATATAAAGTGCCGAGTCCGGAATAGGATTCGGCATTTTTTGTGTATTATCATAATAATTTAATTATAATATTGTACAGGTATAAAACTTATATAAGTCTTGTATGGATATTTATTGTGTTTGATAAACTATTGTATTGGAACTAATCGGGGTATATACTGTTTTGTAATCGGATTATGGCTATAACTGTTTCGTTTCACCTTCAGAAAGGTGGAGTAGGAAAAACAACAATCTCCGGCACCCTTGCCTGTCAGTCCGCTCTGGATGGTTTCAGGACGCTTCTGGTGGATGTGGATCCCCAGGGTAATGCATCTTCATGGTTTCTGACAGAAACCCCAAAATACGAGCTTGCTGACGTTATTCAGGGCAAATGCTACGTTTCAGAGGCTGTTGTACCTGTTCCGAACGTGCCGAATCTCTATATTCTTCCTACATTCGGCATAGGCGGAATGCTCAAAACCTACAGCGAAACTAAACTTGCGGAGGAACCTTTTGTTCTCCAGGACCTTGTCGGTGAGCTTTCAAAGGACTTTGATCACATTGTCCTTGATCTTTCACCGGGCCTTGGACGCCTTGAAAAGGCTGCAATCATTGCCAGTGATGAAGTGGTTACTCCCCTTACCCCGGAAGTCTTCAGTCTTGACGGACTTGAAATATTCATAGATGAACTCAAACGCCTTAAAAAGAATCTCAGAAGCTCTGTAAAGCATTCTGTTGTTGTAATCAACTCCTATGATGTGAGAATCAAGCAGCACAGAAACATTTATGAAGCTGCCTCTGAGGGTTCCTACAAGGTTGTTGTGGTTCCCGTTGATCCTGTTTTCAGAAAGGCCCAGGAAGCCAACACGGCTCCCCAGCTTTTCCGTGAACACGGCAGGGGCCTGAAAGAGAAGACTGTAGAATCCGTCAGAATGCTTTCAAAGTATATCTGGTGAGTTCGGGGGAGATTTTGGTATGGCTCTTAAAAGAAATCCTGATGATGCAAGCAGCGTAAAGGCCCGGGAATTGTTTTCTTCAGATTCCGCAAAGAAGAAGGAGACAAAGATTCTGACAACCTTCTCAATTGAACCTTCGTTCAAGAAGGATATGGAGGAACTGTTTGCCGAGATGGGCCTCAACTGGGCCGGCGGAATCAGGTTTGCCCTGAAGGAATTCTACAGGAAACACAAGGAGTAAGGACTCCTTACCAAGTCTCAGACCGTGACCTGTTTTGTAAACAGTCCGGCAAGCTGCGAGCCTGTCAGAAGTACAGCCGTTACAATGGCTGCAGCCATGAGTACTCCCAGAACAATTGCAAGAAAACTCTTCTTCCTGTCCAGCCCCAGAACCCAGGCTCCCAGTGTTCCGGTCCATGCTCCTGTTATGGGAAGGGGAATTCCTACAAAAAGCATGAGTCCCAGCATGCCGTACTTCTGTACCTTGGCTCCCACGTTAACGCGCGCCCTGTCTATCAGCGTTCCTATGACCCTTCTGTATACTCCTATCTTCATGAAGAGATTATGCAGTGTTGAGAGGAAGAAAAAGCCGAATACGGGGACAAGGCAATTGAAGAATACTGAGATAATAAGGACTTCTGACAAACTGAGATTATTTAAGTAGCCGTAAGGAATTGCACCTCTGAGTTCACTGATTGGAATTATTGAGAGCAAAGCTGTTATCAAACGGACCCTGTTCACTTTGTAAGCCTTCCTTATTTAACCTTTATCGCATCTGCCGGACACATTTCGTGGCAACAGTAACATCTTATACATTTTGAATAATCCGCTACAATCCTTTGTTCCTCTTCGGAGAAGAAAATTGCATGGGCAGGACAGATTTTAACGCACTTGAGGCAATGGATACACCTGTCTTTCATGAATTCAGGACCGTGATCCTTGCCTTTGAAAAAGCCGCCTATTGTTCTTGCCATGACGGGCAGGATGAGGTTTCTGATAAACCCCGTCTTCTTTCTGTAAGGTATCCTTACATAGTCTTTGATCACGCAGTTTGAGGCATCGAGATCCGGGTACAGGATCTCAGACGGCATGAGGTTCTGATTCCCAGCTTCTTTAAGGACGGGAATCAGGGCAGGGTCATAGCCCATGATCACAGCCTGTGCCCTGTCCAGGGCGTAGTCGTTTGCAGAGCCCAGTAGAAGGCCCGTGTTTCGCGGGGTGCCGTTTGCAGGTCCCGCACCTTCCATGGAAACAATGCCGTCCATGATCGAGAAGTCAGGCTTCACCGTCTCGTGTATTCCGACAAGCAGTTTTGCAAAGCTGTCGCATGATGGAAAGTGCATGTGGCACTGGCTCTTGTGAAGGCCCGGTATGGTTCCGAAGAAATTCTTCACGCTTCCGGTTACATACATGAGCTGGTGGGTCTTCATCTTGCAAAGCCCTATTATCACATCCGCCTTTGCAACAACATTTGCCATGTGCAGCGTGTTGCCGGTGCCGCTGATTTCAACCTGATCCGGGTCCTTTGTAAAATCAACCCAGACGGCTCCTTCCTCATTGCATATGTCCAGGATTCCGCACTTCTCCGGCTTGAAATTCTGACCCTGCATTCCCGGTGAATCACCCACCCATATTTCCTTTGCTCTGTTTTCCCTGCAGTATCTGATTGCAAGCCTGACAAGCTCGGGATTGGTTGTTATGGCAGCTGATACCGGTGAATCCGAGAGAACGTTGGGTTTCAGAAGTACAATTTTACCTTTTACATCCGGAAAGCCTGCACTTTTGCAGACCTGCATGAATGCAGCTTCAAGAACATCAGGACTGTATGACGGACACTTTACTATTGAAACAACAGCACTGCTGTTCATTTTGTCCTCCTTATCAGGCAGAAGTAGAGAGGACCGGCTCCGTCTGAGGTGTCAGGCAGGAGTATATTTCCGTATCCTGTAAAAGAAGGGTCTGATTCAAGGTCTGTTTTAATTATTTCAAATCTGTCATTCCTTTTACGGAATAATTTCTCAATGACCATGCTGTCTTCTTCCGGATTGATTGAACAGGTACTGTAGAGAATGTATCCGCCCACCTTTACTGCATCCAGTGCTGCAGCCAGCATGGCAAACTGTGTCAGAGCAAGAACCTTGGGCCTGTTTGTGCTCCATTTGGCAAGCTCGCTTTCATCCTGAAGGACATGGCGTTCGCTGGAGCAGGGGGCATCAAGGAGTATGCAGTCATATCTGTCTTTTTCATAAAGACCCCACTTTGTGCTGTCATGACCGCTTATGCTTATGTTTTGCCTGTACTCTTCTGGAAGGCATGTTTCAATTACCTTCTTCAGGCGCTGTCTTCTGGCAGGAGATCTGTCGTTAGAGACAAGTGATCCTGTTCCCTTAAGCCTGAGTGCTATGGAAAGGGTTTTGCCTCCCGGAGCTGCGCACATGTCCAGAACATCATTTTCTTCCTGAACCGGGAGAGCATTTGCAGCAATTATGGAGGCCCTGTCCATATAGTAGGGCTGAGCCAGAGAGTCTGACAGAAGTACGGGTTCCGACTCTTTGAGCATGGCCTCTTTCAGGCCTTCCCATCTGTCTGCATAGATTGCACTGTAGTACTGCTCGAACAGAGCCTTTCCGTCTTTCTCCTTCTTTTTACCCATACTCCGAATGATATAACAATTCATTTCATGTGTATATGATTTAAACAGGATATTGAAAATGTATAATTATCATACTGCTATTATACAATATCAATATAAATACGATATTGAACTGTGTACTTTTATGTATTATTTCTGTTATTGTAACTCTGTGCCCTTGATAATTGTTTTCCGTTGAAAATATAATGGAATCAGAGGTGTTTCAATGAGTACTTTCACATCCTTGCCTGAAGAAGAAATCACTGACATTGCAGACTTTTTCAAGGTATTCGGTGACAGCACAAGACTCAGGATTCTATGCTATCTTGACTGCGGTGAATCCAACGTGAACAGTATCTCATCGGAACTGGGAATCTCCCAGTCCACTGTCAGTCAGCACCTCAAGTTGCTCCGTGTTGCCCGCCTTGTCAGTTGGCGTAAGGAAGGAAAAAACATTATCTACAAACTGAATGACGAACACATTTCCAGAATTCTTGCACTGGGGTTGGAGCACTATGAAGAAACCCTCGGTTAAGAAGCTTGCTGTCATTCTTTTATCCGCATTTCTCTTTTTATCAATCCAGGGCTGTGACTCCACAGTGACTCCCGGTTATCAGGTCTTTGAGAACACCAGGAAGGCTGATCCCGTTGTGGGTATGATCAAGGGCTCCGTAAACTACGGTGCCGGCTTCTATCTTCCTTCAGAGCAGTCCACCATGGACATTTCACTTGTTATGATTAACAACAAAGGGGATGAAGTTCTTGAACTTGCCCACCAGAGGATCAGGAACGTCCAGCGCTTTCCGTTCCAGTACAGCCTCCACTTCGACGAGAATGAGCTTATTGAAAACATGCAGTACAAGATAGTTGTGCGCTTCACCAACGACGGAAAGAACTATCTTGCAACCCAGAGCCAGAGTGTTTCCCTCTATCCGCCGGATAACACGGTCCTCACCCTGAACTGATTAAAACTCCTAAAACCGATTCAGTATGGCATCAATAAGTTTTTCATCTTCGTTGAGGCTTATTTCAAAAGCCTTTTTGCCTGCATCTTTGACAGATGCTCCTATGTGATAGAGTATCTTTTCATCCAGTATAAGAAACCGGTCATGAAACTCATCTGTGAATCTTATGGTCAAAGGTCCGTATTGACTGTTGAACGCTTTAAACTCTTGCTCTGAAATCCTGCAGTTTTTCTCGGAAGTAAAGATTGAAACTGACACACCTGCTTTTTTCCCTGTCATCATGGACAGAGTATTTCTGTCTACATAGCTGTCAATGAGTATTATGGATTTCTCCGCCTTGCTGATTATTTCCTCAATACAGTTTGTTGCATCCCACATCTGTCCCTTGAAGAAAATGATTGCCTTATCCTGCCTCGGAGCATCCAGTTGATTGAATATCTGCTTGAACTTCTCGTCAGCCTCAAGCTGCCTGAGCTCCACCCTGTCAAGACGCTGGAAAACCATGGCATTGTCTGCAAGGTAATGGCGCATTGAAACAAAGGCATCCATTATCCTTAAACTTATTTGAATTGCCATTGAGCTCCGAAGAATTGAAGAAAGCATTGCTACTCCTGACTCAGAAAAAGCATATGGACATACACTTGAATGCTTAAGATTTGCCAACCGGTCACAATTTGTGACCAGTTCGTTTTTTTCTTTCTCGGTTAATCGGAAACAAAAACGAGAAGGGAATCTGTCCATGTTTCGTTTTACAGCCTGATTCAAGACTTTTGTTTCTACTTGATACAGTTTTGCCAGATCCGAGTCCAGCATAACCTGGACCCCTCGGATGACATAGATTCTGTTGCGTATATCCTCGATAGGATA
>CAMZFA010000040.1 GCA_947305945.1 uncultured Spirochaetales bacterium | reverse complement strand
AAGGAAACCGGTAACTCCCTGAATGCGCTTGATCTGGTCACAGTACTTCTTCCAGTTCTCATCTTCCGGCAGGTCCAGCTGCACAAGAATGTATCCGGGGAGGACCTTGTGCTTGGATTCCTTCCTGACGCCGTCCTTTGTCTCAACAAGAATCTCGAACGGAACCTTGACGTCAAGACACACAGAAGCAAAGTCGGCATCCATCTCCATCATTCTGCGGATCAGGCGCTCGATCTTCTGTTCGTATCCAGAGTATGTATGTACTGCGTACCAGCCCTTAGCCATACTGCCTTCCCTCTCTTAGAAAATGAGGTAGAGGCCCTTGAGGAGTACAAAGTCCACAAGGCCGAGAAGAGCGGCGAAGATGAGGGACGTAATGAGGACAATCTTGGTATAAGTAAGGATTGTGCTCCTTGACGGCCATGCAACCTTCTTCATCTCGAGTTTGCATTCTTTCAAATATCTGAAAAACTTCTTCATCAGTATCTCCCTAACAGAGTTGTTCAGGCCAGGAGGGATTCGAACCCCCAACACCCGGTTTTGGAGACCAGTGCTCTAACCGTTCGAGCTACTGGCCTAAATCTATCTGTTATTTAACCTTTGTTTCCTTGTGGAGAGTATGCTTCCTGTCGAACGGGCAGTACTTCATAAACTCAAACTTGTTCGGACTGTTGCGGCGGTTTTTCTCAGTTGTGTAGTTCTTTCTGTTGCACTCTGTGCACATGAGAGCAATCTTTTCAACCGGGCTCTTTTTCTTATCTGCCATTTCAATATCTCCTGCGTCTGCTGCTGCACTTAGCCTTTTAAGCCCTCGGGCGGACTTGAACCGCTGACCCCCACCTTACCAAGGTGGTGCTCTACCGACTGAGCTACAAGGGCATAGTGGTAGTGCAGAAATGCGCAAAGACCAAATTAGCAAAAAAGGCTCAAACATGTCAACATCAAATCATTACAGAGAAGCACTTTTTTTCATCCCGTCCGGCCTCAATGCCCGGTCAGCGAAAAAAGCCGTGCATTTTTTGCACAATTTCAGAGGCTGTGCAAAAATTTCACGCCCTGTCTTTCCGCACAATTTTCAATCTTCTGCATTTCTAGGGCCTTTTCAGGCACTCTATGCAAAAATATCACACTATTGCAAAAGTTGGCACGGTTCTTGCTTAGTAAAAGGTGAGCAAAAAAGTTTTTTTCATACCCTCCTTTAGTGTGATATGTGGTGTCCGGACTCTCCCAATACTAACCGGGCACCTCTTTTTTACCCTTTTCACCCTTTTCATCAATATCAGATATCCGGACAGAGGTTCAGAATGAGGGATGTGGGAACCTTGGGACTGTCATAATTCAGAGGATCCTTGTTTCCCGCCAGAATCTCCAGGGCCTTGGACACCACGTGCTCGGCATACCAGCCGTCTCCCTTTCCGCCCCATCCGTAATTCATGTGGACAAACCTGTAATGGTCCAGATATGCAGCCGGATTTTCAGACACAAACCATCCCAGTACCGGATAGACACCGCATCTCATGCTCTTCATTCCGTCGGCTATGAACATGTGGTTCAGATCATAGCCCAGAACGGGGTGTCCGTTGGAAAGAGAGGACAGAAGATTCTCATAGCTCCAGGGAAACTCGGTTTTCCCGGATGAGAAACTGTCCATTTTGTATCCCATGTTCTTCAGCCATGTGACAACATTTGCGGGCAATGTGCCGGTGGTCTTGTCATCGATACGGAAGGACTTTGTATTCAGATAACAGTCAAGAAGGAAAGCCGACAGGGACCTTTCGGCACTCAGCTGCACGGGATCCGAGGTATTGAGGCTGTCCCAGTTGTAAAGAGAATCCGTCTTCCTGATCGAGGCCCAGTCCACTTCCCCGCCGGATGCAGCCCATGAGGACCACAGCTGTGCGGTGGACGGATTGGAGAGAGCGGCCGCGGTTGAGGCTGTAATTGAATACGGGTAACCGTAGTAGCAGCAGATCATGGCAACGGCAAGGTTTGCACAGCCGGCCGGATAATCCTTCCCCTTCACTGCCCTGACGGCGCTGTTGAATGGATTTCCCTGATGCCAGACGGAGGGCAGGACCGTGCTGTCAAAGGTTTCCTCAGGGTATTCCTCAAGACCGCTGATCAGAAGACAGGCTGCAAGTTTGGACTCCTGAACCGAGGGAAGATATCTTTCCCTGAAGCTTTCAACATCCTCTGCAGTTATTGCGGACCAGGAGAATCCCACGCTGTCGGCACACTGTTTCACAGCCTCGAGGAAGGCTTCAATGAAGTACATTGAGGTGTCAAGTTCCCCGTCCACAACACAGAGAACGGGGCCTATGCGCATATCGTCGGAGACAAGGGCATGGCGTACGCAGTGCCCGTCGGAGACAATCTCATAATCGTTGAACACAACCGAATACTCATCCCCTGCGGCCTTTGAGCTGTCCGCGCCGGCCATTGAATAGGAAAATGATGCGGTCTTTGTGAACTCATAGGAGACGGATACGGACTTGGAAGTCCCAAAGGTGTTTTTATCCAGAAGGACAAGGGCATCCATGAGTGCGGACTGTGTCTGCTCCTCACTGAGTTTGTAATCCCCGCTGATATAGCAGCCTACAAGAAGATCATTGATACCGGATGCGGATACGGGGTCCCGGGACACAGTGCCCTGCTGAGGGACTTCCGCATTGCAGGACATGAACACCAAAAGAAGCAGAACGGAGCACAGGAGAACAAATACGGGAGACTTTCCGGTTTTATTCACTGTCGGCCTCCTGCGGGAACACCATTGAGTCATTCTCCGGGTCCGTAAGTGTCAGAACATTATCTTCAAGGAAGAAATACACCCCGGTGTAGAGGGACGGCTGTTCCTCTTCCCACATGACAACTCCCTGTACGGCATCAATGGACATGCATTCATAGGTGCCGTACAGGCTTCCCCATTCCGTCCACTCCTCATTTTCATATCTGTAGACAACAAGACTGCAGGTCTCATTGTCATTGAAGCTGAACTTTGCCTTGTACGTGAATGAGTATCCAAGATCAACTGCAACCGGAGAGTACTCAAGCACCCCGGTATATCTCCATGTCCCGGTTTTAAGGGCACTGCCGTTCAGCATCTCATGAAGGTCCGTGTTTTCAACCAGAACAGTCACACCCGTTGCAACGCTGTAGGTGGATTTGT
Organism: uncultured Spirochaetales bacterium; assembly: GCA_947305945.1. Lineage (GTDB taxonomy): Bacteria > Spirochaetota > Spirochaetia > Sphaerochaetales > Sphaerochaetaceae > RUG14846. The sequence continues at coordinate 9,656 of CAMZFA010000040.1, read as the reverse complement.
CACTACTGTCCCTGTTCAGCCCGGTAATGCTCACATCCGAGCCGAACTCCAACTGTGCATTGTCCACGGTAAGATCAATGGACACATCATCGTATGTTGAATTCACCGTAAAGCCGGAATCCTTAACCGAGACACTTCCGGAGAAAACCGAGTTGCCCGTCATGGAAACATCCGAACCGTCACTGACCTCAATCCTGCCCTGTGCCATGTTCACATTCCTCATCTCCAGGCTGCAGTTGCTGACCGTTATGGATGAGGAGCCGGTAAAGGTATAGGAAAAGCCGCAGAAGTCTATGGCAATCTCAGATGAAATATCGCTGATCTGTGCACCGTCACCCTCGGCATCCATGCTCATGCTGATTGTGTAATCCGCACCTGCGGTTTTTGAAGAAAGATATTTCACGGCTTCCTTAAGGGTTTTGAACGGCTTGTCCCCTATGAAGAACACATCGCTCTCCTGCGGAGAAGGTGAGGAAACAGGGGGTTCCGAGCTGCATGTGCAAAGCAGAACACACAGAAGAGCACACAATGTCAGTTTCAGAATCCTTCTCATTTCCGTTTCCGTTCAGTTGCAGATTATAACCTAAAGTCATAAAGCTCAACAGGGCGCTGCTCATCTACGGGTGTACTAAATTGCCTTAAATATGGTAAAAGTAAGATAAATAACAAAAGGTAAGGTCAATCAATATATATTCAGGAGTGAATTTTATGGACGTAAGATTCGGACACGACAAGGGAAGCATTGCCAAGGATTTTGCAGACCATCTCAAGTATGACGAAGATGCAGATGTCTTTCACACAACCAATGAAGGCCGTTATGAAGCCCTTGCCAAGACAATCAGGGACAGAATAGTACACCAGTGGAACATTTCCCGCATGACACAGAGGAACAAGGATGCAAAGCGCGTCTACTACCTCAGTCTGGAATTCCTCATGGGCCGTGCAATGACCAACAACATAAACAACATGGGCATGATGGACGAGGTGACCAGGGCCATGAAGGAACTGGGATACACCTACGAGGAACTTGCAGACATGGAGCCTGATGCAGGACTTGGAAACGGAGGTCTGGGAAGACTTGCCGCCTGTTTCCTTGATTCAATGGCCACTCTGGACATTCCCTCATACGGATACGGAATCAGATACAACTACGGAATCTTCAGACAGCTCATCTCAAACGGCTACCAGTTCGAGCAGCCGGACAACTGGCTCAGATTCGGCAACCCCTGGGAAATCCCCCGCTCCGACGTACGCTTTGTTGTAAGGTTCGGCGGCCGTGTACACCAGATCAAGGAAAACGGCAGGGACACATTCAAGTGGGTCGATACGGACAATGTAATAGGAATGGCCTATGACATGCCCATAATCGGCTACGGCGGAAAGACGGTCAACACACTCAGACTGTGGAGCGCCAAGGCAATTGAAGACTTCAACTTCCAGAACTTCAATGACGGTGACTATACACAGGCAGTGCGTGAGAAGATGCTTGCCGAGAACATTTCACAGGTCCTCTACCCCAATGACACCCAGTATCTGGGCAAGGTCCTCAGGCTCAAGCAGCAGTACTTCTTCGTAGCCTGCTCACTGGCAGACATAGTAAGACGCTTCAAGAGACAGAACCTCAGCTTTGAGAAGTTCCCGGACTTTGCGGCAATCCAGCTCAATGACACACACCCGTCAATTGCAGTTGCAGAGCTCATGAGAATACTCATAGACGAGGAGAACCTCTCCTGGAACAACGCCTGGGACATTACGGTCAAGACACTTGGATACACAAACCACACACTCATGCCCGAAGCACTTGAGAAGTGGCCCGTACCCATGATGGAAACCATCCTCCCCCGCCACATGCAGATTATCTATGAAATCAACAGACGCTTCCTCCGCCAGGCAGTATCCTTCTTCAAGGGCCCCGGCATGGAAAACGACATCAGAGCGGTCAGCATCATAGAGGAAAGCAACCCCAAGAACGTGAGAATGGCAAACCTTGCAATCATAGGAAGCCACAGCGTCAACGGCGTTGCCCAGCTCCACACCCAGCTTCTCAAGGACTCCATGTTCCCGCAGTTCAACAAAATCTGGCCCGAGAAGTTCCAGAACAAGACAAACGGAATCACACCCAGACGCTGGCTCCTCAGTGCCAACCCCGGCCTGACATCCCTCATCACGGAGGCCATAGGCGACAAATGGATTACGGACGCCACACAGCTTGTCAAACTCAGAAAGTTTGCCGATGACAAGGCCTTTGCCGAAAAGTTTGCACAGGTCAAGGCTCAGAACAAGGTTACAGCTGCGGAATTCCTGAAGAAGGACTGCGGAATAGTCATCAATCCCGAATCGGTCTTTGATGTTCAGGTCAAGAGAATCCATGAGTACAAGAGACAGCTTCTCAACGCATTTGACATTGTCATGATCTACCAGAGACTGAAGAATGACAGAGCATACGCAGAAGCCTTCCCGCCCACGGTCTTCCTCTTCGGCGGAAAGAGCGCACCCGGATATGTGAATGCAAAGCTTTCAATCAAGTTCATCAATGCAATTGCAGAGGTCATCAACTCAGACCCGGATGTAAACAAAAAGATAAGCGTACACTTCATGCCGGACTACAGGGTCACAATGGCGGAGAGCATCATTCCCGCAACAAACATCTCGGAGCAGATCTCAACCGCAGGTCTTGAGGCTTCCGGAACCGGAAACATGAAGTTCATGCTCAACGGTGCCCTTACCCTGGGAACCCTTGACGGAGCAAACGTCGAGATTCTGGCTGAGGCAGGAGAGGAAAACTGCTACATCTTCGGTCACACGGAGGACCAGATCTCAGCCCTGAAGAGAAACGGCTACAACCCGTGGAACTTCATCAATGCGGATGAGGAAGTGAAGAGTGCAGTCCACCTCATCAGATCCGGCTTCTTCAACATGACCGAGCCGCAGGCATTTGACCATCTTTTCCGTGAGATTTTCGAGCACGGAGACAGATTCTGCATCTTTGCAGACCTGCGCATGTTCGACAACAGAAGAGCAGAGATGTACAGCCTCTATGCAAATGACTTTGCAAGCTTCAACAGAAAGGCAATCATGAACGTGGCTTCAAGTGCCAAGTTCAGTTCAGACCGCACCATAAGTGAATATGCAGAGCAGATCTGGCACGTCAAACCCTGCCCGGTTGACGTGGTGGACAAGACTGACTCTTCAATAGAAGACGCAAAGAACCACTCAAATGCGCATTGACGTGGTACTTCTGGCAGCAGGACTCTCAAGCAGGATGGGGAAGACCAACAAACTTCTCCTTCCCGCAGGCTCCGGCGCCGGAGAAATGCCCATGTGCGCATTCAGTGCAATGCAGGCACTGGACTATCTTGAATCAAGAAAGGACGGCGGCACCCTCATAGTTGTAACAGGTTACCGCCACAGGGAAACAGAAAAGGCTCTGAAAGTCTGCGCAGACAGGGTCAGAGCCTCACAGGCCCCGGTTCAGATGATCACAGTGCTCAACAGGGACTACAGAAAAGGTCAGTTCAACTCAACAAAAAAGGGTGTTCTCAACGTATCGGAGAACACCCCTTTCTTTATTTCACTTGCAGATATGCCGGATATCAGGGCCTCCCACTATGAAAAACTGGAAAGCCTTTACACCGGCCAGGATGCGGTAAGACCGTTTTCCGGATCAGTTCCCGGCCACCCCGTCCTTCATGCCCCGTCCCTGAAGCAGAGAATCACGGACATGCCGGACAGCGCATCGGTGCGGGAACTTCTGAATACCTGCAACACCTTCAATGCTCCCATGGATGACAGTGCGTTCATAAATGACATAGACTGTCCGTCCGACTGGGAAAGCCGTCAGGCGCGCTGAATATCAAGTTTCCCTCCGGGAGCGGAAAGTTTTACGGTATCTCCGTCGGAGAACCTGCCTTGAAGCATCTGAAGGGCAAGCGGATTTTCAATCATGTTCTGAACAGCCCTCTTGACCGGTCTTGCACCGAAGTCCGGATCAAAACCGCTGTCCGCTATCATGTTCTCAACACTCTCATCCCAGACCAGATGCAGGGCCCTGTTCTCAAGACGGCCCCTGAGCCTCTCAAGCTGCAGGCGCGCAATTGCACCTATCTGCTCACGGCCCAGTCTGTTGAAGACAATAATCTCATCAATCCTGTTGAGGAACTCCGGCTTGAAGGAGTTTCTAACCGTCTCAAGCACGGCCTCCCTTCCCTTCTCAAATCCGTTGACCGGATCTGCGTCGGTAAGATCGATAAGCTGCCTGCTTCCAAGATTGCTGGTCATGATTATGATTGTGTTGGTAAAGTCCACAACACGACCCTGACCGTCCGTAAGCCTTCCGTCATCAAACAGCTGGAGAAGCACGTTGAACACATCCGGATGGGCCTTCTCAATCTCATCGAACAGGACAACCGAGTAAGGTCTTCTTCTGACAACCTCTGTAAGCTGACCGCCCTCTTCGTATCCCACATATCCCGGGGGTGCTCCGATAAGACGGCTTACCGAGAACTTTTCCATGTACTCCGACATATCAATTCTTGTAAGAGCCTTCTCGTCGTCAAAGAGGAAGGAGGCAAGAACCTTGGCAAGCTCCGTCTTTCCAACTCCGGTGGGACCTGCAAAGAGGAAGGTTCCGAGCGGTCTGTGCTCATCACCTATTCCGGTCTTGTTCCTTCTGATTGCATCCGCAACAGCCCTGATTGCAGCATTCTGCCCTATGACCTTCTTTGAGAGAATCTTCTCAAGGTCAATGTACTTCATCATCTCGGAGCCCTGGAGCTTGGTCACCGGAATGCCGGTCCATGAGGCAACAATGCGTGCAACATCGTCCTCATCAACCTCCTCCCTGAGGAGCTTGTTGTCACCCTGGACATTGCGGAGCCTCTCGGTCATTTCCTCAATCTCCTTTGAGAGCTGGGGGATCTGTCCGTACATAATCTTGGCGGCAGTCTCAAGATCTCCGTCACGTTCTGCGCGGGATTGATCGTTTTTCAGCTGCTCAAGCTGGCCCTTCTTCTCCCTTATGCCCTCAATGGCGCTTCTCTCATTTTCCCAGCGCAGATGCATGGCATCACGCTCACCTGAAAGGTCTGAAATCTCACTGTTTATCTTCTCAAGCCTTGCCTTTGAGGAGGCATCGTCCTCCTTTGAAAGGGCCTGCTGCTCAATCTTCAGTTTGAGGAGCTTTCTCTCAATCTTGTCCAGCTCGACCGGCTGGCTTTCAATCTCCATCTTCAGCTGGGATGCAGCCTCGTCTATCAGGTCTATGGCCTTGTCCGGGAGGAAACGGTTTGTTATGTACCTGTTGCTCAGGCTTGCGGCCGCCACAATGGCATCGTCCGTGATACGGACACCGTGATGCACCTCATAGCGCTCCTTAAGACCCCTGAGAATGGCAATTGTGTCCTCGACCGAGGGCTCGGACGCGTAGACAACCTGGAAACGCCTTTCAAGGGCTTTGTCCTTCTCAATGTACTTGCGGTACTCATCCAGCGTTGTTGCGCCCACGGCATGAAGCTCTCCCCTTGCAAGGGCGGGTTTGATGAGGTTGGAGGCGTCCGTGGAGCCTTCTGCGGCACCTGCGCCCACAATTGTGTGCAGCTCATCAATGAAGAGGATGATGTTGCCTTCACTCCGGGCCACAGCGTTCACAACGGCCTTGAGGCGCTCCTCAAACTCTCCGCGGAACTTGGCACCGGCAACAAGGGCGCCCATATCAAGGGCCAGAAGCCTCTTGTCCTTCAGGTTGTCAGGGACATCGCCGGCCACAATTCTCTGAGCCAGGCCCTCTACAATTGCAGTCTTTCCAACACCGGGCTCACCGATGAGGACCGGGTTGTTCTTGGTCTTCCTGGAAAGGACCTGCATCACACGTCTTATCTCTTCATCCCTGCCTATGACCGGGTCCATCTTACCCTGGCGGGCAAGTGCGGTCAGGTCCCTGCAGTACTTCTCAAGGGCCTGATAGCGGCTCTCCGGATCCTCTGAAGTCACACGCTCCGAGCCCCTTATGCTCTTGAGAGCCTCCATGACCACCTCACGGGTAACGCCTGCTTCTCTGAGCAGCCTTCCGGTATTGCCGCCGTCATTGAGCATGGCCAGAAGCACATGCTCTGCCGAGATATATTCATCCTTGAATGAAGAAGCCTCTTTTTCCGCATCATTGAGAACAATGGCCAGGCTTCTTGAAAGACCGCTCTGGGTCACGGAATTGCCGTATGCCTTGGGCAGTCTGTCCACTTCTTTCCTGAGGCCCGTTATCAATGACGAGGTATTTGCGCCTGCCTTGGCAAGGAGCGGCTGGATAATGCCTTCCTTCTGCTCAAGCATTGCAAGAAGCATGTGCTCACATGAGACCTCAGGGTTTCCGTTGTCCTGCGCCATGGTTGCGGCACTCTGTATGGCTTCCTTGATTTTCACTGTAAGTTTGTCATAATTCATAATCTGCCTCCGGGTCCGCCTTCAATATGAAATAAAGGCAAAACCTCCATTCGACGGGCCTGTTTTAAAGGTTTTCCGTCCATTAAAGTTAAGATACACAAGCATTTGCAAATCGGCAAGTATGGATATATAATTATCGTATGCCAAAAAAAATAGATCATGAGGAACGCAAGAACCTCATTTTTAGATCAGCTCTCAGGGTATTCGGCGAATATGGCTACAAGGAAACAAACCTCTCCCTGATAGCACAGGAATGCGGACTGTCCAGAACAACAGTCTACCAGTACTTTTCATCTATTGACGATGTCCTTCATTACGCCGTCAAGGCCGGTACGGACTCCCTTTTTGAAAGATATACTTCACCGGAATGGCAGGGCACCTGCGGTCCCTTCGAACTGCTGCAGCGCATCATCTCGGACATTCTTGACCGCGCGGATGAGTACAAAACGGAAATCACAAACTTCATCCTGGTCATGAAAACCCTGGATATGGATCTGGACGAGACCATACACCACCGCACGGTGAAGCTGAAATTGTTCCTCTCAAGGCTCATCAGAAAGGGCCAGACAGAAGGAGAGATAAAGCAGACGGACACCGCGGACCTGGTGGGAAAGATAATCATCCTCATCCAGACATACTGCCTCCACCTGGCATTCTTCGAAAACCAGGCAAAGCAGGTCAGAGAACTTCTTGAGTCTTATATTCTGTCAGTAAAAGCCTGATTTACCGGCCTGTCATCCAATCAGATGGGAAACCAGCACCGCCTTTATGGTGTGCATACGGTTCTCCGCCTCATCAAACACAACACTTGCAGGACTGCGGAACACCTCATCGGTAACTTCCATCTCCCCCGTCTTAAGGCCGTACTTGTCACCGTACTTCTGCGCCACCTCACGGCTTATGACCGTATTCAGGTCATGGAAAGCCGGCAGACAATGCTCGAATATGGTCTTTCTGCCCGTTGCGGCCATGAGGTCGGACGTAACCTGGTAATCCCTGAGAAGCCTTATACGCTCCTCCATCCTGTCCTCCTCGCCCATGGAAACCCACACGTCGGTGTAGACAATATCGGCCCCCTCAACCGCCTCATACGGATCGGTGGTCACGGTCAGCGTGCTGCCGCTCTCAGATGCAAAGGCGTCCATCCTCTTCATGAAATCCTCGGCCGGGAACAGCTCGGCCGGGCTTCCCACGGCAAAATCCATGCCCACCTTGGCCGCGCCGGTCATAAGGGCCATGGCCACGTTGTTGCGCCCGTCGCCTATGTATGCCATCTTCATGCTGTCCAGGCTGCCGCCGATATGTTCAAGCGCCGTCATGAAATCCGCAAGGACCTGGGTGGGATGGTCATCATCCGTCAGGCCGTTGAACACAGGCACCCCCGAGCAGTCCCTGAGGGTCCTGCACACATCCATGTCATAGCCGCGGTACTCAATTCCGTCATAGAGGCGGCCAAGAACACGTGCCGTGTCCTCCACGCTCTCCTTCTTTCCCATCTGGGAATTTGTCAGGAACGTTGCGTGTCCGCCCTCATCAAGAACGGCAACCTCAAAACTGCAGCGCGTCCTTGTGGAGGTCTTGTCAAAGATGAGAACAATGTTCTTCCCCTCAAGCAGATGCCCGGTCTCACCCCTTTTCTTCTTTTCCTTGAGCTGAGCGGCCAGATCCAGCAGAGACAGAATCTCTTCCTTTGAATAATCCTGTAAAGTCAGGAAACTTCTTCCCTTAAACATCATTTTCCTCATCCACCTCTATATCCTGAACACTTTCAAAATCTATCAGATTGTTTTCCTCTGCGGCCTCAACACCCTTGAGGGCCCTGGACATGGCGCGCTGACGGACAAAGACCTGATCCACGTCATTACTTGCACTTCTGAGCTTGTTCTGAACCTTCTCCAGAACGGTCTCGAACTTTCCGAACTGGGTCTTGACCTGTCCCAGAATGTTCCACACCTCGGCACTTCTCTTCTCAATAGCCAGGGTCCTGAAACCCATCTGCAGGCTGTTGAGCAGGCTTGCAAGCGTTGTGGGCCCTGCAACCATGACCCGGTACTGTCTCTGAAGGCTTTCCTGAAGACCCGGAACGGAGAGAATCTCCGCATAAAGACCCTCAATCGGCAGGAACATAACGGCAAAGTCCGTGGTGTTCGGCACATCTATGTACTTCTCGCAGATTACCTTTGCCTCGAACCTGATTCTCTTCTCCAGGGCATCCCTGTACTTGAGCACCGCCGCGGTGTCCGCCTTCTCGGTGGCCTCGCAGAGCCTCTCGTAGTCCTCACGCGGGAACTTGGAGTCTATGGGCATGAGCACAAAGGTGCCGTCCTCAGCACCGGGAAGCCTGACGGCAAACTCTACCGGGTCTCTTCCGCCCTTCTTTGTAACAACGTTCTTCACATACTGGTCGGGGGTAAGAATCTCACTGAGAATGCGCTCTGCCTGAAGTTCTCCCCACATACCGCGTGTCTTGACGTTGGTCAGTACTTTCTCAAGGTTGTCCACGCCTCTGGCCAGATTCTGCATCTCACCCAGCTGCTTGTACACACTCTCGAGCTGGTCGCTTACCGTCTTGAACGTCACGGAGAGCCTGCTCTCAAGAGTCTTCTGAAGCTTCTCATCAACAGTCTGCCTTATCTCCTCAAGACGCTTCTCATTGTCGGTCCTGATCTCCCTGAGCCTGGCGTCCACCAGGAGCATCTTCTCCTCAAGGACCTTTCTCATTCCGTCAAGGCGCTTCTCATTATCCGTGCGGATCTCCCCAAGGCCCTTCTCAACGGACTGGGACACAGCCGTATTGTTCCTGGAAATCTCATCAAGACGTCCGGAAACCGCGGCAAGCTGGCGTGAAACATCCTCCACGGCCTTCTCCAGTTCCCTGTTGTCCTGCGGTTTTGAGAGTTTTGATAAAATAAGCACAGCCAGAACGGCCGTAACTGCAAGCAAAGCAACAATCAGAATCTGCATAATCAAAATATAACCATCAAGATATCAGTATTCAACATTATAATCCCGGTAACTTTTTTATTTGTACGGAATTTGTACACACAAAAGCAACAAGGACAAAAAGAGAGCCGCAGTGCATTCTCTGCGGCTCAAAACTAGTGCAAACACCTCTTTTTACGGAGGTAAAAAAACCAATTATCAGAATACTGTCACAACGTTTCCGTCGGGATAGGTCTTTGCAACCCAGTCCTTGACCTTCTGGCTCTGAAGAGCGGCAA
>CAMZFA010000039.1 GCA_947305945.1 uncultured Spirochaetales bacterium | reverse complement strand
CGTTCACAGTCTTCAGCGCAGACATCCAGACTGCCGTAATAGGCAACGGAGAGGTTTCCTTCGTAGCTGACCAGAGCAAGGTGACAAGGTCATTCGACTACTTCACGGTCAACTACAACGCCATTCCCGACGACGTGGCCTCAGCCTATGACATCTCCGGGATGACAAAGGGCGAGACAGAGCCCACACTTAAGGAAATCAAGGCCTACATCGCATCCAAGGATCCCGAGCTTGCCGCTTCCTACGTTAAGGCCAACCTGGATCAGGCAAAAGCCCTTATGGCCGATGACTTCACAAAGGCCGCAGAGACCTACGGCAACGGTCTTGTAACAGTAACAAGTGCTGCAAACAACGTTGGTAACTCCACAATGATCACAAACGCTCTTGAGAACGTTGATCCCCAGGGTGTTCTTGCTTCCGTCTACAAGACAACAGAAGGTCTTGCAAAGGAGCTTTACACAGCCGAAGAGGGTCACATCACAGAGCCCGTTGCAACATCTGACGGCGGTTATGTGGTTGCAAAGGTCAAGTCCGTTGAGGCAGATTCCTCATGGTCCGGTCTTGTTGCATCCCTGTATCCCTACTATGCAGGACAGGTTGTCTTCAATGACTATGCCACAGAGGTTCTCTCAAGTGACAAGTTCGACAACAAGTTCAACGAGAAGTTCATGCAGCTTCTCCTCGGAAGCACGGCTTCAACTGCCAACTGATTACAGACGCCTGTTATTCAATCCTTCCCCCTGCGGGAAGGATTTTTTTTGCGGTATAGTCCAAAAACTAATCTTTCTTTTCAAGTACCCGGTTCTATAATCAATAATAGATTAATATGTATGGAGGTCTACAGTGAGACTCTGTCTTGAAGATTTGAAGAAGAAAGAGCTGTGGGAGAAGGCCGGAATAAGGCTTCCTCAGTTTGATATTGAGGCAATGAAAAAGGCCACTGAAAAGGGCTGCAGATGGGTGCACTTCGGTGCAGGAAACATATTCAGGGGCTTCCCGGCCGCCAGAATGCAGGACCTTCTCGAATCCGGCCTTGCAGACACCGGAATTGTTGTGGGTGAGGGCTTTGACCATCAGATCATAGATGACATCTATGTTCCCTATGACAACCTCTGCCTCATGGCAACACTCAAGAGCGACGAGACAGTTGACCTGCGTGTTGTTGCCTCAATTGCAAAGGCATACAAGACATCCACCCAGCTGAAGGACGAGTGGAATGCACTTAAAGACATTTTCCGCAATCCCGCCCTCCAGATGGTCAGTTTCACAATCACGGAGAAAGGTTATGCAACAGAGCCCGGTTACGTTCAGGCAGACATTGTCAGAGGACCGGAGAACTGCACAACAATCATCTGCATGGTCACAGCCCTGGCCTTTGAACGCTACAAGGCCGGAAAGCTTCCGTTTGCATTTGTCAGCATGGACAACTGCTCACACAACGGTGAGAAACTGCAGAAGGGCGTCATGCAGGTTGCATCCGCATGGCTTGAGAAGGGCTTTGTGGACGAGGGCTTTGTAAAGTATCTTTCAGATCCGTCAAAGGTTGCCTTCCCGTGGAGCATGATAGACAAGATTACTCCCAGACCGCATGATGATGTGAAGAAACTCCTTGCACAGAAAGGTTTTGAGAGCACAGACCTTGTAATTACGGACAAGAAGACCTTCATTGCTCCGTTTGTAAACGCAGAGGAGTGCGAATATCTTGTAATTGAAGACACCTTCCCCAACGGAAGACCCGCACTTGAGAAGACCGGCATCTACATGACCGACCGTGAGACCGTAAACAAGGTTGAGAGAATGAAGGTCTGCACCTGTCTGAACCCGCTGCACACAGCCATGTCCGTCATGGGCTGCATGCTGGGCTACACCAAGATTTCGGATGAGATGAAGGATGAGGATATTGTCAGATACATAAAGACCATCGGCTACGTTGAGGGCATGCCCGTAGTAACGGATCCCGGCATCCTCTCACCGAAGAAGTTCATTGACGACGTTACCGAAAAGCGCCTTGTGAACCCCTTCATGCCGGATACTCCCCAGAGAATTGCAACCGACACAAGCCAGAAGCTTGCAATCCGCTTCGGCGAGACGGTTAAGATGTACATGGAAGATCCCAAACTTGATGTGAACAACCTCAAGTGCATCCCGCTGGTATTTGCCTCATGGATGAGGTACATCCTGGGCGTTGATGACAACGGAAACGTCTTTGAACTCAGTCCCGACCCGCTTCTCGAGTCCTCACAGGCATACCTGAAGGGCCTGAAGCTCGGAGACAAAGGACCGTTTGACGCAGCTTTGAAGCCGCTTATGGAAAACACAATCATTTTCGGCCTGAACCTCTGGGAATCTCCCATTAAGGATAAGGTTGTATCATATTTCACAGACATGATGGCAGGCCCCGGCGCAGTCAGGGCAACTCTGCACAAGTGCGTGAACAGCTGATTTGAATACAGGAGAACAGAATGCTTAAAGTTAAGGAAAACTGCCTTTACCACCTTGTTTGCCCCACAAGCATGGGTGTGAGAATCACTCCGGCTGACAGACTGCCGGTTCATACAAGCCGCATGTATCAGATGCAGGCTACAAGTGCCGAGAGCAACGTGCTGAACGTAAGCTCATCACTCGGACTCAAGACAAAGGTCCTGACGGCCTTTGTAGAGGGTTCTCCCATTGCGGAGTTCATCAAGCGTGAGCTCAGATTCAGAAACATTGATTATGAAGGACCCGAAGTAAAGCAGGACGGTCCGTGGGGTGTCAGGCACCAGTTCAACATTGCAGACTCAGGCTACGGCCTCAGGGGTCCGCGTGTATGGAACGACAGAGCCGGTGAAGTTGGACGCTTCCTCAATGTCAAGGACTTTGACACAGAGCGCATCTTCGGTAAGGAAGGAGTTGGAATTCTCCACCTGAGCGGTCTTATCGCATCCATGAGCAAGGACACAACACAGTTCTGTCTGGACCTTGCAAGACAGGCCAAGAAGTACGGCACACTTATCAGCTTTGACCTGAACTTCAGAGCATCCTTCTGGAAGGGCAGGGAAGAGGAGCTGAGAGCCAGCTTCACCGAAATTGCCTCCTATGCGGACATCCTGATCGGAAACGAGGAGGATTTCCAGCTTGCACTCGGAGTCAAGGGACCCGAAGCAGGCGGAAAGGACATTTCCTCCAAGATTGATGCCTTCAAGGGCATGGTTCTTGAAGTGCGCAAACAGTTCCCCCACGCACAGGTCTATGCAACAACACTCAGACAGGTTCTCAATGCAAACCAGCACATGTGGGGCGCACTTGTCCTGTCCGGTGACAACTGGTACGTCGAGGAGCCCAGGGAAATCCAGGTTCTTGACAGAATAGGCGGCGGAGACGGTTTTGTTGCCGGTCTTCTCTACGCCATTCTCCGCGGATGGGATGAGGCCAGGTGGATTCAGTTCGCATGGGCAACCGGCGTGCTTGCAACCACTGTTCTTGATGATTACGGCAGTCCTGCGGATGAGGAGCAGGTGTGGGCAATCTACTCCGGCAACGCCAGAGTCAAACGTTAATTTCATCGCAGATTTCCGCTTTTTGGGCGCGGGGCCGTACAGACAGTACTATCCCCGCTTCGCAAAGCGGTCTCTGCGCGAACTGAACGTTTGAAAAATCAGATAATATTAAGGAGATTTGAATAATGAAGAAAGCAGATATCGGTCTTATCGGACTTGCAGTCATGGGTGAAAACCTTGTCATGAACATGGAATCAAAGGGTTTTACCGTAGCAGTTTTCAACCGCACGGTTGAGAAGGTTGACAACTTTGTCAACGGCCGTGCAAAGGGAAAGAACATCATAGGATGCCACAGCCTTCAGGAACTTGCAGACAACCTTGAGAGACCCAGAAAGGTCATGATGATGGTCAAGGCCGGCCAGGCTGTAGACTCTCTTATTGATACTCTTCTCCCCGTTCTCGATAACGGAGACATAATCATTGACGGCGGAAACAGCCACTTCCCGGACACAATCAGAAGATGCCAGTATGTTGAGAGCAAGGGCCTTCTCTATGTGGGAACAGGCGTTTCAGGCGGCGAGGAAGGAGCCCTGAAGGGACCGTCCCTCATGCCCGGCGGAAGCCCCGCAGCATGGCCGTTCATCAAACCCATCTTCCAGTCCATCTCCGCAAAGGCAGACGGTGCTCCTTGCTGTGACTGGGTAGGTGAGAACGGTGCAGGTCACTTTGTAAAGATGGTCCACAACGGAATTGAGTACGGCGACATGCAGCTCATCTGTGAGGCCTACCATCTGATGAAGGACATTCTGGGAATGAGCGCCGATGAGATGCACAAGGTCTTCGAGGAATGGAACAAGACAGAGCTTGACAGCTATCTTATTGAAATTACAAGAGATATCCTTGCCTACAAGGATACCGACGGCAAGCCTCTCGTAGACAAGATCCTTGATACCGCAGGTCAGAAGGGAACCGGAAAGTGGACCGGAATCGCCGCTCTTGATGAGGGCGTTCCCCTCACACTTATCGGAGAAAGCGTATTCAGCCGCTGTCTGTCCGCAATGAAGGAAGACAGGGTCATGGCTTCAAAGAAGTACACGGAAAAGCACACAACAAAGTTCGAAGGTGACAAGAAGCAGTTCATTGAGGATATAAGACGTGCCCTCTATGCTTCAAAGATCATCTCCTATGCCCAGGGATATACTCTGATGAGAACAGCTGCAAAGACCTATGGCTGGAACCTCAACTACGGCGGAATCGCCCTCATGTGGAGGGGCGGCTGCATTATCCGCAGCGTATTCCTCGGCAAGATCAAGGAAGCCTACGACAAGAATCCGGAGCTTTCAAACCTGCTGCTTGATGACTACTTCTTCAAGGCAATCGATGCACTGGTTCCGTCCTGGAGAAAGGTTGTTGCCCAGGCCATGCTCAGCGGAGTACCGGTTCCGGCATTCTCAAGCGCACTGTGCTACTTTGACGGCTACACATCCGAACGTCTTCCCGCAAACCTGCTTCAGGCACAGAGAGACTACTTCGGAGCACACACCTATGAGCGTGTTGATGAGAGCCGCGGAAAGTTCTTCCATACAAACTGGACAGGAGAAGGCGGAAGCACAAGCGCTTCAACCTACAATGCTTAATGGCTATGACGGACATTGAGATCAAAAGCAAGGTAAATGCGTTCATAGACGAGCGTGCAAAGGCGGGCAAGCTGAACAAGGTTCTCCTTATTGTGCCTGACTTTACAAGATGCTTTTCAAACGCAGGATACATTGCCAACTGCATTTACCATCACCTTGAGGACATGGGTGTGAGAACAGATCTTCTTGAGGCTCTGGGCACCCATGTGCCCATGACGGACAGCCAGATAGACGACATGTACGGAGACATTCCCCATGACCGCTTCATTGCCCATAACTGGAGAAAGGATGTGGTCACGCTGGGAGAGGTTCCGGGAAGTTATCTGCAGGAGATTACCGAGGGCCTGTGGAAGGACAGCATTGACGTTCAGGTCAACAAGCTTGTCATGGATCCTTCCTATGACCTTGTTGTTTCCATTGGTCAGGTTGTACCCCATGAAGTTATAGGAATGGCAAATCACGCCAAGAACCTCTTTGTAGGCGCAGGCGGGGCTGACATGATCAACAAGAGCCACATGGTGGGTGCCGTTTACGGCATGGAAAGAATGATGGGCAAGGACTTTACTCCCGTTCGTCTTGTCTTTGACTACGCCCTGAAGACCTTCCTTTCCGAAAGGCCCATATGGTTCATCCTCACCGTCTGCACCGCTCCGGACGATATTATCCAGACCCACGGTGTATTCATAGGCAACACAAGAAAATGTCTTGAGGACGCCGTTGAGTTGAGCCAGAAGATGAACATTGACTTTGTTGATCACGGAATCAAGAAGTGCGTTGTTTACCTCAATGACAGGGAATTCAAAAGTACCTGGCTTGGAAACAAGGCTGTATACAGGACAAGGATGGCCATTGCAGACGGCGGTGAGCTCATCATCCTTGCCCCGGGCGTTGAGCACTTCGGAGAGGACCCGATCAACGATGCCATAATCCGCAAATACGGCTATCACGGCCGCCTGCACACCCTGGAGCTGTTCGAGGCCCCGGAGAACCAGGACCTGCGTGACAACATGGGCGTTGCGGCTCACCTGATTCACGGCTCATCCGATGACAGATTCTCAATTACCTATGCGGTCAAAAACATTTCCAAAAAGGAAATTGAGGATGCCGGCTTCAAGGCCGCCGATTACGACGAGATGGCTGCAAAGTACAATCCGGAAAAGCTCAAGTACGGATACAACACCATGCCGGACGGAGAGGTTATCTACTACATTCCCAATCCGGCTCTGGGACTCTGGATCAACAGGGAAAAGTTCTGATTTCCCCGTAATTCCGCAATGAGGGACTGCTGCAGAAACAAACTGCGCAGTCCGTTATTCTTTTTCGGAAGATGTCATGTTAGAATGTAGGAAGACAAAGGGGGTTTAAATGGAAGATCTCAATCTCGGAATGTTCAAGGCCTATGATATAAGGACCAAGAATCAGAACCTGACGGATTCCCTCAGAACAAGGCTGTGCCATGCATTGGCGCTTTACTGCAGGGATGTACTGAAAGTACCGTCCGTGGTTGTATGCCGGGATGCAAGACTTCATGTTCCGCAGATAGCGGAAGACCTTGCCTCTGTAATGATTCAGGCAGGTCTCACCGTTTATCTCAATCCGCTTCCCGCCTCAACATGCCAGTTCTATTACACCTGCATGAAGTACAAGGACAGCGCAGGAATAATGCTCACCGCCTCACACAATCCCGGAGAATACATAGGTGCCAAGCTGGTATCAAAGGGCCTTTTCCCCATAGCCATGGATTACGGTCCCGAGGGCGGAATAAGAAAGGTCATGCAGTACTATGTGGGAAACTACAGGGTAGAGGAGACAGAGGGTAAGCCCAAGGGCAAGTGTGTGGTCATCAATGAGATGAACAATTACATTGACTACTCCATGAAACTTGCCGGAGTGAAGGAAGGCTCACTGAAGGGCCTGAAGGTCATGTTTGAATTCCTCAGCGGCGCTGCCGGAACAGAAGTGGCTCTTGCCTTCCAGAAGGCCGGAGCGGACATTACCGTACGCAACGTGGTTCCTGACGGTTATTTCAGAAGCGGAGATCCCAACCCCATCATTGAAAGTTCCGTTGCACCTGCAAGACAGGCCATGAGGGAAGGGGATTTTGACATAGGTTTCTGCTTTGACGGAGACGGAGACCGCATGGACTTCATGGACAGTGACGGAAAGCAGATTGTCCCCGGTCTGAACATGAGCATAATCATAGACAAGCTTCTTCCCATCTACAACGGCCAAAAGCGTGATTTCTATGCTGACGTAAAAGCCATTCCCGTGTCCCTGTGTGAGATAGCAAAGCACGGGGTGAACGTCCATATAATCAGAAACGGACACTCCTTCATCAAGGCAAAACTCCGTGACAACTGCGACAAGGGCTTCTTCTCCTCTGAGGAGGAAAGCGCCCACTACTACGTGAACCTTCCCTATGACGAGAATCATCCGGAAAAGGGCTATGCGGCAGTTGAATCAACACTGTTCTTTGCCCTGGTTACGGCACGCAGCTACATAGAGAACCCCGCGGCCTACAAGAGAGCCCGTGAGATCCAGGATTCCATTTTCCGTGTCCGCGAGTGGCCCATCCTGTGCGAGGCCGCACCGGAAAAGATGCCTGAGATACTTAAGAAAGTTGAAAACAGGATGAGGGAGCTGGGCGCCATCATCATAGACAGGATGGAGGACGGCTCGGATCTGGATGCAACGCTCATGCGTTTCAATCTTCCGGAGCGCTTTACTTCCGACACCTGTATTGAGGGTGTGACCTGGGGGCAGGTTGCACAGAGAATTTCCCGCAGTGAGGACGCCATGGCCCGCTGGGAAGTTGTTTCAAACAGCAGAGAAGAATGTGAACGCCTGAACAATGAGGTGAAGAAGATAGTCTCTGAATACGTAGACGCAGGATTTGCAAGGTTCGGCCATGAAGATTAATGAACGCAAGGGTGAAATCATCAGGATTCTCTCCAACGCCGACTATGTCACCGTTGATGAGTTTTCCCGTCAGCTTGGAGTTTCCAAGGTTACCATAAGGTCTGACCTGTCTGAACTTGAACAGCGCGGCCTTCTTTTCAGGACACACGGCGGAGCCATGATTCCGGAGCATGGAAACACCAGGGAAATAACCAACACGCTCAAGGAATTTGAGAAGGAAAAAAGACTTATCGGAGCTGCGGCTGCAAAGCTCATTGATGAAAACTCCACGATCATAGTGGACAGCGGCTCAACCACCGTCAACGTTGTAAGGTACCTTTCCGAAAAGAACATAACCATGGTCACCAACTCACTTCCTGCCCTGGATATTGCCAAGGCGGACCAGAGCCTGGAGGTCATACTTATCGGAGGCTCTCTCAGACGCTCCACAATGGGATGCATAGGCCCCATAAGCAACGTCTGCGTTTCCCAGATCCACGCCGATGTCATGTTCCTCGGCGCCCGCGGTTATACCAATGAAAGCATCTACTGCACAAACCTTGTTGAGTCTGAAATCAAGAAGGCCATGATGAAGGTGTCCGACAAGGTGGTCTTCCTTGCCGATTCATCCAAGTACGGCAAGAAGGCCTTTGCCACCCTTTCAATCTGGGATGACATTGATGTGTTTGTGACAGACAGAATAGAGCCTTCACTCAGGGACAGGCTTGAAAACAGGGGTATTGAGGTAATCTGCTGCGGGGAGGGTGCATGAGCATCGGTCTCTCGCTGGTGGGGGTAAGCACAATTGAAGAGCTTATCCGCATAGCAGAGGATTTTCCGGAATGTACCTTTGAGCTTTCCTATTACAGCACTCATGAGTTTCTCCGTGATGCCATGCCCTTCATTTCAGGCCGCATAGCATCCGTTCACGCCCTCACACCCAAACGTGAATACTTTCCCAATCTGGGCTTTCAGGGGGCACTGGAGTGGTCCCGCAGGGAGATTGTGGAAGACGCGCGCTATGCCTTCTCCGTAGGGGCCGCCAACATGGTCCTTCATCCCGGCTATGCCATTGAGGCTCTTGTTTACACTGACAACGCCAAACGCATGGAGCAGGTCCAGAATTGCGGTCTTGAGCAGTATGCTCTTCCCGGTTTCCCAAAAATTAGCACAGCATCCTATCTTGAAAGTGAACGCTATAAAAAAAGCTTTGAGACAATGGTAGAGAACGCCGTCTCAATCTCAGATCTCATCATGCAGGACTTCGGGGTGAGCCTGTGCCTTGAGAACCTGCCGCCCAGACCCGGCTATCTGCTTTTCACACCGCAGGAGATGCTTACACTGGCAGGAGAAGGACTTTCCCTGTGTCTTGACATAGGGCACATGCAGGTCTGCTCGGCGGTCTTCGGCTTTGACCTTACAAAAGCCGTGTGCAGTGTCATTGAAAGCGGCGGTGTGAGAACAATGCACATGCACTCAAACCCCTCCTGCAGGGGAAGCTACACTGACTCCCACGAGGGCCCGGCCCTGTACAACAAGGACCTGGACAAAATGGTTGACTGTGCCAAGGCTCACGGCGTGAACATGATCAGTGAGGTTGTGGATAACGCCTATGACAGCGTAAAAGTCCTCTCCTCCCTGTATGCCGACCACAGCAGAGTAACTGATTATCTTGCATAATCAACCGTCCGGAATTAATGTATTACTAAAGAGGTGATTAAGAATGGAAGAGAAAAAACTTATTCTTGAAGCAATGAAGAAGGCAGGCGAGCCCCTGAATGCGGGCAAGATTGCAGAACTTACAGGTCTGGACCGCAAGGTTGTGGACAAGACTATGGCGGCTATGAAGCAGGATGGTTCAATTGTATCTCCCGTCCGCTGCAAGTGGGAGCCGGCAGAAAAATAATTTTCAGGAGCCTGTGATGGAAAGAGCGGAAGTCTCACGCGAGAAAACAATAGTAAAGACCAGTATCATAGGGATTGTTGCCAATGTCTTTCTTGCCGGGTTCAAGGCATTTGTCGGGCTGATGAGCAATTCAATAGCCATTGTTCTTGATGCGGTGAACAACATTTCCGATGCCGGAAGTTCCCTTATCACAATTGTGGGAACAAAACTTGCAGGCAGGGAACCGGACAAGAAACATCCGTTCGGCTACGGGCGTATAGAATATCTGAGCGCCATGATCATCTCCGTGATAGTACTGTATGCCGGAATCACATCATTTGTGGAATCCGTCAAACAGATCATTCACCCGGAGACCCCGGACTACAGCACGGTCTCGTTGATTATTGTTGCGGTAGCAGTAGTAGTCAAAATCCTGTTGGGCCGTTATGTAAAGAGCGTAGGCGTAAAGGTCAATTCGGACTCCCTGGTAAACTCGGGAGAGGACGCAACGCTGGACTCAATAATCTCTGCATCAACACTGGTTGCCGCCGGAGTCTTCCTGCTTTTCCACATTTCTCTGGAAGCATGGCTCGGTGCCGTCATCTCGGTTGTGATAATCAAATCCGGCATCGAAATGCTTGGAGAGACAATTTCACGCATCCTCGGAGACCGCAACGACAAAGAGCTTTCCAAAGCCATTCATGACACGGTTATGAGTTTCCCGGATGTTCAGGGTGCCTATGACCTGGTTCTGAACAATTACGGCCCTGACACATGGAACGGCTCCATCCACATTGAAGTTCCGGATACATACTCTGCAGACCGTCTTGACCGTATGCTCCGTGAGATCACGGTGAAGGTTCTCAAAGAGCACCATGTTCTTCTGACTGCAATAGGCGTGTATTCAGTGAATACCAAAGATGATGAGGTGATTCAGACAAAACGCCGGGTCAGAGAGATTGTCTTCTCCAATGAGTTTGTCAGACAGATGCACGGCTTCTACCTGATTCCGGATGAGAAAACCATACGTTTTGATATTGTTGTCAGCTTTGATGCCAAGGACCGCAGGGCAGTGTACAACGAAGTTGTTTCCGATGTTCAGAAAGCCTTCCCCGGCTACGAACTCCAGGTAGCAATGGACACCGATTACTCGGAAGTATAGTCCTCCCTCATTCTGCCAAAATCAACAGCCGTTTGTGAAAGGCCTGATCTCATGATGAAAAAATCAGAGTCTTTTACATTCCAAATATATCGGAATGTGATCCTATTTTAATCCTCAAGCATAGCTCTGACTGCATCTTCTGCATTTTTGTAGGGGCCGTGCAAGTTGTGATGACTTCTCGCGTCCTCTATTGCCTGTAAAGATTCTTCGGATATTCTGCGGTTTACAGGAAAAGGAAAGCCATTGTATTCCTGAGCAACTGTAAGAAAAATTCTAACAGCTGTGGGAGTGTCCAGGCCCAAGCTTGAGAAAAGGATGTCTGATTCACTTTTAAGATTGTCATCAACGCGTATTTGTAAAGTTGCCATGTATTATTCTCCTTGTAATGATACTTAATGCAATATTAGTATAATTCTAATACAATTGCAATGAAACGTATTATATTATTTTTTTTCCGCACAGCTTATCTCAAAAGCCTTCTTCCCTGTCATCATAGTCAGGGTATTTCTGTCCACATAGCTGTCTACTCCTGACTCAGAAAAACATATGGATATACACTTGAATGTTTTAGTTTTTGCCAACGGATCACAATTTGTGACTAGTTCGTTTTTGTCTTTCCCGGTTAATCGGAAACAATAAAGAGATAGAAATTCCAGAATACAGGATTCCTATCATATTAACTTCCGGATTTCAGGTTGCTTTATGCGGGATAGCGGGGTACACGTAATATAAAAATGCCCAGAATAGGTGAAATTTATATTACATTGCACAATCGTTTGGGATTTAAAAGTGCCTGTTGAAAGCCTGAAATTACCTTTCAAAAACACAATTTACGGATTTACGCAAACGAAAAAACACGGCATGTTTTTATTGTTTTTCCATCATTGCGTGGTACAATAAATTAGTAAACGTTTGCAAAAGGAGGCTTTTCTATGAAAAAAGCTTTAACAATCATGCTGGTTCTGGCGCTTGTTCTTACCTCCGCATTTGCTCAGGGAGCACAGGAGAAGGCCAAGGCTGAGGAGCCCAAAGAACTGGTAATCTACAACGGCGGTTCTGATTCAGAAGGTCAGAAGATGATAGATGCTTTTACAGCAAAGTACCCCAACATCAAGGTCACACAGGTTCAGGACAAATCCACAAACATTACAACCAGAGTGCTTCAGGGAGAAGAAGCTGACGTTGTAACACTCATTGCAAAGGAAAACCTTGACGCAATGAAGGACAGCCTTGTTTCCTACAAGACAGCCAATGATGACAAGTACGGCGCAGAGATGAAGGATGCCGAATACAAGTATTATGCAACATCAATGCCCCTCCAGGTATTCATGTACAACACAGACATGCTCAAGGGCGACATGATTCCCAAATCATGGTTCGACATTGCAGATCCCAAGTACAAGGGCCTTATTGTTCTGGGCAGCCCCTCAACAGGAAGCGGCTACGCACAGCTTTATATGATGTACAAACTCTCCGGAGACAATCTTGATCTGGTCAAGGGAATTCTTGCCAACGGAGCAGTATATCTTCCCGATTCAACATCAGGCCCCGCCGGAGTTGAGAGAGGAGAGTACGCAATCACAATCACAGGTGAAAAGAACGTAGGTCAGGCAATCGGCAAGGGTTCTCCCGTCAACTATCTGTATCCCGTTGAAGGAACAGGTCGCAGAGTTGAAGGCTGCGGAATTACAAAGAACGGAAAGAACCAGGAAGCTGCAAAGCTGTTCATGGACTTCATCACAAGCAAGGACGGAGCAGAGGTTATTCTTTCAATGTCCAGAAGATCCACACATCCTGATGTAGGCGGACCCGTCGGACTTCCCGGAACAGCCACGCTCACATTCTTCCCGTATGATGATGCTGAGGCAG
>CAMZFA010000038.1 GCA_947305945.1 uncultured Spirochaetales bacterium | reverse complement strand
GACACAACTTGTGCACAATCGCTTTGAAAATGGTGAAATTTCAACATACAACAACCTTGAGGAGATTGACTCATCCGTTGCCTCACTGCACGGCGGAAAGGTATGTCTGAAACAGATGGAAAACCTTGTTGTTGCGGAAATTATATGGCCTGATAAATCACATGTCTCCACCTCTTCCAACTGAAAAGCATTTTTGATATATTTCACAATGTTATGGACCTTTATAAGAAATTTGAAGCATTTACACTGCCCAATGAATACAGGGAAAAGGGTATTTATCCCTACTTTCACTGCCTTGAGTCAAAGCAGGCCAAGGAAGTTGTCATGGAGGGCGGAAGAAAGATAATGTTGGGTTCCAACAACTATCTGGGACTCACAACCTGTCCTGAAGTAATGCAGGCAGCAATTGAAGCAATTGAGAAATACGGAACAGGATGCTCCGGCTCACGTTTCATGAACGGAACACTTAACCTTCACGTTGAACTTGAGAACGAACTTGCATCTTTCCTTCATAAAGAAGCTGTTATGACATGGTCAACCGGTTTCCAGTCAAACCTGGGAATCATCAGTTCACTGGTCGGAAGAAACGATTACGTGATCTGTGACCGTGAGAACCACGCAAGTATTTACGACGGATGCAAACTCAGCTACGGCAACATGCTCCGTTACCGCCATTCCGACATGGCTGAACTTGAGCGCCAGTTGCAGAGAGTTCCTTCCGAATGCGGAATCTTAATCGTCACAGACGGTATTTTCAGCATGAAGGGAGACATTGCAAAGCTTCCCGAAATTGTAGAACTTGCCAAGAAATACGGTGCAAGAGTTATGGTTGATGATGCCCACTCCCTCGGTGTCATAGGTGAAGGCGGCAGAGGAACTGCCAGTTACTTCGGCCTTGAGGATGAGGTTGATGTCTACATGGGAACATTCAGCAAGAGTCTTGCAAGCCTTGGCGGGTACATGGCTGCAAGCAAAGCTGCCGTTGACTACGTCAAGCACACCAGCCGCCCGTTCATCTTCAGCGCAAGTCTTCCGCCCGCAAATGCGGCAGCCGCCCTTGCAGCCCTGAGATATCTGGAGTCACATCCGGAGCTTGTCAAAAAGCTTGCTGACATTTCAGCCTACACAAGAAAGTCATTCACAGCCCACGGAATCAAGATCCATGAGGCAGAGACCCCCATTGTTCCCATCTACACCAACGATGCCGAGTACACTCTTACCCTTGCCAAGAACCTCTTCAACAAGGGTGTTTATGTGAATCCCGTTCTTCCCCCGGCAACACCGCCCAGCGAGTGTCTGCTCCGCACAAGCCTCATGGCCACTGTCACAGAGGACCTTGTTGATGAGGCCGCAGAGATCATTGCCGGGGAAATCAAGGCTCTTGATGCCAGCAGAGCAAACGCATGATGAAAACAGTTTACAATCCCGAAGTTCTTGTTACAGGAGCCTCAAACGGAATAGGTAAAGCAGCAGCCCTTCTTTTTGCAGAGAAGGGCTATCATGTCTATGCCATGTCCCGTCATTGCAATGATGAGGTGAAAAAGTTTGACGGAGGCGGCAGTATTACAAACATTGCCGGTGACGTTACAGATCCGGCCTCCCTTGAGAAGGCCTTTGAAAAGATAAGCAGCCTCGGGATTGTGATTCACTGCGCAGGCATAGGTGTTTCCGGCTCTGCCGAATGCACTCCGGTGGAGACAGCCAGGCGCCAGATGGAGACCAACTATTTCGGCGTTCTGAATGTCAACGCCCTTGCGCTCCCCCTCCTGAGAAAGAACAGGAGATCTCTTGTCATCATAACCACATCCTTTGCCGGTCTGGTTCCCATTCCGTTCCAGAGCCACTACAGCTCATCCAAGTATGCTCTTGAGGCCTACGGCGAGGCTCTGAGAATGGAGGCAAAACCCTACGGCGTAAAGGTTTGTCTTGTTGAGCCCGGTGATACAAAAACGGGTTTCACCGCCGCCAGAACACATGATGAACCAAAGGACTCCCCGTACTATGACAAGTGCACAGCCGCCGTTGCCAAGATGGAGCATGACGAGATGCACGGCAAGTCCCCCGAGTCCGTTGCCCGCGTAATGTTCAGGCAGGCCAACCGCAGAAACCCTAAAGTCCGCGTTGCAGTGGGCCTTGTCTATAAGTTCCTGGCCCTCCTCGTCAGGCTCCTCCCGACAAAACTCAGACAGTTCATTCTCTCCAAGATGTACTGATTCCGTTTTGCTCTTCCTGAAACCCCTCTTTAGTCTGTCAAAACAGCGTGAGCATATTTTTTTTAGGCTCTGTACGCTGTTTCGAACATCTTGAGAGAAATAAAATTTACAATTTTTTTCTGAAAACCCCTGAAAAAGTGGGGAGAAAAATCCTGCGAAACGACATAAGTAGGGTATGAAGTATTTTTTGAACCCTATTGAATACAAGTCCATCAAGGACATGCCCGCAAGGGAGAGGCCCAGGGAGAAACTGCAGTACGGCGGTGAGTCTTCCCTGTCTGATATTGAACTGATGTGCATATTGCTCGGACGGGGAACCAGACTTCGGCCTGTTCAGGATATTGCGCATGATGTTCTTGACTGTCTGGCAAGACAGAAATGCGCGGATTTCAAGTCGCTGTGTGAAATTGAGGGCGTGGGACCTGCGCAGGCTACAACCATTGTTTCAGCTATGGAGTTGGGCAGAAGACTTGGGTCTTCCGTCAGGAAGCGTGTGAGCCAGCCTTCGGATATCTTTGATCTTCTCAGGCACTACGGAGACAGAGAGCAGGAGCATTTCATTGCAGTAATGCTCAATGGCGCAATGGAAGTGATCAGGGTAAAGGTCATAACCGTAGGTTTGGTTAATAAAACGCTTGTTCACGCCCGCGAAGTGTTCTCCGAGTGCATAAGAGTCATGGGAACCGCCGTGATTCTTGCCCACAACCACCCCAGCGGAAATCTGGAACCCAGCAATGATGACATTGACCTGACCGTACGTCTGAGGAAAGCCGGAGACATTCTTGGAATTGAAGTGCTGGACCACTTCATCTTTTCGTCTGAGAAATACTACTCAATGCGTGAGGCCGGGGAGTTCTGGGTATGAGACAGGAGTTGATAATACGTAATATTTACGTATAGAATAAACCTGCAGAGGAGGTCGAAATGAAATATTCATACCCTGCTGTTTTCAGCAAAGAAGACGATTTCATTATTGCTGAGATTCCGGATATCCCACACTGTTACACTCAAGGGAGAAACATGGAAGAGGCTTTAATGATGGTTCAGGATGCTGCGGAAATGTTGCTTGTGGATTTTGAAAACGAGCAGGCTCCGACTCCAAAACCGTCTTCTCCTGAAAACCTCAAATCTGACGGGATAGTGTCATATGTGGATCTGGACACTGATTATTGGAGAAGAAAAACCGATAACAGAGCAGTTAAGAAAACTCTGTCCATTCCTTCCTGGCTCAACTGTAAAGCGGAAAAAGCCGGAATTAATTTCTCCCAGGTGTTACAGGATGCACTCAAGGCTATGTTGGCATAATATTAATTGCTAACATGCGCATAAATATGTATGATAAGACCTGAGATGAAACAGGCTTTTCCAATAGTTATTACTCCTGACGGAAATAATTATGTTGTATATGTGCCCGGTTTGGAGATCAACACCGAGGGGCACAGCATAGCCAATGCCCTTGAAATGGCAGAAGATGCCATAGGGCTCTGGTGTATAACAACACAGGATATGGGGCAGCAGCTGGGGTGCTGAGAAGTCAGAAGATTTCTATGCTGCCGAAGACCGAGATGTCCAGGGTGGTGGGAAGGTCATTGAAGCCCTTTACAACACTGCCCTGAACGCCTACGCCCAGCCAGTTGAGGAGCCTGCCGCGGGCACCGCCCTGAAGCACTATTCCCCAGCCGTGGGAGAAGTCATTGAAGGATTCAATATTCCAGGCCATATATCTGGCTCCAAGTCCGCCGTAAATCTCAAATGACTTTTCAATGTACATTCTGGCAACGGCAAGGGCAGTGGCTCCTGCTTTCTTTGCCTCTTCTCCCTTGAAACCGTTGACGGAGAGCTCTCCCTTTATACCGGCGTTGAACTTTGAAAAGCCCGCCGGAGTGAAAGCAACAGCTCCGAAGACCCCGAGGGTCTTGGAGCTTTCATCAAACGGAACAATAATGGTTGCACCGGCGTCAACATTCAGAATTGCGGGATCTTTCTTTGTTACGTGGACATCACCTTCCTTTGCAGAAAGGGAAGTTATTGAAAGCATGCACAGAAGCAGAAGAACAAGAGCCTTTTTCATGACTTCATTTCTCCCAGAGTTTTTCAGGATAAACACCCTGCGCGGTTTTCTCTGCAAGGTTCCTGCGTACAGTTTCACGGTCTTCCTTGTATGTCATTCCGAACCATCTGTCGGGGCTTGAGAAAACCTTGAGTGTGCCGTTTCCGGTGGTGACAATCTCTCCGGCGCAGTTGGGGAGCAGGCACTCTGCCTTGGGTTCTGCCGCATTCTTTGAAATGAAGCGTTCCCAGTAGAGGTTCATGTATTCAAAGGCCTTGGGTGTGAAGCCGAAGAAGTTCATTGAAACAACTTCGTTGCCGCTCATCATGCGGTCTCCCTCGGGAAGGTGGGAGACAACGCCGCCGTTTGAGTCAAACTCAATCTTGGTGTTCTCGACAAGGGACTCAAGAAGGCCGTTGTCGGAAACGGTGCAAACACCTCTTGAAACAGAACCCATGGGGCTCATGGTGTTCTTAAGGATGTAGCCTACCATTGCGTGGGCAGTATCGGAGTTTGAAAGACCTGAAAGATACTCACCAAGAATTCCGTATGCCTTTGTTCCGTAATAGTCATCTGCGTTGATGATGGTGAAAGGAGTCTTCATTGCCTTTTCTGCACAGAGAACAGCATGGACGGTTCCCCAGGGCTTCTCACGGTTTGCCGCAAGCTGCTGCTGTTCGGGAGTGAGCAACGTGGTGCGGGTCTGGAAGACATATTCTGCATCAACGTTCCTTGCAATGCGGTCAAAGAGGCGCTCTCTGAAATCCTTCTCAATGTCGGGTCTGATGATAAAGACAATCTTGCCGTAGCCGCTTCTCACTGCATCATAGCAGCTGTAGTCAAGAAGTGTTTCTCCGTGTGCTCCGACCGGGTCAATCTGCTTGATTCCTCCGTAGCGTGAACCCATGCCTGCTGCAAGTACCAGTAATGAAGGTTTCATATGTCTTCCTCCTTATGTATTTCAGGGTACACCGGGAATCGAACCCGGATTTTATCCTCCGGAGGGATACGCTCTATCCATTGAGCTATGCACCCGTCAATTATCAGTTATTCCTCAATAATTATCCTTTCTCACAACCTTTCTGACAAGGTGTGTTCCCTGCACTTTTTTGGGTGCAATTGTCCTGTGTCTGATCAGGTAGCAGGTGTGGATTCTGCTGTTTCTGGCAAAGTCCGCTCCTATGGTCTGTGCGGTGATGTCCTCTATCTCAAACTCCTCCCGGAGCTCGGCGTAGAGCTTGAAGCGGGTGAAGTTGGTTGAGAAGATGAGAGTTCCCTTTGATGAGAGGTGTTTCATGCAGCTTCTGATCAGATATCCGTGGTCACGCTGGACATCAAAGCTTGAGCGGCTCTTGCTGTTGGACCATGTGGGAGGATCACAGAAGATGAGGTCAAAGACATCCTTGTTTCCTCTCAGCCAGGATATGCAGTCTTCCCTGTAGTAGAAATGGTTCATTGTGTCAAAACCGTTGAGCCTCATGTTGCGTGCCGCCCAGTCAAGGTAGGTTGAACTTGCATCAACGCTTACAGTGGACAGGGCTCCTCCGGCAGCTGCATGCACAGTGGCGGTAGCGGTGTAACAGAAGAGGTTGAGAAAGCGCTTTCCGCTGCTCATTTCCTCAATCATCTTTCTCACCGGTCTGTGGTCAAGGAAGATTCCGGTGTCAAGGTAGTCACGGAAGTTGACTATGAAGCGGTGGCCGTTCTCCTTTACCACAAAAAAGTGGGAGTCGGACGGAGCGGAGTGTCTTGAGTACTGTTTGCTGCCTTTCTGGATTTCCCTGCGTTTGACAAAGATGTTTTCAAGATCAACACCGGTCACACGCTCTGTGGCTGTAACCAGCTCCTCGAGTCTCCTGGAGGCATCGGCCGGGTCAATGGAGGCCGGGGCTGCGTATTCCTGAAGGCTGATCCAGCGGCCCTCGTAAATGTCAATGGCGGCGCTGTATTCGGGCATGTCGGCGTCATAGAGGCGGTAGCATGTCACGCCCTGTTTTGCCATTTCCTTGCCTATGGAGGCCAGGTTCTTGTTCAGGCGGTTTGCGGCCATCTGCGCGCCGGGGGTGAGCGGGGCGGAAAGCCTCTCCTCGCGCCTGGCCTTTGCCTTTTCAAGCATGGCCTGACGCTCCTCGTTGCTGAAGACATAGTAGTGGGCAAGCTGGCATTCCAGGCCGCCGTTCATGAGAATGTTGGTGCGGTCCGGCTTCATGCCTATGCAGCCCAGAAGGGCGGGGTTGGGACTGATCACGCTCACGTTCCAGCCGCCGAATCTGTTGAAGATTATCTCGCCGAATGCGGTCCAGAGTTTGCCTATGGCGTACTCGGAAAGCCTGACACCGTACGGCGGGTCGGTGACTATTGTACCCGTGCCTAAGGCGGCGATTTCCTCATCAGTTATCTGTGTGAAATCAAGCTGTCTGAACTCTATCAGATCCTTGAAACCTGCATTGCGGGCATTCTCCTTTGAGATTTCCACTGCTTTTCTGTCAATGTCAAAACCCACAATCCGGCACTTTGCCTCAACCTGGGCATCCTCGGCCTCGTCAAGGATTTTCTGCCAGACCTCGTCCTTGTGGATGGGCAGTCTGAAGAATGCAAAGCGTGAGGGATTGATCAGGCCGGGGGCCGTGTTGGTTGCAATGAGGGCGGCTTCTATGCAGATTGTTCCGCTTCCGCAGAACGGGTCCAGAAGAAGGGTGTCCGCGTCCTTGGCCCACTGTGTCCTGAGCAGGATGCATGCGGCAAGGTATTCACTCATGACCGCATCCGTCTGCCTTGTTCTGTAGTAGCGGTGGGGGAGGTCTCTACCGGCAAAGTCTACGTACCAGCTGACCGTGTTCCTGTTCACATGGAGATGGAAGACAATGTCAGGGTTTTCCCTGTCAACGTCGGGTCTCACACCGTCAAAGTTCTGTCTCATGCGCTCCACAACCGCATCCTTGAGTCTGAGGGCTGCAAAGTGGCTGTTGCGGATCCATCTGCAGTCCGTGACCGTCTCGGTGACGGCAAAGGTCATCTGCGGATTCATCCAGTTCTCCCAGGGGAGGGTGAGCGAGCGCTCATAAAGGTCATCCGTGCTCTGAAGGCTTTCCGTCCTGTAGACAAGGACAAGCAGTCTTGTGGCACAGCGTGTCCACATTGCAAAACGGTATGCCGTCTCGAGGTCTGCGCTGAACTCAACGCCGCCGGATGAAACGCGCACGTCCGTACCGCCTGCTTTCAGGACCTCCTTTTCCACAAGATCATTCTGATTGGCTGATGCTGAAGCAAAGAAAATCATAACCCGAAAGCCTCCCTGACTTCTTTTTCGGTGAATTGATATACGGTGGAGCAGTTGAAGCATTCAAGTTCCAACGGCCATCTGTTCTGTTTGAGTATTTCCTTTTTCTCGTTCTCCGGAAGTCCGGCAAGGAAAATGCGGTAGTTCTCACGGTTGCAGGGGCAGGAAAAGCCCAGGGGAAGCTCTGCAACGGGCTGAACACCCCAGCGGGCAAAGTTCTCAAGGCAGTAATCCTTTGCGCTTTTTCCGCCTGCAAGGTAAGAGCCCAGTGACGGAAGGGAGGCACTTGCCTCCTGAAGTTCGGAGAGAACCTGTTCGCTGCATCCCGGCATGGCCTGGATGAAAAGTCCTCCGGCTCCGGTTACACGGCCCTTTGTGTCGAAATGGACTCCCAATGAGAAGAGGGTGGGTGTCTGCTCGCTCTGCAGATAGTAGAGTGCAAGGTCCTTGGCAAGGTCTCCGTACTCCATCATTATCTGACCGGTGAAGGGGGTCTTGCTTCCCTCAAGTATCTTTGTGACGCTGATGAAACCCGGTCCGTAGAGCATGGAAAGGTCCCTGCTTTCAAGACTTTTCTCTATTTTGATGGGATTGTTGAGAAGGTAGCCGCGCACGGCTCCGCAGGCCCAGGCCTCTACGTAGATGTTGCCTATGGGACCTCCGCATTCGACTGACAGCTGGATTCTGTCATTTCCCTTCACGGAGGAGGCAAGAAGGCCGCCTGCAATATATGCCTGCCCCAGAACCAGGGTCTCAAGAATGCCCAGGTTGTGGTTTGCACGCATCTGATTCACCATAGTGGTACCGCCCAAAGCTGTCAGGCGGATCTGGCCGTCTGCCAAAAGCATGACATGGCGGCAGTCAAGGGGCAGCGCGTTGAGGTGTTCAAGGAGCTCCCCGTCTTCAATTTTCCGTTTAATCATTATGAGTGAAATATACTACAAGTAACACTTTAAGTACAAGTACGGTTGGGGGTGTGAAAATTTTTCACAATCCTGTATAATTACGGCATGGCGTTCAGTTCCGGCACCTCCAAATGGAGGCATTTCAAGTTCATAGAAGGAAAAGAGTCCCTGTTCGTATACATTGGGATAGGGCTTGCGTATGTCCTTCTCATGCTCCTGAGCACCTTTGTATTCATTGGCTTTCAGGACAAGATCACGCTGGAAATGAAGTTCAGTTCGGAAAAATCCTTCAACTCCATCTACATGGCTCTGACGGACGGAAGTGACAGAGCCCAGACGGTTATGAACGAGGAGAAGGTTTCCGCCATTGGTCTGTACAGCGCCACCGGAAGGGGAATCACCGTCTACGGGGAGGCTCCTGAAACCCTGCCCATGTCCCAGCTTGCCTTGACAAGACAGGTTACCGGGGACTCCACAACAGGTATTTACACCTATGACGGTGAGACAAAGACCATTGAGTATTTCAGGCTTTCCAGACTGAACACCATGCTGAACATAGGCACACTGTACTACGGGACAGGTCTTTCCTCCCAGCGTATCTCCGAAGTTCCGGAAATCATATACGTCAAGTTTGACGGTTCGGGCTACTTTGCGGCCCTCTTCCAGACCCGTGTCATTGCCATTATCACCGTAATTGTCATTTCCTTCCTGGCAGTGCTGGTTCTCAATATCTACAACGCAAACAGGCGCTACAGAATGGCCCTCACACGCCATGAGAACCTGGCAAGTCTGGGCTCTGCGGCAAGAACGCTGACCC
Organism: uncultured Spirochaetales bacterium; assembly: GCA_947305945.1. Classification (GTDB taxonomy): domain Bacteria; phylum Spirochaetota; class Spirochaetia; order Sphaerochaetales; family Sphaerochaetaceae; genus RUG14846. The sequence continues at coordinate 3,736 of CAMZFA010000038.1, read as the reverse complement.
ATGAGATAAAGAACCCGCTCGGAGCCATGACAATCCAGATGGCGCTTTTGCACAAGATTCTTCCTGCGGAGTACAAGGAGGATCTGGATGTGATGGACAAGGAGATTGAGAGGATTACCAACCTCACCAACAGGGTGAGTGAATTCATGAAAGACCCGCTCGGAAACCCCGAGAAGATTGATATGATACCCTTCATAACTGAGATTACAACGCTCTTCAATCAGGAGATAAACGTTGATTCCGCAGGCCTGAAAACCGCTTTTGTAATGTTTGACCCGGGAAGAGCACGTTCTGTCTTCGAGAACCTTATCAAGAACGCAACGGAAAGTGCATCCGGCAGAATTGCGGATGTTGAGGTCCAGATAAGGAAGAAGGGCAGAAAACAGGTTCAGATTCTTGTACTGGACAACGGTGACGGACTTCCCAAGGGCTCGCAGGACAACCTGTTTGACCCGTTCTACACAACCAAGGCCAAGGGCTCGGGCATAGGACTTGCCATTTCCAGACAGTTTGTCACGGCAAGACACGGCAGCCTGACGCTGAGAAACAGGCCGGAGGGCGGAACCGCGGTTGAGGTTCTTATTCCGTCCGCAGAGTATGAGGAAGAGGTTGAAGTTGAGGGTGCGGAGGCTTTTGAATGAGAATACTGATTGTAGATGATGAAGAGAATATCCGCGGTTTGATGAAGCGTTATCTCCAGCTGGAGAGCATAGACGCGGATGCCGCTGAAAATGCATTCTCCGCCCAGAGGCTGCTCCGTGAGCAGACTTATGACGCCTGTCTCATAGACCTCAAGATGCCCGGCATGGACGGTCTTGAGATGATCAAGTGGATCCGTGCCGAGGGCTTCAGAATGCCCATAATCATGGCCAGTGCCCACGGTGAGATTGAAGATGCGGTGGAGGCCCTCAAGAACGGTGCCCAGGACTACATAGTAAAGCCCTTCAACCCTGAGGAACTTACCATCAAACTCAAGGGCCTTGTGGAAGCCCAGAACCTGAAAAACATAAGGGAATCCGAGGAGCGTCAGGCCTCCGAATACGCATTCATAGGTGAAAGCACCCGCATAAGGAAGATACGTGAGCTCATATCCAGAATTGCCGCTTCCGGCTCAACTGTCCTGATTACAGGTGAGAGCGGAACAGGTAAGGAGGTTGTGGCAAGGACCATCCACGCCCAGAGCGGAGTGCAGGGTCCGTTTGTGGCAATCAACATAGGCGGTGTTCCGGAGAACCTTCTTGAAAGTGAACTTTTCGGTTATGAGAAAGGTGCATTCACAGGCGCCGTAAGTCAGAAAAGGGGAATGTTCGAGCTTGCCTCGGGAGGCACTCTCTTTCTGGATGAGATAGGGGACATGCCCCATGCTCTTCAGGTCAAGATCCTGAGGGTGCTTCAGGAAAAGTGTATAACCCGTCTGGGCGGTACAAGCACAATCCCCATCAATGCCCGCATAGTCTGCGCCACCAACAAGAACCTTGAAGAGTCTGTCCGCGAGGGCAAATTCAGGGAGGATCTGTTCTACCGCCTGAACGTGGTACGCATCCAGATTCCGCCTTTGAGGGACCGCAAAGAGGACATTCCGCTTCTTGCCCACTTCATTTTGCAGAAGCTGAACACCCGCATGGGAAAGCATTTCACGGGCTTCACCCCCACGGCAATGGAAATGCTCAAGAACAACTCGTTCTACGGCAACGTCAGGGAGCTTGAGAACATTCTGGAGAGGGCCGCCATTTTTGCAGACGGTGAGCTCATATCCGAAAATGACCTTGACCTCCGCGGAGCCTCGCTTCACGCCCAGGTGCCCGACCAGAGCTCGGAAAATACCGAAAGCAATGAGGTGATTACCCTTGCCGATGCCGAGAAGAACGCCATTGAGCGCTCTCTCAGGCGCTGGGAAGGCAACAGGACCAAGGCCGCCGAGGAGCTTGGCATCTCACGCAGGACCCTCATTACTAAGATTCAGGACTACGGAATTGACCTCTGAAACCATGATTCTCACCATAACCGGACTCTCAAATGATGGGCGCGGAATTGCCCGCATGGAAGACGGCCGCATAGTCTTTGCTGAAGGCGCCCTCCCGGGCGATGTTGTCAAATCCCGCATTGTCTCTTCCAAGTCCGACTACTGTGAGGCAACAGTACTTGAGGTGCTTGAACCCTCTGATGTTCGAGAAGAAAGTGCCTGTCCATTTGCCTCCCAATGCGGCGGTTGTCCCCTCATGTGCATGAAGCTTGATGCACAACGTAAATACAAGCAGGAGAGCTTTGAAAACGCACTTTTGCGTGTTGAAAGCACTGCCCGTGTTCTTGATCCGGTCTTCGGTTCACGCTTCGGATACAGAAGCCGGGCCCGCTTCCGTTACAGTCTGGAAAACGGTGTCCCGCATCTGGGGTTTCAGGAGGGTTCTTCCAATACGGATGTTCTTATTACTTCCTGCCCGGTTGCAGATGCGGCCCTGAATGCCTTTATTGCCTCTCCTCCCAAACTGAATGTCTGGGAGCTCAAGGACCGTCAGCTTTCCTGCATTACCACTGACAACGGGGTGCTCTACGGCAGCGGAACCGGCCGCATTACTGTTGCCTCTGCATCGCAAACACGCGTTTTGCCCGTCTCAAACAGTGTTTTCTTCCAATCAAACCTTGAGCTTCTGCCGAAGATGATTGATGAGGTTGTAAGTCTTACTGAAGGCAAAGACGTGATGGATCTGTACAGCGGGGTGGGTACTTTCAGTGCCTTCCTCGAGGACAGTTTCAACGTAACCGCCGTTGAGATGAACAAGTACTGTCTGTCTCTGGCAAAACAACATCTGAAGAACACCCGGTTCTTCACGTCCGCAGTTGAGAAATGGAAGGGTACACGCCGCAATGTGGACACTGTGATTGTGGATCCCCCGCGCACAGGACTTGATAAGACCGTGCCTGAGCTTATCACTTCATTCGGCCCCGAGCGCATTATCTATGTCTCCTGTTTCCAGACCACACTGATGCGTGACCTTCAGCGCTTCAAGGCCCTCGGCTGGAAGGTGGAGCAGGGCAGACTCTTTGATTTCTACCCCAATACCCCTCATACCGAGACGGTCATTTTATTAAACAACCTCAAATCAGGAGAGAAAAGCCATATCTCTGTAGATGTTGATATGGATGAATATAGAAAATTAAAGAAAGTTTAAAGTTTCTAATTTCCCTCCCCCCCCCTGAGGAGGAAGAGGCAATCAATGATGTTGTAAGGCAAGCTTGTAAGGCAATTTGGGATGCTATGTCCAATTATTAAACTAATTATTGTTCCGCGTCTTATGGGGTTAGTTTAGCTTTGTATGTGTTTCAAAAATAAGCGGACATTATTGTGTGTGTTTATTTGGACAAAATGATTTGTCTATGTTATAATTTTATTTAAGACAGAGGAATGCAAGGCAAATATGAGAATCGGAGAAGAAAGCGAAACAATTGAATTTAAACTAACTACCGGTGAAAAGAAAGAGGCAATAGAATCTATTGCAGCTATCTTAAACAAACATTGTAAAGGCACTGTTTTCTTTGGTATTGATGATTCCGGGTTCGTCAAAGGTCAGCAAATTGCTGATTCAACAAAGAAAGACTTGTCTAGAGCAATTTATGAATCCATAGAGCCGAGGGTAACTCCATCCATAGAGGTTCAGACAATTGAAAACAAACAGATTCTCAGTAAGCGGTGCTTAATAAGCCGCTGAAAGACATAGACGGTTAGACTACCATCAAA
>CAMZFA010000037.1 GCA_947305945.1 uncultured Spirochaetales bacterium | reverse complement strand
ATGTATCATGGAGTTTGGGGTTGTCCAGGCCGAGTTTCTCCCTTTCTGGTTTCCCACTACAAAGAACATGGATCCGCATCTTACCCTGAGGTAGGATGCCACCGTGAACAGTGCCGCACTCTCCATTTCGGATGCAAGAACACCCAGGCGCTTCCAGGCTTCCCACTTGCTGTTCAGCTGATATGAAACAGGCATGAGATCCGGTTCATGCTGGCCGTAGAAAGAGTCCTTGCACTGAACTATTCCCATATGGTAGCGGTATTTACCGTCAATTGCAGCATGGCGGCATGCAGAGACTATGTCAAAGTTGGCAACTGCGGGGAACTCTATGGGAGCATACTCCATGCTGGTTCCCTCCATTCTTACGGCACCTGTTGCAATGACTGCGTCTCCGCCCATTACATTGAGGTCAATTCCGCCGCAGGTTCCCATTCTGAGGAATGAGTCGGCGCCGCACTTGACCAGTTCCTCCATGGCAATTGCCGCACTGGGTCCGCCTATGCCGGTTGAACAGACACTGACCTTCTCTCCCAGAAGTGAGCCGGTGTATGTGAGGAATTCCCTGCTGTCTGCAACCTGGTGTGCACCTTCAAGATGCTCTGCAATCAGCGGTACACGTTTGGGGTCACCGGGAAGAATGACGTACCTTCCCACGTCACCTTTTTTTATATGAAGATGATACTGGATTCCTGTTCCGTTCATGTAATCAGACATAGTGAACCTCCCTTTTTGCGCAAAATGTCACATATACTGATTATCAGTTACATTTTTCAACAACGCAAGTCTATTCCTGTCCGCTGTGGCCTCAATGAGGTCAAATCTGAACACCTCAAGACCTGTCTGAGTATAGTCTTTCTGAAGGGAGGCGCACTCGTGCATTCCCAGGTCCAGTCTGAAACGCTGGGAGGCGCAGTCGGCGGTGTAATCATCGGCCCAGAAGAGCCAGACCATGTCCGTTTTAAGGTTTCTGATTTCCACTACTCCGCTTTTCTTTTCCATCTCAGCCCCTCAGCCTGACGTAGGTTTTGCCCTGCCCTCCGTCCTCCGGATGGGCAAAGAAGTATGACTGCACGGCCCCGTGTGTTTTCAGGTGGGCGTGGATTCCCGTTGAGAGGATTCCGTTCCCGTAGCCGTGGATAATCGAGAAGTTGTCTATTCCGTGTACACAGCAGGCCTCAATCTGGTTGTCAATCTCCTCAAGGGCCTCCTCAAGCCTGTAACCCCTGAGGTCCAATGTCGGCTTGGGCATGGTGTTCTTCACAGTGCCTGCGTCATAGAGCACGGCAGCCCTGTAGGCCTTTTTGGCCGGAACTGTTATCTCTGACTCCTTGAACGTGAAGCGGAGCTGGCCTATGGCAACCTGCCACCTGCCGTCCTTTTCCCTGCGCACTATCACACCCTCGCGCTTGTATGGGCCGCACAGAACGTCCATACCTTCCTTCAGCTGCACGTTGTCTGCAAGGGCCTCAAGTTCGGCCTGATCCATGGCATCAAGTTCCTTCTCGCGTTCCTTTATGTCCGTTTCAAGCTCGTTGCGCTGCTTCTCAAGTTCAAGAATGTGGGCCTTGACCTTTGCCGTCTTCTCACGGTTGATCTCACCTTCCCTCAGTTCTCTGACCAGGCCCTCGAGCTGACGCCTTGAGTCCTTAACATAGTCATCAAAGTCCCTCAGCTCATCCTTGCGCACCCTGTTCTCATAGGCCTTGAGTTTGCGTGACTGGTCCTCAAGTTCCTTCTCACGCAAGCGGATGCCCTCCATGCGGCTGTCCAGTTCCTGCTTCTCAAGATCCGCCTCCCTCTGCTTCTGCTCCAGAGAGCGGATTATTGAGCTGATCCTTACAGCTTCACGTCCCATGTATTTTCTTGCGTTGTAAACAACTGCCTTGGGAAGGCGCATTCTGAACGCCGTGTCTATGGCATGGCTTTCACCGGGAAGGCCGTTTATCACGCGGAATGTGGGCTCAAGTGTTTTCTCATCAAATTCCATTGATGCGTTCTGAACCGTCTTTGACGAGTATGCATACTGCTTCAGAACACCGTGGTGGCTTGTAGTAAGTGTGAGCTGGGCTTTTTTGGTGCAGAACTCCAGAATTGATCTTGCAAGGGCCGCACCCTCCTGCGGGTCGGTGCCGCTTCCAAGCTCATCAAGAATTACCAGTGATCTGTCGGTCAGGTTTCTCAGAATTGATCCTATGTTCCTCAGATGGCCGCTGAATGTGGAGAGGCTGTTCTGTATGCTCTGATCGTCTCCCATGTCCGTGAAGACCCTGTCAAACAGGGCAAGAGAGCTTCCGTCTGAAGCCGGAACATAACCGCAGATCTGGTTCAGAAGCGAGAACAGACCCACGGTGTTCATGGTAACCGTCTTTCCTCCGGCGTTGGGACCGGTCAGGACAACGGCTTTTGTGTCCTGTTCAACGGTAAAATCTATGGGAACGCACTTTTCCTTCAGAAGCGGGTGCCTGGCCTTGATCAAAACACACGGTCGGTCTGCGGCCTCAAGGACACGGCAGCATGAGTCATGCCTGATCCAGGAGGCAAATGTATACAGAAAATCCGCAAAACCCACCTGAGAGCTGAGGATTCTCAGGCTCTGCTCGGCGCTTCTGATCATGGCGCTGAGCTTTGCAAGAAGCCTTGCAATCTCTATTTCTATCTCCTGGTTGGCAAGGTTCACCGCGTTGTTCATATCAACAAGCCTGAAAGGCTCCATGAACACCGTGGCACCCGTCTGGGACATGCCCTGGACATAGCCTTCCACCCGGGATTTTGAGTCATTGTTTACCGGAAGAACCACGCGCCCGTCACGCATCACAGGGCTGTCGGAGTTCATCACAGAGCTGTATTCACGCATGTAGGCGCCTGCAAAATGGGAACGCTCAGCCCTCTTCTGCTCCGCCTTGTCCCTCAGGGCCCTGACGGTGGGGTAGTTTTCCTTAACCTTCCCCGGGCTTTCCAGAATGTTGAAAATGCTGTTTTTGAGGTCAAGAAGCTCTGCATCAAGAGGACTTATCACATCCTCAAGGGATCCGGTCACGGCGGTAAGCACGCGTCTGAGGGCCTGTGCGCTCTCAATGTACTCCGCAACCGACCAGATAAGCGAACCCTCAAGACGGGCGGACGGGTTGGCCAGAAGGGCATTGAAAACCGGTCCTATGTCCGGAAACACACTTGCCTGAAGCTCCATGTCGGAGGCCTCAATCAGGGCCGCAACGGCACGTGAGACCTGAACCTGTCTCTCACGCCAGACCTCCGGGTCCGTCACGGGCACGGCATTGCGCACCGCAGTACGGCCTTCCTCACTGAGGCTGAAGGCCGATATATTCAAAAGCACAAGGTCCAGTCCAAGATCCGTAGCGGTTCTCTTAAGCATCATTTCTTCTTCAATCCCCTGCTCCAGACCGGAAGACGCTCCTGCATGCTGTCCAGTATCCTGAGGTAACTTTCGTACCTGTCCTCATCTATCTCCCCGCTTTCAACCTTCTCCATCACGCCGCAGCCTTCCTCGCTGACATGCAGACAGGAGTCAAAGGCACAGGTGCACTTTGAAAACTCCGGAAAGGCAAGGCTGACAAGGGCCGGGTCGTCATGCGGAACCGAAATCTCCCTGAAACCGGGAGTGTCTATGACAGTGAAGTCAGGGCCGTCAAGCACTACCGAGTAATTTGTTGTGTGGTTGCCCCTGTTGTACTTCCAGTTTATCTCCCCCACCCTCTGCTTGACCTCAAGGTTGCGTCCGAGAATGCGGTTTACAAGTGAGCTTTTTCCAACTCCGCTCTGGCCTACAAAGGCACAGGTCTTACCCTTGAGAATTGCAGTAAGGGCCTTTATGTTCTTTCCCGTCTTTGCAGAAACCTCAATTGTCTGAAAGCCAAGTTCCCTGTAAAGGTCAAAACGGTACTGTTCCTCTTCGGATAGTCCTATGTCGCACTTGTTCAGGCAAAGCAGCACAGGAACGTTGCGGCAGCAGGCAATCACCCTGTCAGCAAAGCGGGGTCTGAAGGGAGGGCTGTCCGAACTGCACACGCAGACTACAAGGTCCATGTTTGCGCAAATGCTCTGGTTGTTCTGGCTCTTTGAGCTCCACCTCTGGAAGAGGGAGTGTCTGTCGTAACGGGAAAGAACCATTCCCTCCTGCGTGCCGCTCTGCTCAAATTCAACAATATCCCCTGCAACCAGCGGGTTGTACTCACCCTCGGCCTGTCTTAAAACCTTGCCTTTGATACGGCAGCTGTAGACCTGGCCTGTCTGCTCTTCGCGGACCGAGTAGATGTTGTTTATGGACTTGAGAACGCTTCCCTTCATGTCTTTATATTAAGTTTTCCTTCAGTTGCTTTTCAAGAAGGCCGAACCTCTGCGGTACGGGTGCTTCAAAGTGCATTTTCTGCCCGGTGACCGGGTGCTTTATATCAAGGCTGTAGCTGTGAAGCATCAGAGTGCATCCGGGAAAACGGGAAAGTCTGTTGTTGTATAGGCTGTCCCCAATGACCGGATGGCCTATGCTCTTCATGTGCACCCTTATCTGATGGGTTCTCCCGGTGTGGATCCTTACCTTCACCAGGGCGGCCTTCTCATACTGATTCAGAACCTCATAGGTGCTCAGGCTTGTCTTTCCGCGGACGGGATTGGGAGCAAAGAGCTTTCTGTCATGACTGTCACGGGCAAGAAGACACTCAATCTTTCCCGTCTTCTGAACAAAGAGCCCGTCACAGAAGGCAAGATAGTACTTCTCAGTCTCCCTGTTCTGGAACTGTGAGGAAAGATTCTCATGGGCCCGCGGAGTAAGAGCTATGACCAGAACTCCGCTTGTATCCTTGTCCAGACGGTGCACAATGCCCGGACGGGCAATATCGCACTCATCCGCCATGTTTTCTATGAAGCTGTCACCGTAGCGCCAGGCAAGGGCATTTACCACAGTCCCGTCCGGGTTTCCCGCACCCGGATGGACAACCATGCCCTGAGCCTTGTTTATGACCAGCATGGATGAATCCTCATAGATTATATCCAGGGGAATATCCTGCTTCTCAACCTTCTCAAATACATCCGCAACGTAAAACAGTTCAACAATATCCCCGCCTCTTACAACGGAGCTTTTCTTTGCAGGAGAACCGTTTATGTAGATTTCACACAACTCACCCGTCAGGGCAGAACGTGAAAGATCCGGTATGCATGAACTGAGAAACGAGTCCGCCCTTGTCTTTGTTGTTTCCTGCGGTGCCGTGAAGCTGTAGGAACGTTCAATCCTCATTTCTTCCCAACCCCAGAATATAATCAACAATCACAATAACGGCCGAAACACCTGCGGCAATACCAAGTTTGGGAAGAAACTCCATATCCTTCTTTGCAAGGTTTGTGCCCAATGTGGTGGCGGCAAAGGTGAGCGGGAGGCTTCCGAAGAACAGAATCTCCCCTCTTCTTACCTTCTGAGTCCATTTGGGAAACTCATTTTCCCCGTAAGGCTCGGCGTTCTTCATATCAAGTGCGAATACCGGTGCCATAAGGCAGATTATCAAAATGAAGGCAATGCTTTTCTTAAACATAGTTTCTTTCTCCGAATATTGCGGTTCCAATTCTGACCTCGGTTGAGCCCTGTCCGACCGCAAGTTCCCAGTCATGGCTCATTCCCATTGAAAGCACATCAAAGCCGTCAAGGTTGTACTTTTCCCTGCATCTTTCAAACAGGGCGTGCAGGTATGAGAAGGCCTGCTCAGTTCTTTCCGGGTGCTCCAGAGGACCCACCGTCATAAGACCTTTCAGGCGGATATTATTCATTTCAATTGCCTGCTCTATACATCCGAACAGGGAATCTTCACTCTGAAAACCGCTTTTTGACTCTTCTCCGCTTGTGTTGTACTCCAGGAGAACATCCATGATTTTTCCGTTCTTTTCTGCACATGAATTTACCTTCTCAAGAAGCGGAAGACTGTCTATGCTCTCAATCATATCCACAAGAGGTACAACTTTTGACACCTTGTTGCTCTGTAGATGACCTATCATGTGAAGCTCAAGACCCTGAGGTCTGTACGTTGAGAACTTCTGAACAATCTCCTGGACATGGTTCTCTCCGAACAGACTTACGCCGGATTTGAAAACCATGTCTATCTCCTCAACGCTTCTTGTCTTGCTTACGGCCATGAGACGGGCCTTTCCCAGGCGTTCTTTGACCGAGTTGATGATATTGGAGTATTCCTCTGCGCTTTTCATACGACTTTACTTTATCACAATCACGCTGATTGAAAAACAGTTGCATTTTAATTAGAGTTTCATTGCTATGAAAATCAGTGAATTCACATTTGATCTTCCTCAGGAACTAATTGCCCAGACTCCTGCCGCAAAGCGCGGTGAGGATCGCCTTCTTGTTGTGGATAGGAAAACCGGAGAGTATACGGACTCCATGTTCACAGACTTTCCGGACTTTGTAGAGGATAACAGCCTCATTGTTGTAAATGACACAAAGGTCCGCAAGGCAAGGGTTTACGGAGTATCCGAAACAGGCGGAAAGGTCCAGTTCCTCTTCACCGGACCTACCGGAGACAACAGATGGCAGGCCATGGTATCGCGCAGCAGGAAGCAGACAGTGGGCAAGAAATATACTTTCTTCTCAGCTGAAGGTGAGCCCTACTGCACTGCAAGCATTGCTTCGGACATAAATGACGGCGATGAAGGCTCAAGCCTGAAGGAAGTGCTCTTTGACAGGAAGATTGATGAGGATTTTTTCATAAAGTGCGGTCACGTACCCCTTCCGCCCTACATCAAGAGGGAAGATGACTTCAACGACGAATCGCGCTATCAGACCATCTATGCCCGTGAATACGGCTCAATGGCAGCCCCCACCGCAGGCCTTCACATTACGGATGAAATCCTTGAGCGCCTGAAGGCAAAGGGAGTTGAGATTGTCCATGTTACCCTTCAGGTGGGAATGGGAACCTTCCTGCCGGTAAGAACAGAGAACCTTGAAGACCATGTCATGCACCACGAGGCCTACCATGTGACACAGGAAACGGCCAATGCGGTAAACAGGGCCAAACAGCAGGGCCGCAAGGTTATTGCCATAGGAACCACAAGCGTAAGAACACTTGAAAGTGCCGTGGACAGGAAAACGGGCCTTCTAATGCCCGGAAGCGGAGACACCGGACTGTTCATCACACCGGGCTTTGAATTTGCAATAGTTGACCAGATGGTGACAAACTTCCACACACCGCTTTCAACTCTTTTAGTTCTTGTAAGTGCTTTTGCAGGAAAGGATAATATCCTCAATGCCTATAAGCATGCCGTTGAGCAGCGCTACAGGTTCTTCAGTTACGGGGATGCAACCTTTTTGAGGTGACTTCTCTCAAGGCGTTTGTCAAAGTAACCAAGATCTCTTCCGGTAAACAGGGGCAATGACAGGGCAAAGGCCCTGAAAGTGTTGTCCGCAAACATGCACATCCAGACCTCGAAAAGCGTTGTATGAAGCATTTTCACACACACAAGGGTAAGTGCAATCCTTATTCCCCATGCCCCTATGGTTTCAACAATGAAGGTGGTCTTTGTCTGACCAAGTCCGTACAGAATACCTTCAGATACTATCATGAGCCCGAACAGGGGCTCTGACACGGCAATGAGCCTCAGAACCCGTGAGCCCTGCCTTATCACCTCCGTATCCGGTGTGAATATTCCCATGACAGGTGTTGCAAATACAAAGAGGAGAGCCCCCGTAAAAGCCATCATGGCAACGGTGAGGGCAACGCTCTGCTTCTCAACAACCCTGAAGCTTTCCCTGTTGTTCTGACCTACGGATATTCCTATGAGCGTTGATGTGGCGCTTCTCAGTCCGTAGCCCGGAAGATAGAAAACCGTCTCCGCAGACAGTGCTATGGAATGGGCTGCAAACACCGTTGTTCCCATTGACGAGACAAGGGAGGCAAAGACTATGTGCCCCAGACAGCTTGTGGCACTTGTAGCCAGGGCCGGAAGCCCTATTTCCGCTGTCTCCCTGAGAACAGGAGCATCAGGATACAGATCTGAAAAGCTGAACCTCAGATCTTTCTTTTTAAACATGAGTACAAACATGAGAAGACCGGCAACAACGGATGATATTGCAGTTGCTATGGCAGCCCCCCTCACGCCAAGTCCTTTCTGATAAATAAGATACCAGTTGAGAACTACGTTAAGTATATTTGCACCCAGATTCACGGCCATGGGTGTCTTTGTATCCTTCACCGCCCTCATGGCACTGGCGCAGATTATCTCTGAAGCCCTGAAAACCATGGGAAGGGAAATGATTGAGAAATACTCTGAGGCGCTTTTCCTTATGGCCGGATCCGCCTGCATCCATACGGGAATGTGTGGGCTCAGAACCTGACAGATTACAAACACACACAGTCCCAATCCCAGAACGCAGAGCACGCTCTGTGCGGCTGTCTTTCTTATCTTCTCCCTGTCACCTGCCCCGTATGCACTGCTCATAATTGCCACAACGGCAACACCGGCAGCTCCGAATATGCTTCCTATGAGCCAGTTTACTGAAGTTGTAAGACTTACGGATGAGGTGGCCTGAGCCCCCAGCCTGCCCACCATTGCCATGTCCACGTACTGAAGGAACATGGTAAGCATTTCCTCCAGAATTACCGGAATTGCAAGAGTGACCAAAGAGCCGAACATCCTGCGTTTCTCAAGACTGTCAATCATGGGAGGAAGACCTCCACTTCTCATAAAGGTCAGGCCTGAGCTTTCTTGTTGCCTCAACAGCCTGCTCGTGTCTCCACTGTTGTACTTTTGCATGGTCTCCGCTCAGAAGAACCTCAGGCACCCTGTCCCCCTCATAATCCGCGGGTTTTGTGTACTGGGGGTACTCCAGAAGAATATTCTCATGACTTTCATCCTCAGTTGCCCCCTCCCTTATGGTGCCAAGCAGCCTTGCCACCGAGTCCGCAACCGTCATGGCGGGAATCTCCCCTCCTGTGAGTATATAATCCCCTACCGAGAGCATCTCATCCACGTGTTTTTCAATTCTGGCGTCAATGCCCTCATAGTGCCCGCAGATGAGCACAATATGCTCTTTTGCTGCAAATGCACGTGCTTTTGCCTGAGTGTATACCCTTCCCTTGGGACTGAGCAGCACAACATGCGAACTTGCGGTTCTGACGGCCTCAAGGGCCTTGAGAATGACATCAATTCTGATTATCATACCCGGTCCGCCGCCGCACGGACTGTCATCTATGCGTCTGAAACTGCCTCTGGCATAGTTCTTTATGTCAATGTACTCAATTTCAAGCAAACCCCTGTCCTGCGCACGCTTTACAACGGGGTTCTCATTCATTGAGTCAAACATTTGGGGAAACATGGTCAAAACGCTTATTTTCAGCATCAGCGTTCAATGTGCTCCGGAGGAATGTTCTTGATGTGAGGCAGGTTCCACTTGTGCCTTCTGGCCATGTAGCGGATCTGTACAATGAGGATGAAACCCATAATCATTGCCCAGGAGTCATTGACCTCCCAGAGAAGAGATATGACAAGCGCACCCACAATTGAAGCCAGGGCGTAGATATGCTTGATGAATATGGCAGGAACGGTGTTTGCAAGAATGTCCCTGAGAACACCTCCGCCCACACCCGTCATGACACCCAGGAAGGAGCACAGGAAAATGCTTGCACCGGGCATGGTTTTACCGGCAATCACGCCCTGGGTTGTGAAGAGGGCAAGACCGAAGGTATCGAACCAGAAGTAGACCTCCTCGAAGAAACGGTTGATTGCAGGTCTGGACTTTCCCTCAAGGTTGAAGAAAAGGAAGATGAACGCAATGTTGGCGGTTATGAAACTTACAGCCACATACAGCGGATTTGTGAACATCTGCGGGGGAACGCGTCCCATAATGACATCCCTTATCACACCGCCGCCCACAGAGGAGACAATGCCCAGGATCACAACCCCAAGATAGTCCATCTTCCTGCGTACTGCAACAAGAACGCCGGAAATGGCAAACGAGACAACACCGAGAATGTTCAGTATCAACGAAAGTTCGGAAAGATCCATGCAGAACATAATATTCCAAAAGTCTATTTTTTAACAGATGACAAAAAGGCTCTTGAAGCACTGACGGAAAAAATGCGATTATTAAATGCAATAATTCCATGGGGGAATATTTTGCAGCTTCTTGAACAAAAAATCATAACAGAAGGAAAGGTGTTGCCCGGCAACATCATAAAAGTGGACGGTTTTCTGAACCACAGGGTTGATACCGTCCTTATGAATGATATTGCTGAGGAATTCAGAAAGTTCTTCAACATCAACAGAATTTCTGCGGTCCTTACTGCAGAAGCAAGCGGAATACCGGTGGCAACAATCTGTGCCCACAACTTCGGTGTTCCGCTTATTTTTGCCAAAAAGGCCAAAAGTGACAACATTGAGAACGGTCTCTACAAATCCGAGGTCTATTCGTACACTTACAAAAAAACGGTCACCCTCATCCTTTCAAAGGAATGGCTTGGACCGCAGGACCGTGTACTGATAATTGATGACTTCATGGCAAACGGTAATGCAGTGAAGGGCCTTATAGACATAGTCAATGAAGCCGGAGCCGCTCTTGAGGGAATAGGCGTTGTGATTGAAAAAGGCTTCCAAGGCGGCGGAGACTACCTCAGAAACAACGGTTACAACTACAAAGCCCTTGCCGTAATAGACAAAGCCGAAGAAGGCGCAATTGTTTTCAGAAAACAGAACTGATTGAGGGATTCATGAACACAGCAAAAGAAAAAGTCCTGATTCTGGACTTTGGAAGCCAGTACAACCAGCTCATAGCAAGACGGGTCAGGGAAATAGGTATCTACAGCAAAATCAAACCGTTTTCAATGACATTGGCAGAAATCAAGACCTTCAATCCCATGGCAGTCATCCTCTCCGGAGGCCCCTCCAGCGTTTATGAAGCAAATTCACCCAAGATAGACAAAGGCGTTTTTGAACTGGGCATACCGATTCTGGGAATATGCTACGGAGCCCAGCTCATGGCCCACACCCTTGGCGGAACAGTTGTTCCGGCCGATAACCTTGCAAACCGCGAGTACGGCAGAACGGAAACATGCTTTGATACAGATTCATCCCTGTTCAGAAACATAAGCACAAAAAGCATCACATGGATGAGCCATGGAGACAGTGTTGAGAAGATTCCGGAAGGTTTTACCGCAATTGCACACTCCGACGGCTGCCCGTTTGCAGGTTTTGAAAACAGAGAAAAGCGTTTCTATGCCGTGCAGTTCCATCCGGAGGTAAATCATACCGAAAAAGGAACTGAAATTCTTAAGACTTTTCTTGTTGATATTGCAGGAGCCTCTGCAAACTGGTCAATGGCCAATTATCTTCAGACTTCAATTGACTCAATCAGAGCAGAAGTAAAGGACGGAAAAGCCCTTCTTGCACTTTCAGGCGGTGTTGACAGCTCTGTTGCCGCGGCACTCATGTCCCGTGCCATAGGGGAAAACCTTACCTGTGTGTTTGTTGACCACGGTCTTCTGAGAAAGGACGAGGGCGACCAGGTTGAGCAGATTTTCTCAAACTACCCTGTCAACTTCATCCGCATCAATGCACAGAGGCACTTCCTTGACAAACTCAACGGTGTTACGGATCCCGAGAGAAAGCGCAAGATAATAGGCGAGGAGTTCATAAGGGTCTTTGAGGCAGAGGCAAAAAAGATAGGAAAAGTGGATTATCTTGTACAGGGAACAATCTACCCTGATGTCATTGAATCAGGCCTTGGCAGCAATGCTGCAGTAATCAAGAGCCACCACAACGTGGGCGGTCTTCCGGACTACGTGGATTTCAAGAAGATAATCGAGCCTCTCAGGTACCTCTTCAAGGATGAGGTGCGCCAACTTGGAAGAGAACTCGGTCTTCCGGAGTATCTTGTAAGCCGCCAGCCCTTCCCCGGTCCCGGTCTAGCCATTAGGATAATCGGAGACATTACAGAGGAGAAGCTTTCAATTCTCAGGGAAGCTGACTGGATATTCAGATGCGAAATCGAGAAGGCGGAAGTTCCGGATGCAAGCCAATATTTTGCAGTTCTTACAGATACCAGAAGCGTTGGTGTCATGGGAGACGGCAGGACGTACGAGTACACCCTTGCCCTGCGCTGCGTAAGCACCTCTGACTTCATGACTGCAACTTTCACCAGAATTCCCTATGACATTCTTGAGAAGGTCTCCCACAGGATTGTAAACGAGGTTCCCCATATCAACCGTGTTGTCTATGACATAACTGCGAAACCACCCGCAACAGTGGAGTGGGAATAATTACATTATCATAGTATTTTCTTGCAATACAAAGAATTAGATGCCTATTTTCTCGCACTCCGGTATAAATTTGGTACAAAAAGCTATTCTATGTATCATTTCTATCGCTATCATTATCCATATTATTTATCTTCTTTGAGATAACGCTTGACGGTTACGACAGACACCCCTAGTTCTTCCGAAACCTCCTCAATAAGCTTTCCTTCCCCGATCAGTTTCTTCGCCTTTTTTATGTTCCTGTTCTTCTTAGCTAGTCGGGCTTTGGTAGCTTTCTTTCTGCCCTTTCTTGAGGCTTCCGAAAG
This sequence comes from uncultured Spirochaetales bacterium, assembly GCA_947305945.1. GTDB lineage: Bacteria > Spirochaetota > Spirochaetia > Sphaerochaetales > Sphaerochaetaceae > RUG14846. Next base: position 711 of record CAMZFA010000037.1, on the reverse strand, counting down.
CGTTGACCGAATGAAGGCTTCATCTATTCCGAATTCCTCGTTCAGATTGAATTTCCGGAACAGATTGTTCATGGTGGCTTTGGAAAGGCCTGTTTTTTTAACAAGAATAGTCTGAGTGTCACCCTTCTTGTATACTTTGCGGATTTGTTCAAGATGTTTTTTTTCTGTGTCTGTAGGTTCTTTCTTCTCTGCAGGTTTGTCGGACTTCAGAAAATGATATTCCTCTTTTGATAGGTACTTGTTGACTGTAGTGATGTGAACACCAAGTCTGTCGGCAATCTCCGTTCTTTTCATTCCGGTAGCTGCCAGTTCTAAGGCTTTAGCCTTTCTCTCTTCAGCACTACTCTTGCTGTCAGACATGGCCTTTCTTTCTTTTTCAGCCTGATCGATGATTTCATAACACTTAATCATGGAGATTTCATGGATCCGGGCGATCTCATATGCACTCTTCCCATCGCGGTACATTTGGATAATAGATCTTTTCTTTTTTTCGTTCACGGACTCCATCAACACATTCTCCAACAACTATTATACAGCATTCCTGTCATTGATCTGCAAAGTTATTCGGAATCTGCCATCACTAGTAATACGATTCTCGACTCAACACTGATTTGGAATAATTACCTAGAATACTATCTTCTTTCCTTATCGTTGGATCTATCCAGTCCGCCTTTTCCCTTGCCCAGACAACCCACTCCTTTTCTTCTTCGG
>CAMZFA010000036.1 GCA_947305945.1 uncultured Spirochaetales bacterium | reverse complement strand
ATCTCGAAAACAGCAGTTCTTATGCTATAGATGTCCGGATTTCAGGTTGCTTTATACGGGATAGCGGGGTACACGTAATATAAATATGCCGGATTCAGGGGAAATTTATATTATTTATAATATAAAAATCCCGGTTTTGAGGGTGATTTATATTACATCGCACATGCTATAAGCGAAGGTAAACGAGGAACGAGGCTGGAAGGGGCAAAAATTAAGGGACTGTGCAACTTTGAATTTTGCGACAGTCCCTTGGATTGGAATTTATAATGATTATTTGCTCAGGAGCATGGCGTCATTGGCTTCTGTGCTGCCGCTGGCCTTGCTGAACAGGTCGATAAGGTAGGGAACGGTGAGTTTTTTCTTCTCCTCGCCGCGGATGTCTACCACTATGCGGCCGGCGTCCATCATGATCAGGCGGTTGCCGTGCTCTATGGCATCCTTCATGTTGTGGGTGACCATAAGGGTTGTGAGATTGTGCTGTTTGACAATCTTGTCGGTCATCTCAAGGACCTTGGCGGCAGTCTTGGGGTCAAGAGCTGCGGTGTGCTCGTCAAGAAGCAGGAGGTCGGGCTTCCTGAGAACAGCCATGAGCAGAGTCAGAGCCTGTCTCTGACCGCCGGAAAGAAGACCAACCTTGGTGCTGAGTCTGTTCTCGAGACCCAGGTTCAGGGCGCTGAGCTGCTTTTTGAAGTCCTCGCGCTCTGCGTCGGAGATACCCCACTTAAGGCCCCTCTTCTGGCCGCGTCTGTTGGCAAGAGCCAGGTTTTCCTCAATGAGCATGTTTGCGCTGGTACCCATCATGGGGTCCTGGAAAACACGGCCAAGGATTGAGGCGCGCTTGAAGTCCGGAAGGTGCGTAATGTCCTTGCCGTTGGCTATGATTGAGCCCGAATCAACGGGGAAGGCACCGGCAATCAGGTTAAGCATGGTGGACTTACCTGCTCCGTTTCCGCCTATGACTGTGACAAAATCTCCGTCCTCGAGGGTCAGTGAGAGGTTGTTGATGGCAACCTTTTCGTTGACGGTGCCCTTGTTGAAGGTCTTACAGATGTTTTTGATTTCAAGCATTGCGTCCTCCTTTCCTGCCGGCCTTCTGGCTTGCAAGTTTCTTCCAGTAGGGAATTGCAAGGAAGACGGCAACTATTGTTGCGGAGATGAGCTTGAGGTCGTTGGTGTTCAGACCCAGCTGGAGAGTGACCTGCAGTACAAGGTAGTAGATGATTGCACCGATTGAGACACCCAGGAGCTTGAGGGCAAAGTTCTTGAAGAACTTCTTTGTGAAGACCTCACCTATAATGACGGCGGCAAGACCTATGACTATGGCACCGCGTCCCATGTTGATGTCCGCACTGCCCTGGAACTGGGCAATCAGAGCGCCGGAGAAGGCAACAATGGCGTTGGAGAAAACAAGTGCAAGAATGATGTTGTTCTTGACGTTGATCCCCTGGGCCTTGGCCATGTTGGGGTTGTCTCCGGTGGCACGCATTGAGCAGCCGCGCTCGGTACCGAAGAACCAGTACATGAATCCGATCACAATTGCAGTGAGCAGGATGATGAGCGGAAGCGGGTTGCGCAGTGAAAGCTCACGGACATAGCGCTGGGAAACCAGCAGCGGATACTTGTCAACGCTGACCGGCTGGTTTGCACGGCCGCCCATGATTCTCAGGTTGATTGAGTACAGGGCAAGCTGTGTCAGAATTCCGGACAGGATGGCGGGAATCTCACACTTTGTGTGAAGAAGTGCAGTGATCAGGCCTGCAACTCCGCCGGCGCACATGGCGACAAGAACTGCCAGCCACGGATTGCAGCCGCCGCGGATAAGCATGACACAGACCGCGCCGCCGGTGGCAAAGGAGCCGTCTACGGACAGGTCGGCTATGTCCATGATCTTAAATGTTATGTACAGGCCTATGGCCATTATTCCCCAGATGATACCCTGTGAGACAGCACCCGGGGTGGCATTAAGTAAAGAACCGAAAAAATCCACTTTCACACCTCAATCAGAATGCCTGGTAGCCTGCCGGAGCCTTGATTCCGTAGACTTCACACATCTTTGCGTTGTACATCTTGATGGCGGGAGCGTATTCAATGGCCATTTCGGAAACCTTGGCCTCGCCCTTGAGGATCTTTGCAGCCATGTTGCCTGTTGTTACGCCCAGGTCGTAGTAGCTGATTGAGAGGGTTGCAACTCCGCAGCCTTCACAGAGAGCCTGCTCACCGCAGAATGCGGGAACCTTTGCCGGAACAAGGATGTTGGCAATTGCCTCGGTGTTGGAAGCAGCCGTATTGTCGGTGGGAATATAGACAACCTCTGCCCACTGTGTTGCATTCAGTGTGACGGAAGCAATGTCGTTTGTGTCGGTAAAGGCAAAGTGCTTTGTCTCAACGCCTGCTGCATTGAGAACCTGCTCAACCTTTGAAACCTGGAAAATGCTGTTTGCCTCTGCGCTGCAGTAGAGCATACCCACCTTCTTTACTCCGGGGAAAATCTCCATGATCATTCCGGCCTGCTCGTCAAGAGGCGGCTGGTCGCTTGTTCCGCTGACGTTTGTGCCTACAAGACCGTTGAAGTTGTCAATATCCAGAGCTACGCCGTAGTCTGTGACGGATGTTCCCAGAACGGGAATTGAATCTGTTGCGGAAACAGCGGCTGTGAGAGCCGGTGTTGCATTGGCCATGATGAGGTCCGTGCCGGTTGAAACAAAACCGTTGACAATTGTTGCACAGTTGTTGATTTCACCTGATGCATTCTGGACGTTGAAGCTCACCTTGTCACCGAGCTGTGCCGTAAGAGCATCTACAAAGCCCTGTGTTGCGGCATCAAGAGCGGGATGCTGGACAAGCTGGACAACTCCGACACTGAATGTGTCTTTAGCTTTCTTCTCTGAAGCTCCGCCTGCAAAAACAGATGCAACAAGGCAGACAGCAATGGTCAGAACCAAAAAAACTTTCTTCATATTGTTTTCCTCCGTTAGAGTACCCTGTTATTAAACAGGAAAATCAAAATAAAAAAAAGAGCCACACCTATGTGCGGCTCTGTTATTTGCATATCCTGATGCTCAGGCGGCACATACCCCTTTATTCTTTGAGTAATAATAAGAATAAGCGTAGTAAGTTCTGCCTGACATAAAATCCTTTCCTCCGGTGCAACGCACCTTTCTGTCTGATGTTACTACCAACAGAAACATCTTGTCAACCATATTTTTCCACACACCCTGCCCTGCCGGGCGATTTTCGCAAGAGCCCCCCTGAACAGGGTTTTTTGGGCTCCAGAGTGAACTATCAACTGTTAGTCGGGGTTACAGTCCACCAATCGCCCTCTTCTGTTGCACCATAACCGGGAGCAACATAAACAGTCGGATCAACACTGAACGTACCGCCTGTTATGGAGATGTGCTTGTTGTTACCGCTTCCGCCGATAAGATTACCGGTGAACACCCCGCCTGTTATTGTCACCAATCCACCTGATGCATTGATATTGCCGTTAACATTACCCGTTGTTCCAATTTCCAGTTGTCCGTAAGAGACAATGTTTCTTGTAACAGTCTTATCGTTCAACTCAAGGACAATGGTTTTACTGTCAGGAATCATCAGATCGGCACCCTGAACCACATCTGCAAGCAGAGTAATGGTTGTACTTTCATTTCCGGCGGGAACGGCATTGATTGCACTTTCAATTGTCGGATAATACTCCGTTCCTATCATGGCAACCATGTTTTCCTCCCTGACGGAAACCTGATAATAATCTTCGACCTCTTCGACCTCGTAGTAGGTCGTATTCACAAAGGCAGTGGGATTTGACTTGAAACTGCCGCCTGTAATAACAAGAGAGCTGTCCGTACCGGAGAGACTGCCGGAGAAAGTGCCTCCCGTAATCAGGATTCTTCCGTTTGTGTTGCCGCTGGAGATATTCCCGTTAACAGTGCTTGTATCTCCGATTGAAATGGCACCGGATGCATTATTGCTTACAGAACCTGAAACAGTTGCCCCGTTCACGGCAATGCTTCCGCCGTCAGTATTCTCAAGATTCACGTTTACAACAGTTCCGGTTTTCAAAACGATTGAACCCCTGCTGCTGTTGAACGTATTTCCGCCCACGTTAACGCCGTCAAGTATGACTGCACCGTTTCCGGAATTTGAAATGTTTCCGGATATGCTGCCGTTTTCAAGTGAAACACTGCCTCCGGTCACATTCAAGTTACCGGTAATTGCGTAGCTGTTCAGTTTTAAGCATGCAAAGGAAGAGGATATGTTCACATCTTCCTCAACACCTCTGAGAAGGTAGACCGTATGCGCACTTGTTGCGTTTTCAATTGCAGATGATAAACTTGCATAGTATTCAGCTATTCCACCGTTCTGTACATAGGCGGCAGCCGTGCTTTCCATTACCTTGGATACGCTCCAGGATCCGCCTTCAGATGTTACAACATACAAATCAGTATCAACAAAACCGTACTTTACGGGGTCAAAACTGAAGGTTCCTCCGTAAACGTATACGGAACCGGAACTGCCTTTTGTTATAGTACCGGTAACTGTTCCGCTCCCTTTAATGCGCAAACTACCGTTGACCGTGATATTTGCCTTAAGCGTCTGGGTTGCCTGCTCGGTTCCAAGGTCCAGAATTATATTTTTTCCGGCGGGAACGGTGAAATCTGCCTCATAGGAACTGCCTATGAGCCTGATTGTTGTTGAGAACAGATAATGTGCAGCTTCAACAGCTTCCTGCACACTGGTATAGAAGCTGGTTCCTATGCTGCAGACATTATTATCCTTTGCAGAAACAGTCCACAGATTGTTCTCCTCTGCTGCAATATAACCGCCTGAAAGAAAATCCGTGGGATCAAAATTGTACGTTCCGCCCTTTATGGAAACAACACCGCCGCTTTGCGCAATGCTTCCGTTCACCCTTCCCGTACCGGTCAGGGTCAGAGTTCCTGAAGTTGCAGTAATGCTGCCCGTCAGAACAGCCGTTTCTCCAAGATTCAAAGTAATTGTCTTGGTTGTGCTTACGTTTTCCGTAACACTACGAAGAACATTTACCGTCTGATTGTAGCTTGCCGCATCTACAGCATTCTGAACACTTGAGTAGAAAAAACTTCCCAGAGAGGCCGCCGCATTGGAGGCATTAAGTTCGGAAACAACATAGTTTTCAGAGCTGTGGTCAATAACATACCTTGTTCCGTCAACGTAATCTGCCGGGCCAAAGTTGTATGTTCCGCCTCTGATGCTCAGTCTGTCTGCCGCCGGCAGGGGATTCTTAGTGTCAAGAACAAGACTTCCGGTTCCTGAAAGGACAACGGATTTTCCCTCTGCTATTGCAAGAGAAGGTGCGCTCAGGTTTGCATTGAGAGCAAGAGTCAGAGTCTTGGTTATTGATAATGCTTCCTGGAAACTTTCATCTTTTAACAGCGTAATTCTGTCTCCGTTTGATGCGGCATCCAGGGCCGCGGAAATGGAATTGAAGTAAACATGACCTATGACAGCCTTTGCATCAGAAAGTCCTAGTGAGGATACAGTCCACTTCCCTTCCGATTCAGCTACACTGTATCCGGGAGCAACATAGGTGCTCGGATTATCACTGAACGTGCCGCCGGTTATGACAATGTTTCCGTTCAGAGCACCGTTGAATGTTCCGCCGGAAATATTCACCTTACCGGCTGATGCATTGACTGCAGCTGTAAATGTACCGCCTGTAATGCTTACGGAACCGCCTTCAATATCAACGGCGTTGCCGCTTGTAGAGCTGAAGGTACCACCCAGAATGGTTACGTTACCGCCTGAGACAGTAATATTGGATGCAGAAGCAGCTCCGCTGATAATCAGACTTCCCGTAGAGCTGTTGAGTATGGCTCCGGTGACAGAAGTATCCGCAAGAGAAACTACTCCTGCTGCGGAATTGGTCACACTTCCGCTTATTGTTCCATCTTTAACAGTCATAATTCCGGGTGAGGTGTAGTTTACACTTCCGGTCAAAGTCTTACTGTTCAGATTAATCTGCCTGCCACTTCCGACTACAAGAGGGGTCGTTCCGGTAAGTTCTATGTCTTTATTCAGAACCACTGTTCCGTTGTTTTCCAGGCAGGAGACAAGAAGCCTGAGAGCTCCCCCATCCTCAGCATAAATTGTTCCTTCCGCCCTTATTGAACCGCCTTTTTCCACAGTAATGGAACCGCTTACAACACCGTTGCCGGTTGAGTTGTTTATTGTCAAAGCTCCGGTGGAAGTAACGGTAATTTTGCCTCCGGTAGCAAGGGTATGGCCATTAAGATCAATGCTCAACGAACTGGAAACGGATTTCCCGGAAGCGGGAGCAGTATTATTTTCCAACAACTGCAGGCTCCCTCCGGCAGCCTTGTCCAGGGCATCTGCAAAGTCGGTATAATAACCCACATTGGAGTTTCCGGTAACAAGGGCAACTGCATTGGGAACATTGGCAACAACCACCCATGTATTTTTGGACTGCACTGCTGTATATCCGCTTGCAACAAGGGCAGAGTCGGGCTGGCTGTAGAAAGTTCCTCCTGAAACTGAAACACTTCCGCCGGTTTTACTCACAGAACCGTGGACAGTTCCGCCGCTGATGTTTGTTGTACCGTCAGAATTACTGATATTACCGTTAACAATACCTGCAGTCACATTTGTTATACCGGCAGAATTAGAATTACTGATATTACCGTTCACAACACCCGAAGTTATATATGTTGTACCGGAGGAATTGCTTACATTACCGTTAACAATACCTGCACTGACTGTTGTTGAACCGGTATGAGAATTAATGACATCTCCGTTTACTACGGGGCCTGAGCCGCCTGTACCCAATGTACAGCCCACAGAGGATGCATTCTCAATATTGCCGCTTAACGTGCCGCCGTTTACGGCATAGGAAGCAGAACCTGAAACACAAACTGCATTCTTACCGGAAGGAACACTGATATTGGAACCTGATTCAATTGTCAGTTTTCCGCTTCCGCTGTGACTGATGCCGTTAAAGGTACCTGAAGAAACCGTAACGCCTGCTCCTATTGTCAGATTTGCAGCCGAGCTTGCAGTAATTACGTATATCTCATCTGTGTTGTTCTGATTTGCAGCAGACACCGTTCCGCCGCCGCAAAGGGTAACGGAACCTGCTGTCACGGACAGGGCGCTGCAATCAGTTGAATCAATACTGTATCTGTTCAGGTATATTGAATACGTATTTATGTTGGCCAGATTCAGGGTAGTTTCCAGGTGAATATTGGCAAGAAGCTCAATTGTCTGTCCTTCCGCAACTGCAACAACCGCATCACCCAGACTTGTGTAATAATGCTCCCCTATCTTTGCAACATTGGTTACAGAAGACTGGGCTGAAGTTACAACCCACCTGTCTCCGCTTTGAGTAACCTGGCACCCAGTAGCAACAAAATCACTGGGATCCACGCTGAAAGAGCCGCCTGAAATGGAAATGGCTCCAAAAAGACTGCCCGTAAAGCTTCCGCCTTTAACGGCGATGCTTCCACCGGACGCACTAAGTATATTGCCCGAAGAGGCAGTATAAGTTCCGCCGTCTATGGTTACCGTTCCGCCGGTTGCACTGACAACATCGGAAGCAGCACTGACCGTGCAGTTTGTAAGAGAAAGAGAACCTTCCGAACAGGAAACACCTGAATTTACAGTTGCACCGTAAACGGACATATTACCGGAACCGGCCTTGCTTATTGAGCCGAAGACTCCGCTGCTGACCGTCAGATTTCCGGCAGACTCAGAACTGCTCAAAGAAGCGGCACTGATTCCGTTCAGTGTTGCAGTTCCTGCAGAGTGTGTAACACTGCCGTTTATCGTTCCCGGACCGGCAACTGCAGCTCCGTCCGCAGAGGACAGAGCCAGATTACCTGTTAGGGTATAACCGGCAAGGTTGAGGGTAATGTTCTTATCCAGTTCTGCTTCTTCCTCAACATTACGGAGGATGACAACAGTATCATTGACTGCGGCAGCATTTACAGCCGCGGCAATGGTTTCATAATTATTGCCTTTAACAGAAGCTACGGGGTTAGTGCTCTTGGGCATGACGGTCCACCATGAAGGCGAGACTGTGCTGTTGGGAATAATGTCATAGTCGGATGCGCTTACATATTCAGAAGGATCAAAGTTGTAAGTTCCGCCGGTAATCTTCACATTGGCGCTTCCGGTTGTGGAAATACTGCCGGTAAGCCTTGAAGAACCTGAGAGGGTCAGGGTTTTGCCCTCCGCAACACTTACAGCCGGCCCTGAAGAAGCAGTCAGATTGCCGTTCAGAACCAGAGTTATGGTTTTGTTGATTTCAACGGGAGAATCCACCTGTATGTCCTTGAGAAGACTTACAGTCTGATTCTCCGCTGCAGCAGCAAGAGCATCATCAAGAGAACTGAAATATCTCTCTCCTATCTGTGCCACCTTGTTGCTTACCTCTGCAAGAGAGACAGTCCAGACAGCACTTTCAAGATTATAAGTTGCAGCATATCCGGGAACAATGAAATTGCTCAGAGGCTGTTTGTCAAACGTTCCGCCTGTGAGAACTATGTTGTCACTCTCCGTTCCCAGATTCCCTGAGAAACTACCGCCGGTTATTACCACAGAACCGTTGTTTAAGGTTTTGAACAACACCTTACCTTCCGGTGCAGTGAATTCACCGCCGGTTATGGAAACGGTTCTGCCGTCTGCTTTAAGTACCTCTGAATTGGAAGAAGCAGTAAAAGTACCGCCGTTTACTGTCACTGTTGGGGCAGCCGGAGTAACGTCTGTGAACGTTCCGCCGTCTATATAAATATTCTGCGCACTTATTTCTCCGCTGTAATTTCCGCCGGAAATTCCAAGGATTCCGGATGCACTGAGCGTACCGTTTAATACCGCTTTATTTCCTATCTGAATTACGGAAGCGGTGCCTGTACTGCTCACGGAACCCACGCTTCCGCTGATTAGTGCAGACCTTCTTTCCGTATCATTTCCAACTATCCTGATTGAATCTCCACTTGCAGAAGACACGGTCACACCTTCTGCAATGATAACGGAGGGGCTGAAGCCGGTTGAAGAATCCCCGACGGTGATTGCGCAGTTTGCTTCTGCTCCAGAAACCTTACCGGTTCCCTCAATACTGAGGGTTCCCTTTGTTATGACAAACACCCCGGCCGCTGAGGAAAGACTCTTTCCGTTTAAATCCAGTTCAAGGGTGTCTTTAAACGACAGATTTACTGCAGAAGTGAGATTTACATTGTTTAAAAGCTTTATTGAATAGAGAACATCTCCCTCGGAGGAGACTGCCGCACTCAGGGCCTGATCAAAGGTCATATAGAGAATGCCGTTCACCTCTGCCGCAGCTTCTGCTTCAGTTATCTCAGAAACTGTAAATGAAGGAGAAGAACCTTCAACCTTGTAGCCTGCAGGAACATAGGTTGAAGGATCGGAGGTAAATGTACCTCCTGTTATCTTCAATGTTGCAGAAGACAATGACGAAGGAAGTGTGCAGTTGAATGTACCGGATATGCTGATTTCAGTAACCGAGCCGTTTTCCAATACAACAGAAGCTATATTGACACTACCGCTTGTACTGAAACTGACATTTGCATTGTTGGTAAAGGTTGTCAGAGTCAGACTGCATCCGTTAAGGACCAGGTTAATGTTCCTGCCCTGAGAAACGGTAAGAGTGCTCTCTGCCACATCTTTAAGCAGTTTTATTTCAGCAGCATTTCCCGAGTCATTTACAGCATTCTGAAGCGTCAGGTAGTACTTCTCCCCTATCTGTGCCGCTGCCTCCCCGGCAGTTACAACGGAAACCGTATATGGAGAAGTTCCCGTAATCTTATAGTTCAGAGGAACAATGAACTTATCTGAATTACCCGGATCTTCCGTGTATGTGCCGCCGTTCAGGGTGTAGTGTGCACCTCCGCCGGCTGTCATGGCCGCGGACACTGTTCCGGTTCCCAGAATTGTAACGTTGCGCTCCGTGCTGACGGTTCCGGAGCCTATATTATAGCCCTGAAGATTCAGAGTTATTTCCTTATCAATATAGAGAGTATTACCGCTGTTGTTTATATCTTTGAGCAGGACAAGGGTGTTTTTGTTCTTTGCATCTGCCAGGGCTGAGACTATATCCTTATACGGCTTGAGCTCAAGCAGCACGGTATACTCCGTGTCCTTTTCAAGAGCGGCCCCTGTAATAACAACACCGTCTGCCGTAATGACTTTATTGTCCGAGCCCTCTGCAAGAGCACTGACCGAAATGTCTCTGGTAAAGACAACTGTATCGGAGGCAGTCTTGCTGAGTGTGGTGATTATGTTTCCTTCGGTCTCAAAGGCAATTGCCGAGCCGGTTTTTGCCGTTACATCCGCATTGATGGAAGAGTCTCCGGACACTGTGAAACCGCCGTTGTCCGTAATGACGCAGCCGCTCAGTTTTGCACTGTCATCAAGCCTGACGGCGGAGGAAGAGAGGCTTTCAAGCACTCCGCTTACGCTTGTGTGCTGAAGAATCCTCACATCGGATGAGCCGCTTGCCCTTATGGAGTTGCTTCCAAGGTCAACGTCAGATCCGGACTGTCCGGTTATTACAACCTTTGAGCCGCCTGTTATGCTCAGCGTACCGGTCATAGTGAATTTCAGGCCGTTGAGATCCAGCGTGAAGTCCTTTGCATCAACATTCACACCCGGACCGGTGTAAGGTCTGAGCAGGGTTACAACGTAGTCCGAAGCGGCTTTTGAGCCCTTGGACGGAATGGCGGCCAGAACAGCCTCAAGACTGTCATAGATCTTGCCCTTCATTGAGAAGGCCGCCTCCTCCGGCGGTACCGGAGGTACGGGAGGTGTGGGTTCAACGTCCCCGTTGCAACCTGGGAAAAGACAGAGAACAATCAGAACGGAAAGCAGGATTTTAAATATATTCTTCATCTTGCAATCCTCCTGTCCCCTGTCACAAGGTTTTCATAGGTACTGACCAGACCGAAAGGCCTGACCGTGGTAAGGAAGAGGTTCGAAGGTGTTGATTTCAGTGAATCCTTCATAAGCACCGTCTCCGCATGGGTCAGGGTGTCGAAGCTGTGGTAGCCCAGATAGTTCCAGACAAGCATGTCGCGGTTTCTTATTATCACAACCGGGGCTGTGGTCTCCACGCGGTTGGATTCATCCACATAGAGGGAGAATGATCCTGTCCTGCCGGTGAAGAGCTGGGCATCCGGATACTCCTTTGCCGAGACGTCAAGGTTGTCCAGAAGGAGAACCTTGTCATTGGTTATGAAGGAACCGAACTTCTCAACCTCAACATCTTCAAGTGTCATTTCCTCGGCCCTTGTTTCAAGAGTGGCATACTTTACCTGCATCTTCCTTACAAAGACGGGATCGTCATTGACGTTTCCGGTGACAATCCTGTCGGTATGGATAATTCCGTCAATGTCCACTTCTCCGGATTCGCTTTCAATAAGCAGGGCGGAGCCGGTTTCAATTGCGGGAATCTCGTTTCCTTCCTCATCAAAGTATTCATCCACAACAATGCGGCCGTTTGAACTCAGCCACAATGAGCCGTTGTTGCCTTCACTTTCCCATGTGTAACCGCCGTTTCCGTCACTGTATGCTCCGCTTATAATCCGTCCGGTTGCATAGAGGGCTGCGTTCGAATCAACGGAAACCACCGCATCCTTAATATGCCTGTTGTTGTCAATCACGGCAGTTTCCGGGACCGTAACGTTGCTTCCCTGAATAACCGCGTCATGGTGGACGTTGTTTATGTCACTGATGTACAGGGGAACGTTTGTCTCGTTGACAACCTTCACCTCTGCAGAACCGCCGTTGAGGGTTATGCTTCCGCTTACACTTCCTCCGGCCTCTCCGGCATCAAGAATGACCTCACGTCCTGTAGGACCTATCGAGAAGAGGTAAATCTGTCCATCCTTGTAGACGGCATTGACATTGTTCTTCCACGTACCGGTTTCGGAAAGGCTGAGGTCCAGCATGTTCCTTTCTCCGGTGGTGGGGTCAATCACAAGGTTCTCATCCTCAAGCATTGCAGATGTAATTCTCAGCTGCCTTCTGTCGTTGTTGCCCGCAATGAGGTCTCCGGCAACGTTGATTGTACCGGACGAGACATTTTTCACACTGTCACCGGCAAAAATCCTGTCACCGGCCTTGATGTTGACCGGGCCGGAAACAAGGCCGCCGGCTACGGATGTGATTGTCACATTGCCCTGCTCTGCGGTAAAGTCAATCTTTCCGTTGTCTTCATTATGCAGGTTTGCCCAGATTGAGCCGCTTGCAGTCTTTGCAATGAAATCCATACCCTCTTTCAGCTTTACGGGTCTGGTGAATAATATGTTGTTCAGAGCGCTGTCTTCATACCTTGCGGGCTTTGTATAGAACGGATCTCTTGAGTCTGCATAGTTCACAACCTTTACTCCGTTGAACTCCGCGCCGTGTCCGGAAGCCTCGGATTGCGTGAAATCAATATCCTCAAAGACTACGCTTCTTTTTGAATGGTTCTGAACTTCCAGTCCGCTCTTTCCGTATTTGATGTGGCTCTCCCAGTCTGCAGGAGTGATTCTGCTGTTGTCTATTCCTGTAATTGAGACGTTTCCGTTGTTGAACCCCATGGGGTTGAACAGTATTGCATAGGAGCCCTCATAGGGAGAGGGTGCCCATGAATACATTTCCTTCAGCTCCTGTGTCAGGGTTCCCAGGTTGTTCTCAATATCTCCAAGTTTGGATTCCAGATGTGCAATCCTTGCACTGTATTCCGCAATCTGGAAATTCAAACCCACGGCATGAGCATAGGCGTTATCAAGAACACTTTCCCCGGAACCGGCCTTCTTCCTGGTTGCAATAAGTTTTTTACCGTAGGTATAGTAGGTAACATTTGTACGGCTGGAATCTGTATTGGAACCTATCACAACTTCTTTTATCCTTGCATCGGTACCGGTAACAAACTCAGTTTTTGCAGCATTGAGTCTTCCGAGCTTGTCTTGGTCTAGACTGGGATAATTATCTGTGACGTAGATTATGTATACTTCCACATTTGATTTTCCGGCATAATCAGAATCGTCTTTGTGTTGAGCATACCAGGCAGAGAACTGGCTTTTCAGCTGGTCCAGTGTATTTCCGTCCAACTGGCCGGCTCCTTCACTTGTAAGATAGGTCTTGAAGTCTGATTCAATCGTGGAACTGAGTTCCTGCTGGCTGGTCTCTGAATAACCGCTGTTTTTCAGGCTATTGATCTGACTGATTCCGTTGTTCACAGCCTCAAGATCTGAACTGAGAGTTTTCTTCTTATTCTTGGCTTCGTCCAGAGAGGCTTCCGCCTTTTCTTTTGCACTCTGCTCCGCCTCAATCTGGCTTATC
>CAMZFA010000035.1 GCA_947305945.1 uncultured Spirochaetales bacterium | reverse complement strand
TCTCCTTAAAAAAAAGACAACCACAAAAGTGATTGTCTTAAAAATTGCTCCGATAAAGAATATTCGGAAACAGTGCTCCCGGCAGCGTAATGATTAAAGTGTTTATGCTGACCATAAGCTTGCCTCCGTGGTATTCTTGGAGACCTTATCAGATTTTATATCAAAGGGTCAATAGCCCGACCTTACAATTTTTTATCTGATTCTTCTGGCCTCCATGTAATAGCGCTTTTCATTAGCCTCTCCCATTGAGAAAGTCTTTCTGGGAAGAGCTCCGTCTGAAACAATTGTGTCAAAGAACGTTGTCTTGTCTATGGCAGGCAGGAAGAGACCTATATTGCCTTTCTCCTGGCCCAGCTTATCGGTAACGTCGGCTCCGTGAATATAGTCAACTTCATAGCCCTTCTCAAGAAGAGCATCAATGACTTTCTGCAGAGTTCCGGCTGCAATGAAGGCCTTGGGATTGTGAAGTCTTACATAGACATGTTTGTCTTCAGTGCAGTAACCGAAGCCCTGGGTGCTCTGGTCCCTGAGCCTTTCTGCAATGCAGTTGCGGCATTTGACAGTCTCAAAATCAATTGATTCAGCAGTTTTCCTGAGTTCATCAAGGAACACATCCTCGGGAACGTTGAAGAAGACCCTGTGAATGGGCTCAAATACAAGACCCGGGTCAAAAATATTCTCAAGCTCAACAAGGCAGTACCTTGCAGGATGGGTTTTGATTTCCTCGGGGGTAAGGGTCTTTTTGATGTCTTCCCAGCAGCTTTTTGCCGTAGCAAAGCTGTGGTTTCCGTCACCCATGGCAAAGAGAAGCGGATTCTGGGGATCAAGACCTGCTCTGAGTTTCTCAAAAGCAGAGGCAATTGTATTCTTGTCTTCATCAGAATCAACAAGCCATGCTTCCACATGACCGCCGTTCTTCATGAGGTCTGTGTCGTAAACCTTCTGCAGCTTCTCATGCTTATCGTACATTTTCTCAATGACGGACTTCTCTGCATCGGAAATGAGAACCATTATATGGGGAATCTCAAGCGGTGCATCCTTTCTGATTTCCTTTCTGGGCGGAATTCTGGAAAGAATGGTACCCTCAGTAGCTCTGATCGGTGTTCTGGAGGTCTTTTCCCAACTGTAGTTCTCAAGATCGAGAGCGGCCATCAGGCCGAGTCTTGAAGCGTTGCCGCAACTTCTTTTGATAAGGAAGAAACAGTCTTTGTAAGTGCGGAAAATTCCCCTGTCCACATACTCTTTCATCTTCTTATTGATGTCTTCAATTCTCTGTTTTCCGTCACTGTCTCCGAGGTAGCACTCGGGGAAAATCAGTCTGAGGGTTGAAGGTGCCTCACCCACATAGTCAGAAGCCTCCTCCCAGTAGTTTCTTTCGGAAGTAAACTGGTCACAGGCAACAACTGCCCACTTTTCAAGGTCAACACCCTTTTCAGGAATCATGATATCTGCAGGAATAACTCCAAGGTCTGTAAATCTTTTCTTAAGATCATTCATAATAGAATCTCCTTTCAGATAAATTTTAAGGGGTAATGCAACAAACCGCAACAAAATTCAAAGATTGATGGAAAGTCAGGAATTTTGTATAGTGCCCCTATGATTCTGAACAAGGAAAACCCGGAAACAATCCCTACCCTGGTGGAAATACTCAAAGACGGCGGCACTGCAATCCTTCCGTGCGATACAATTTACGGCCTCAGCGCAATTTACGGCGCAGGTGAAAGCGCTTTGAAAGCTCTCAAAGGCAGAAGTGAAACAAAGCCCTTCCTGGTCATTGCCACACTTGAGCAGGCAAAGGAACTTGTAGGATATATTCCGCAGGAGATACTGGAAGCCTGGCCTGCCCCGCTGACGGCTGTACTTCCCAAAAAGGACGGGGGCACAATTGCAGTCCGTGTCCCGGACGATACCTTCCTCCAGCGCGTTCTCTCCGAACTGGGCAGTCCCCTGTATTCCACAAGCGTGAATATCAGCGGAGAGCCTGCGCTCCTTGATTTTCCTTCAATCAGAAACAGGTTCGAGATTTATGTGGATATAATTGTCAGAGGTATGGAGATTCAGGGAACCACGCCTTCAACACTTGTAGATGCAACCGTAAGACCGTTCAAGGTTCTCAGGCAGGGAAGTTTCAGATTGAAATAACTGTTCCGCTTTCGGAAATAACGTTTACAGTATTGCAGAGAATCATCAGGGCAAGGGACAGCAGTGAGCGTATCACCCCCCAGAGAAAACGTCCTATTGGAAACTGATAATCCGTAATCCAGATTGAAAATGCAAGAAGCACCAGAATAACGCAAGTGCATATCTGCACCCATGCAAGAATGTTTATTACCTTAAGGAAAAAACCGTAAAGATTGTAACGCAGAATCACAAGTACCGTTGAAAGGTAAAGGAGAGTAAAGGCAACAAGAAAGGCAAAAAACCAGTTCATAATTGAGTCTGTTGTTTCAAATACCCTGTTTTTCCCAAGCATGTCTTAAATATAACAAAAAGCATCAAACTCTTGAATACTCAAATGAATAGAAGTAATCTTCACTCAATGGAGAAATTCAAAGCATTCCTGAAAAGAAAGGACATAGAGATATCCGTCAGGAGATATTTTATAGACGCCATGAGTGCCATGGCCCAGGGTCTTTTCTGCTCGCTTCTCATAGGTACAATTATCAATACACTGGGAAGTCAGCTCAACATATCATTCCTCACACAGACTGTTGCCACAGTTGCCGGAACACCTTATACCGTTGGCGGTCTTGCCACTGCCATGAGCGGAAGCGCAATGGCTGTTGCCATAGGTTTTGCACTTCACTGCCCTCCAATGGTTCTTTTCTCACTTGCCACTGTGGGTTTTGCATCAAACGCTCTCGGCGGAGCCGGCGGCCCCCTTGCTGTTTTCTTTGTTGCAATCATAGCGGCGGAACTGGGCAAGGCTGTAAGCAAGGAAACAAAGATTGATATTCTTGTTACTCCTCTTGTAACCATTATTGCCGGTGTGGGAATTGCAAGTCTCATTGCTCCTCCAATAGGAAGAGCTGCAATGAAACTTGGCACTCTGATCATGTGGGCTACAGAGCTTCAGCCGTTCTTCATGGGAATTGCAGTCTCTGTCATTGTGGGAATGCTTCTTACTCTTCCCGTTTCATCGGCGGCAATCTGTGCCGCACTACAGCTGACAGGACTTGCAGGCGGCGCTGCTGTTGCAGGCTGCTGTGCCCAGATGGTGGGATTTGCTGTAATGTCTTTCAGAGAAAACAAATGGGGCGGCCTTGTATCCCAGGGCCTGGGAACTTCAATGCTTCAGATGGGAAACATAGTACGTAATCCGCGGATCTGGATTGCTCCCATAGTCACATCTGCAATCACAGGACCTGTTGCCACCTGTGTTTTCGGCCTGCAGATGAACGGACCTTCTGTCTCCTCCGGAATGGGAACATGCGGGCTTGTGGGTCAGATAGGTGTCATTTCAGGTTGGGCAGGAAAAGAGGTGCTCTTCACCGACTGGCTTGGACTGATTCTCATTTCATTTGTTCTTCCGGCTGTTATCTGTCCTGCAATCAATCAATTCTGCCGCTTTAAGGGCTGGGTGAAGGACGGGGATCTCAGTCTGGATAGGAAATAGTATCATCCTCATCAAATGATTTTCCTTTTCTCACCGTGTCGGCAAACCATACAAGGGCTGTGATTATCATTGATGCGGAAACGGAGATGAGAATGCACATTCCCTTTGAGAATGCCCTGAAGGGCTGTGTTTCCTCTTCCATGGTTACATATTCGTAGGTGTCTGTCTGAAGGCCGGAACTTGAGAACACATAGACGGAATCTCCCTCAATGTAGTAGCCCAGATTCAGGGCAGTGTTTCTCAGTCCGTCCTCTGTTGACAGCTCATCTGACTTCTGCTGAAGAACCTGGATATCGGACTGGAGTTTGTCCGACCGGTACTGAAGGTTCTGGAGGATGCTGCGAAGTGATCTGTTGTACAGATAACCGCCTTCTCCGAATATTCCAGATACAAGAAGGAAAATACAAAGGGACAGAAAGAGGAATACAAACAGATACTTTCTTGCTTTCTTCATCACCTGCTAATATTATATCAATCGTCAAGGATGTCAAATATGGACTATATTTTAATTCTGAAGCTTATCCCGTTTGTCCTGGGCTTTACAGTTCTTCTCATTTCAACTCTCCATGCAATCAGAAAGCCCGGAGATACGGAAATGACAGACACCCTTCCGCGGAATTCCTACTCGAAAAAAGGTCAGGATGATCCTTTAGTCTGAGTTGCTCAACTCCACAATCATTCCGTCTTTTCCAAGATATGTCTGCGGGAAAATCTCCCTGGCCTCATCCCTCAGGGTCTTGAGTTCCTTGTCCGTATATCTGGGACTGTAGTGAATAAGTGCCAGTTTCTTCACCCCTGCATCAAGTGCAATTGTGGCCGCCTGTGAGCTGGTCATGTGTTTTTTCTCAAATGCATCGGCTGCAAGGTCACGCGTGAACATGCCCTCGCACAGCAGCAGGTCGGCGCCCTTTACGTGGTTGGCTATGGATGAAAGGTAGACGGTATCCGTTATATAGGCAAAGCGGACGCCTTTTCTGGCCGGTCCGAGGACCTGTGACGGGTAAATGACCGTACCGCCTTCAAGGACAACGTTCTCCCCTCTCTGGAGCCTGCCCCACATGGGCCCCATTGGAATTCCGAGTGCAGTGGCATTTTCAACGCTGAACTCCCCCGGCCTGTCCTTTTCAGTCATGACATAGCCGAAGCAGGGTTTTGTATGAAGAAGCGGAACTGCTTCTATGGTGATTGATTCATCTTCATAAACTGTGCCGGGACCTACTTCCCTGAAGATGATCTCATAGTTTATGTACATATCCAGCAGCTTTCTGTTGGCGTTTATGTATTCGTTGAGTTTGGCAGGTCCGTAAATATAGAGAGGCTCGGTTCTGTCAACCTGGGAGGAGAGCATGAGAAGACCGGGAAGGCCCGTAACATGGTCCGCATGCATATGTGAGATGAATATCTTGTTGATTCTCTTCCAGTGCAGATTGAGCATCTTGAGACTGACCTGTGTGCATTCCCCGCAGTCGAACAGAAACAGCTCACCTTCTCTTCTGACCATTGCAGAGGTGAGAAATCTGTTGGGGAGAGGCTGCATTCCGCTTGTTCCGAGAATAAAAACTTCAAGACTCATGGTTTGATTTTACATGTTTCAAAGCCCTGTGAAAAGACGCATGGGAGTTATCCTTCGTGTGTGTCTCAAAGAAATGAAAATTGAAAGTGCCGAAACAAGAGTCATGACGGCCAGAACCAGGGCAATGTCACCCCACGGCACAACGGGAGTGAAGTCCATGAGGTAGTAGGACAGATTCACAAGTTCGGATTTTGAAAGCAGTTTCAGCACAGGGCTCAGGTTAAGACCTGTCAGGATTCCAACTGCCAGTCCTATAAGCATTCCGGTAAGGGTAACGGTATAAATGCTTATAAAGGCGCTCTGCCTTGTCATGGCGTCTGATGCGCCCATGAGTTTGGAAACGGCTATCTCCGGAATATCGTCCTCAATGATCTGGTTTGCTGCCGATGCCGTAAAGAACGAGGCTATGAATACAATGATGAGCAGAATCAGAATTATCATCTGTCTGCTGTTGACAAAGTTGCTGTATACAGCATAGTTCTTGTTCTGCCAGGTATTTACAATACCGTCTGTGGAAACTGATGAGGCAAATGACAATACCTCTTTGTCTGAACTGTCTTTGAGAAGTATTTCCGTTACCCTGCTTTCATCTGAGAAAAACAGTTTCAGGGCATAGTCATAATCAATGAATGCCAGGTTGCTGTCTATCTGTTCATAACCGGATGAATAGACACCTCCCACCTGAAGCATAACAGGTCTCAATACCCCCTGGTCAGTATCAGGTACAACCATCAGTGCAACCCGGTCACCGCTCTTCACATTCAGTTTTTCAGCAGTATGAGAACTGAGTATTATTCTGTTCAGGGAAGACCTGTTATCCTCCGGCAGGAATTCAAGATCCATGTACCTTAGCCTGCCTTCGTTGAAATAGTTTTCCTTTACACCTTTCAAAGATACACTTGATGTGCTTTGCGCTCCGTACATAAGAGCATATCCGGTAACGGTTTCATCGATGCTGAGTATGTTATCCGCAGGATATTCTGCATGGGAAGAGTCTGAAATCTGAACATGCCCGTCGGAGAGGTAGATGAACCTGTCTGCAATGCCAAGCATCATACTGCGGGAGAAGATAAGCGCAATCACAAGAGGAGCAGTCACAAGTGAAATGAGGACCATGCAGCCTGTAAGTCTGCCTTTTCTGAGAATACGTTTTCTGCTCCACAGTGAAACAAAAGGATTCATTATCAGCTCTTCTCCAAAGTCAATGTACGGTTTCTGAGCCTGTAGACCATATCACATCTGTTTGCAAAATCAATGTTGTGGGTGACCAGAAGCAAGGTACGCTTTTCAGATGAAACTATATCAAAGAGCATGTTCTCCACTTCCCTTGCATTTTCCTCGTCAAGCGAACCTGTGGGCTCATCTGCAAATACAACGTCAGGGTTGTTCATCAATGCCCTGCATATGGCAACACGCTGTTTCTCTCCTCCGGAAAGCTGACCGGGAAGATGGTCCAGTCTGTCTGAAAGTCCCAGTTTATCCAGAAGCTGTAATGCACGGTCTGCGCATTGTTTTTTTGAAGAACCGCCGATCATGGCCGGAATCATTACGTTCTCAAGAGCCGTAAAATCTTCAAGAAGCATGTTGTTCTGAAATACAAAGCCCATGTTTCTGTTTCTGATTAGTGACTTTTTGGAATCACTGAGACTTCCAAGATCTGTTTCGTTGCAAAGAACAGTACCGGACGTGGGAGCATCAAGACCGCCTGCAATCTGAAGCAGTGTGCTTTTTCCGGTACCGCTTTTTCCTATTATCGCAGTGGACTTTCCCGGCAGGAGGCAAAGGTCAATTGAGTTGAGAATCAGAAGGTCCCCTTCTCCGGATGCATTTTTGAAACTTTTGGTAACTTGTTTCAATTCAATCGGATACATTGAAAATCACCTCCATTATTTCAGTTTTGTATGTACGTCTGCAGCCAAGGTAGGTAAACAGTATTGCAATCAGAAGAACACCGGTCAGAATTCCACATGTTTCACCGGTTGAAATATAAGCTTCAAAGGGGAATGAACTAATGGATGTATGTGCAACGGCATCTACTGCAACAAGAATCTTCTGGATATTCCTTACTGCCAGAAGTCCCAGAATTGCTCCTATGGCCTCTCCTGCAAGGCAGAGGATTATTCCCTGTGCCATGAAGATGAAATTTATATCCTTTCTTGTGGCACCCAGTGCCCTGAGCATGGCTCCTTCCTGTTTCCTGGAATCTATCAGCCTTCCGGTTGAATTTTTCAGGTTTACGCAGATGATGAGGAAAATGAAACTCAGAAACACGTATACCATGGCCTTTTCAAGCATGAGGGCACTGTAGATTGTTTTGTTGTACTCGGGCCACTGCATCACAACTGCACCCGGATCAGCCTGTTTTATCAGAGCAGCGGTTTTTGAAACGGATGAACTGCAGTAAATCCCGGTATGAATGTCCTTGTTGCCCATTATCTCAATGAAGGTGTCCAGGTCCGTCAATGCGGTAGTATCACTGAAACTTCTCAATGTAGATGCATAGGCAGTGCTTACTTCCATATCCGCAGTATAGGGAACAACAGCAGTCTTCTTTCCCTGTCTCAGGAAAGTGATCTCGATATTGTCTCCTTTGAGAAAGCGTAGATTTGAAATGATGGGAGTGGAAAGAGCCAGTCCGTTTGATGAAAGACGGCCGGCAAATACCAGATTGTTCTTCAATCTGGGATACTGAAGGGTGTCCGGAGAAAAAGCACGCAGCCTTACGCTTACGCTGCGTGACGAAGTCCTGTCTGTAATCAGAACTGATGTTTCTCCGTATGAAAAGGCCTTGTCCACTCCCTTTATATCCTCAAGCTGAGAAGGAGAAAGGGATGAATTGTCAATGACAATGTCATAAGATTCAAGATTTCTAAGTCTGTCAATCTGAGCTCCCTGAAGGCCGTTCATTATGCTGCTGACCATGATCATGGCAATTATTCCGGCGGCAATACCCAGGGTAATCATTACAGCTGCAGTTCTCTGCCCCCTGATCTTTGAGAAGGAATATCTTGATGAAACCTTGAATCTGAATGACATATCAGTAGTATTCCACCCTCTGAACTCTCTTGTTGTCTTCCATGTAGTAAATTCTGGCAACGGGAGCACCTGATGAGTATACAGTCTTCACCATGGCTCCGTTCTCTCCTGAATAGTCAGACAACTCAACCATCTGATTGTTACGGAAATTTGTAATTAAAACAGCATTTCCTTCTTCATACTCAGTTACGGTTTTCTCATACGGGGGTTCATCAGAGCTTACAGTTATGCTGATCAGGTCATCATTGTCATACAGATATTCAGTTGTGATATTTCCTTCCTTTTCAAGAAGTATCTTGCCGTCACGTCTGTACGTATAACTGACACCGTTTCTTTCATACGTAATGTTTCCATCCTCCGTTACGCTGAATACACCTTCCGTAATGACGGATGAGCCGGGATTACGGTACAGGCTTTCAGCTGCATAGAGGTAGGACTGACCTACAAGTTCGGTATTCTCAAATCGTCTTACGGCTATCAGAGATCCGTCGGATGGGTTTCTCAGATAGTATTCAACACTGGAATTATCTTCTTCATCAGTAACTGTAGTGCAGAGAAGAGAACCTTCCGTATAAAGATATGTAGTCTTCACCGAGCTTGCGTCGGCATTGACAGTATCTCTTGATACAAGAACTGAGTTGCTGTAAGTGCTGACAATACTTGTCTGAGTTTCAAGATCCGTTTCCGTAACGGTTCTGTCATTTCCGGAAACATCTTCCGTCCATGTTCTCACCGGAACATCATCATGGTAAAGAGTTTTTGTATTTCCTTCTGTTTCAATGAAATATTCTGTCTCTCCGCTGATAATCTGGCCGAGCATGTTTGCAGGCATTCTCTCTGAGAAAACCGGAAACAGGAGCAAGGCTGAAAACAGGATTACCGGAAGGGTTCTTTTCATTGTCAGATTCCCGCAAGTGAAGAGAGGAATTCATCCCTGTCAAATACATGGATGTCCTCATAATGTTCTCCTGTTCCGACAAAGGCAACGGGAATTCCTATCTGGGCAACAGCACCGCCTTTGGAAAGCGAGTCATATTTGGTAAGGATGAGGGCATCCAGACCTATTGCCTGGTTGAAGAGTTCTGCCTGGCTTACGGCGTTCTGTCCTGTAACAGCATCTATGACAAGAATCTTCTTATAGTTCTCAGGTTTGATTCTTGCCCTTATGATCTTGTCTATCTTCTGAAGTTCCTTCATCAGGTTTTCCTTGTTGTGCATTCTTCCTGCTGTATCACAGAGGATGAGATTCTCTCCCCTTGCCTGTGCACTGGAAATTGCATCATAGATTACTGCACCGGGGTCACTTCCGTTTTCCTGTCTGACAATTCTGGTTCCTGTGCGTTTGCTGTGAAGTTCCAGCTGGTCAATGGCTGCGGCCCTGAAGGTATCGGCGGCAGCCAGCACAACCTTGTAATTTTTGTCCTTATAGAATTTTGCAAGTTTTGCAATTGATGTTGTCTTTCCTACGCCGTTGACACCAAGGACAAGGTAAACGGACAATTCATCGGGATTCGGAACAAGCTTTGTTCCCTTGATCTTATCATCCAGAGCCTTGCGGACAAGTGTGAGGAATTCCTCTTCAGTACGAGGTTTTTCATCTTCAACCAGTGAGCTTATTTCATATGCGTTCTTTGCTCCGAAGTCTCCCTCTATGAGCATGTCCTCAAGATCTTCGAAGAAACTGTCATCAAGCTTTTTCCTGAATCCGAAAAATGAAGCCAATCTGGCACCGAATCCTAATTTAGCCATATATAAACTCCGTTATTGTGAAAGATAATCAGCGGACATGAAATAGTTGAACAGTCCGCTTATCAGATTGAAAACAGAAACAACGGCAAGGGTATCGGTTCCTATCTTCAATGCATTCTGCATGTTTACGTTCTCTACCGGAAGAGAGCGTACCCCTACTTTCAGGGCAAATGCTCCGAGTGCCACTGCCATCTTCCTGTAGAAACTGTTTCTGGACTTGCTGTAGAACTCTCCTTCATTCATCCATGCAGGTTTCATTTCAGCATTTACTTCAGTATTCTTACCGTCAACATTGACAACAAAATCCGCATAACCCTGTGCGGTAAGTCTGACCACAGACGGTATGGTGACATTGTTGAGGACAAGCGGTGTTGTACCGCTCTGAATACCGTTCAGATAAACTTCCGCAGGTACGTTTGAGTTTATACAATACTCGGCAAGTACGGGGCTGATTATCTGAGGTTTAACAGTTGTAAAGGTCTGAACATCTTCCTGTGTAAGGAAATAAGGGGCAAGTGCAACAGCCGCCTCATCAGTGAATACGTTTGAATTCTGCAATAGACGGAAGAAGACCTGCTCGCTGTTGCCCGTGACAGGAGAATAGACACATATTGTAAGAGAATTGAACTCGCTCACCCTTTCGGAAAGAGGAATCACAAGCAGGTCGGCATTTGCAGAACGGCAGATATACTCCAACAGCATTGGATCTGAGTTGAGCAGGCCGCTGCGGTCTGCATTACCGCTGTACTTCACAAGTTTGACAGTCAGTTTTTCAGGAAGACTGTCGGCCTGCTTCGGAGACTGTAAAGCCAGTGAGGCCTTTTCAATGTTATCCGGGTTTTCGGTGGCCCATGCACCGCTCAGTCCGGTACCGGCGTTGTAGAGGGTCTGGTTTTCCTGTCTCATTGTAACGGACCGCGTCCATGCAACTGAGGACTCTATCTCAGGGAAATACCTGGTGATATAGTCCTCAATCTCCGTATCGGAGGGGTAGACACAGACATTGAAATCCACAGCCCATAATGTAAATGTACATATCAGGACTGTCAGAATCAGCAGCAACCGTTTCAATTATTTCTCCTGGTTCCAGCGGAGGAATGACTCAATGAAATCATCAATTTCTCCGTCCATAACAGCCTGTATGTTTCCCGTCTGGGTTCCGGTTCTGTTGTCCTTGACCATGGTATAAGGCTGGAAAACGTAGCTTCGGATCTGGGAACCCCAGCTTATGTCCTTCTTCTCAATAGCCTCGGCGGCATGCTGCTCGGCAAGCTTTGCACTGTAGTAGTCATAAAGACGGCTTCTCAGCATCTTGAAACAGAAGTCCTTGTTCATCTGCTGTGAACGCTCGTTCTGACACTGAACAACAATACCTGTAGGATAGTGCGTTATTCTTACGGCACTGTCCGTCTTGTTGACGTGCTGTCCGCCGGCACCGCCTGCACGGTAGGTATCTATTCTGATATCCTCAGGCTTAATCTCTATATCAATATTGTCCTCAACAACCGGTGAGGCATAGACGGAAGAGAAAGAGGTATGTCTTCTCGCGTTTGAGTCAAACGGCGATATTCTCACCAGCCTGTGTACTCCCGCCTCTCCCTTGAGATAACCGAAGGCATATGGACCGCTTACCTGGATGGTAACGCTCTTGTAACCGCCTTCATCTTCAAGTGTATCAAGGATTTCCGTCTTGTATTTGTGCTTTTCGCACCATCTGAGGTACATGCGCATGAGCATGCTTGTCCAGTCACATGCTTCAGTTCCGCCAGCTCCGGCATGGATTGTGAGGAACATATCTCCCTTGTCGTACTTACCGTTGAGAAGGGTTTTCAGTTTAAGAGGTCTGAATTCCTCCTGCAGCTCAAGTATACGGGCATCAATCTCTGCCTGATACTCGGGATTGTTGTCATCCTCTTCCTCGTACAGGTCAATGAGGTCATATGTTTCCTGAATTTCCTTAAGGAGCTGCTCAAAAGGAAGTATAACATCCTTAATTGAATTAATCTTTGAAAATACTGAATCAGCTTTCTGTTTGTCCGACCAGAAATCGGGCTCTGTAGTCTGCTGTTCAAGGGCCGCTAATTCTTTCTTCTGACCCTCCGGGTCAAAGTCCCCTCCAGATGGATGAAGTTTCTTCTTTAAGCTGCTCAAGCAGGGCTTTGTTTTCAAGTGTCATTCTGTTTCTCCTGTCTCCCTCTTCTCTTTTCGGCCTTAAGAGTGAAAGTACATTTCAATGCTTCCGAACCGGGGAGTTTTATTTTTTTCTGATATTTTATTTGAGTATACTGATATTGCTTTACAACTCCAAGTGGAGTATCCGCATCTGCGTAGATGTTTCTTGCACTGATCAGAAAATCCAGGGTGGATGTAAGTTCAAAATAAAGGCCGTTGATCTTATTTGCAATCAAAATTCTGTTGGATGTAGTACCTTTCTCTTCAATTGTATTACCCTCGGAATCCGCAAAACTCTCCGTTCCGGGAATACATAGATTCAGTACTGTTTCAAAAACAAGATCATTGATTGGAGTTTTTCCCATGTTCTCCATTTCATAATCAACGGTAATTGAGTTCTGTCTGGGTTTATAATGCTTTGATATGCTTATAACGGACTTGCCAACCTCTATAAGCGGACTCTTGGCAAAGAAGTCCTGACGTTTTCTATCAACGGGAGTAAGCTCCCATCTTTTAATGCTGAGGTCACTTGCCTTTCCGTTTCTGATTGTATCCCTGAACAGTCCCTGTCCCTGATTGAGGGCAATATCTGATTTTATGGAAAATATATTGAGCCTGGAGATTGCCGCTCCCTTTGTATTCAGATACAGGGTATAGACTTTGTTTCCCGTTATATATTCAGGGAAAAGATCTCCGTCAAGGTCTGCAGTGGACGGAAGAATACCCTCTTCATAAAGTGTTTTCTCTATCTCACTGAGAGCACCTTCTGCCCTTCGGCGTATTTCTGTATTAAGGTTGACTTCAGGTATGTATATCATTCCCGTTGAAGCGTTCATGAGCAGATATTCAACGAGTTTTCTGTTGTCTGAGTTTTTTTTGAGGTTTTTTGAACAGTCCCTGAACAAATTTATGCAGCGGTGCATTCTGTTGAGCAATGGATTGTTCAATATGTATTGATTCAATGAGACAGATTTCTCTATGTTGAAATCTCTTCCGTACACTGATGAAGGAAGATAGTACATGGATGCTATTTCTTTCTGGGAAATCAACTCATATGGAAGGATTGTCTTTTCAGCAACATTGTCTATGATTGTTTTATAGACAACGGAAGAACCTTCGCAGCGCATCAGCTGGTCCATGTTGAGCATGATCACTTCATTTCCGGAAACGGAGTCCAGAAGTCTGGAAAATGATGCATTCAGTGTCTCTGCCGTACATTCTTCTTTTCCGCATTCGGCAACTTCCCTGGAAAAACGGTCATCGGATGGAAGAATAACAGCGGTTTTACCCAGTTCTTCCATTCTGAAGGGTTTGCGTACAAGTGTCTGACCAAGGTTCTGGTTGTACGAAGAGATTATGATGTAGTCCAGTGAACTCATATCCATAACCTGGATGATAGACGGACTGAAGACCTGCTCCATGCACCAGAGTCCGCGGGGTCTTCTTATGAATTTCTTTCTCAGAAAAGTATTCGTCTTCTCAATATGGACAGACCTTTCATGCGTAGGTTCAAGAGTAAGAACCGAATCATAGAAAGAAGAAGAGAGCATCTCAAGACGGTTGTTCCTGCAAAGATCCGCAATAAGCATGTTGATTTCAGGATGATTTGTCTCAAGCCATTGAATATAAGGAATGCCCAGCCTGAGAACAAATCTGAAATCCGGATTTGAAAATGAAAGCGTAAGAAGAGGTCTCAGCTGCCTGTCAAGCAGCTGAGAGCACTCTTCATTTGAAGAGCCGTGTGTAAGATAACTGTAGGCCCCTACAATGATATTCATTCTTCAATTTTGCAAATGATTTTTCTGGGACAGGCTTCTGCAGCCTTTGCCTGTTCATCGGGATTGGCTTTGTAATCAGCCTTGGCAAGGAATGCCTCTACCTTGAAACCGCTTTCCGGGAATTTGGTTTCACAGATCTTACATCCTATAC
>CAMZFA010000034.1 GCA_947305945.1 uncultured Spirochaetales bacterium | reverse complement strand
TATAACCGGCACGGAGCAAATATTCGTATCCCTTTGTGTCCGCTCCGTTGGGAGCCTCCCTCAGGGTTTTTGAAAACAACTGACTCATGCGCATATGCAAACTCCTTCAAAGTCCGGACCCTGCCGGACCCTGTCTCAGTGGCTGTTGAGATTCTATCAGATACGGGAAATACAGTAAATCAGTTCCAGTCGGAATAACCGTACAGGCTTCTGATATCGGTGCTCTGCTTCTTGATCACCTCATAGATCAGGCGCAGTTTCTCCTCGTGGTGGATGAAGGCACTCTTCATGGCGTTCACGGAAATCTTCTCCAGGTCCTTAAGGGAAAGACCGAAGTTGTCCGCCGCAATCTCCATCTCCTTTGTGAGGGTTGTGTTGCTCATAAGCGGATTGTCCGTGCACAGGACCACGCGGAAGTGGTTCCTGAAAAGCAGGAAGAACGGATGGGTTGCAAAGCTTTCAGCAGCTCCGGTTCCCACGTTGCTTGAAAGACACATCTCAAGCGGAATTCTCTTGTCCAGCACAAAGTGGGCCAGATCTCCCATCTTCTCAATGCGAAGACCTTCCGTGCTCATATCCTCGACAATGCGCGTGCCGTGCCCTATTCTGTGTGCACCGCAGACCTGGATGGCCTGCCAGATGGACTCAAGACCGAAGGCCTCTCCGGCATGGATTGTTATGTTGAAGTTCTTCTTTCTTATGTACCTGAAAGCCTCAACGTGCTTCTCCGGCGGATAACCGGCTTCTTCTCCTGCAAGGTCAAAGGCCACAACTCCCCTGTCCCTGAATGCCACTGCAAGTTTTGCAACCTCAAGGCTTATATCGGGGCTCTGGTTTCTCATGGCACAGAGAATGAGTCCGAAGCAGACTCCGGTCTCCTTCTTTCCCCTGTTCAGACCGGCAAGAACTGCCTGAACCGCCTGATCCATGGAAAGTCCCTTCTCCGTGTGGAGAATGGGTGCAAACCTCACCTCTCCGTATACAATGTTCTCCTCTTTCCAGTCATGCACTGTCTCACAGGCAATCCTTTCAAGGGCCTCTTCCGTCTGCATGACGGCGGTTGTGACGCTGAATGTCTGCAGATACAGGGGAAGGCTCTTGAGGACGCAGCCTCTTTCAAACCACTCCTGAAGTGCCTGCGGATCCTTCTCGGGTATTTCTACATTGTATTTCTCAGCAAGCTCAATAACGGTTGTGGGCCTTACGCCTCCGTCAAGATGATGATGCAGTTCCACTTTGGGAAGTTTCTTTATAATGTCATGCGGTATCATATCTGAATTCTACCCCCATAATCCTCGTGCTGTAAAGTTGGGCATCAGACCGGGCATCAGGCCGGGCCTGAGGTTGTACCCGAAAGAGCGCCTCAAAGCTTTATTCAAAGGGCGTCCTTCCACACCTTGAACGGGCTGATGCGGAAACGCAGCATGCAGTAAATCCATGCGAAAACAATACCTGAAAGGTGGATGTAGTGGGCAATTCCCCCTCCAAGGTCCAGGACCTGGCTCACAACCTCAATGACAATGTAGAGGATTACGGCAAAGGGCATTTTCAGCGGAATGATGAAGAAAAGCAGAATCCTTGCCGTGGGGAACATGACGGAGGTAAGGAACAGAAGCGCATAGATTGCGCCCGAGGCCCCCATCATCACCACATTGGTCTGGCCGGAGAAAATGCTGACCAGATAACTGGTAATCCCGCTGAGGGTACCGGTCAGAAAATAGAAAAGCAGGAACTCACGGCTGCCTATTGCCCTCTCCAATGTAATTCCGAACATGAGGATTGCAAACATGTTGAAGAACAGGTGGCTGAAGCTGGCATGGACAAACATGTAGGTCACAAACTGCCAGACATAGCCGTGGGACACAAGCGGCGGAACCAGACTGAGCCAGTAGAAAAGGGAAATACCGTTGACTACCGGGTTCAGATAAAAAGTGACAAAAAAAACTGCAACATTGGCCACTATGAGATAAGCGGCCGCATTGCAGTATGTGTATTTGAATTTTCTGTTAAGTATGTTGTTTCTCATTTATTGGAAATATAACCGCGTCTCCTGTGAATGACAAGACCGATTACAAGTCCGATGAATGAAGGAACAAGCCAGCCCAGACCGATATCGAAGAAGGGCAGGAACTTTGCCACAAGGGCTGTCAGCTTGTCCAGCATGAGTGCACTCTGAATGCCTGCGGGAAGAGTCTTGAACATGTCAAAGATTGCGGCAAACATTGCAAAGCCGGTGACCCATCTGTAAACACAGCCGTCATGATTGAAGAACTTGCCGGTAAGAGCAAGGATGATGAGGGTGATAGCCAGCGGATAGATGAACATAAGTGCCGGAATTGAATACTCAATAATCTTGCTCAGTCCTATGTTGGAAACCAGCAGGGAGAATGCTGTAATACAGCAGACCCATGAGTTGTATGACAGCTTTTTGGGGAACATCTTCACAAAAGTCTCACTGCAGCTTGTAACCAGACCGATGGCGGTCTTCAGACATGCAAATGTAATTGTCAGTGCCAGAACCACACTTCCTATGGATCCCAGATAGTGACCTGAAATCTGTGCAAGTGCCACACCTCCGTTCTCGGAAACCTCGAACAGACCGCGTGACTGGGCACCCATCACAATTGTAAGAACATAGATGAGGGCCATGAGAAAACCTGCATACACGCCGGACTTGAGAACGTCCTTTGCAATTGCTCCGTCTTCCTTGACTCCCATTGAACGTATAATCTCAACAACCACTATACCGAAGGCAAGACCGGCAATGGCGTCCATGGTTCCGTAACCTTCAATGAATCCGTTGAAGAAAGCACCGCTCTTATAAGCCTCAACCGGCTCAACTGCGGAAACGGCAGCACCCGGATGGATCATGGCGGCAATGACCAGAATGCCCAGGAATGTCAGGAACACAGGGTTGATTATTCTTCCGATCCAGATTGTGATTCCCTGCGGCTTGAGGGAGAATGCCAGAACCGCGGCAAAGAACATGACGGAGAAGAACAGAAGGACAACCTGCTGGTTGGCACCGGGAACAAGAGCGCTGACACCTACGGTAAAGGAGGTTGTTGCGCATCTGGGGATGGCAAAGAACGGTCCGATTGTCAGATAGAGCAGACAGGTGAAGAAATAACCGTAGCCCTTGCTTACCTTTGAAGACAGGTCCTGAAGTCCGTCAGAATGTGTGGAACCTATGGCGGCCACACCCAGAATGGGAATTGTCACCGCAGTTACAATGAAACCGATTGTGGCCGCAAGCGTATTGCTTCCCGCCAGCTGTCCCAGATGCACCGGGAAAATCAGGTTTCCTGCTCCGAAGAACATTCCGAACAAAGTACTGGCAACAACAATCAGCTGCCTTCCCGAAAGTTTCTTATCCATAAAACACTCCATTTGTCTTGCCGCAGAAAACTCTGACGGCTTTCTGACCGGTTTCATACCATTATAGAGAGCAAAATCGTGCACGGCAACTTTTTCCTTACTTACTGTTACACGGACGGCGTTCATGCTATTATTGGCCCATGGCAACAAGCAGACGGGACAAGGCAGACTCATACACACTCAGGGCCCACAGGGAGGGCTACCCCGCACGCAGCGTGTACAAACTTGAGGAAATCCAGCAGCAGAACCACATAGTCAAACCCGGCGACACGGTCCTTGACGTAGGCGCCGCGCCCGGCAGCTGGACCCTCTACACCCACCGCGAGCTCATCAAGGGCAATGGCACAATCATAGCCGTGGACCTGAACCCCCTGAACCTCAACCCCGTCCCGCCCACAGTCACCGCCTATGTAGGCGATGCCTTCAGTAAGGAGATCCGCGCCAAACTGACCTCCCACGGTCCGTTTGACGCCATAATCAGTGATGCAGCCCCCATGACCACCGGCAACCGCACCGTGGACACCACCAGAAGCGAATACCTGGCCGAGCAGGTTGTCTTTCTTGCCGAGGAGCAGCTCAAAACCCACGGCAATCTTGTAATCAAGATCTTCCAGGGCGGCGGCCAGCAGCAGATCCTGCAGAAGATGCGCACCATGTTCACCAAGGCCAAAACCCTCAAACCCAAAGCCTGCCGCGTGGACAGCTTTGAAATCTACCTCATCGGCCTGGACAAGAAATAACCCATCCTGAAAAGGTAACCGATAAGGGTGCTGTAAAATCCATGAGATTGTTTTTGATTAATGCGGGAGTCAGATTATGATGGAGTACAAGGGATATATTGGTAAAGTTGAATATGATTCAGATGCCAGAATTTTTGCCGGTTCTGTTATCAACACCAGAACTGTTATAACATTTCAGGGAAGAGATGTTGACGAACTTGAACGTGAATTCAGAAATTCCGTTGATGACTACATTCAGTGGTGTAAAGAAGACGGAGTTGCCCCGGAGAGACCCTACTCGGGAAAGTTCAACGTCAGAATGCAACCTGGCCTACACAGAAAAGCGGCTATTACAGCAAAAGGATTGAACATGTCCCTGAACAGTTTTGTCGAGAAGTCCGTCATGGATGAGGTCTCTCGTTACAACTTTGCCTGAACAATTTCAGTTTATGCACATGAGCACTGGTACAAAAACCCATCAAATTTGGATATTTGTACCAAGAAATGGTACAAATTCTATCGTTTATGTGGTTTTTGTACCACTGTTTTAAGAATAAAAAGGGACCTTCGCGTGTGCAAAGGTCCCCTCGTTATAAAAGAATTAATGTGTTAAACCAGCAGGGAGTGAAGTTTGGCTGCAAAGTCTGCGGGATCTTCCGGAAGAACTCCCTCCGCAATGTAGGCCTGGTCCAGAAGGACTGAGGCTGCAGTGCTGATGAAGGAATCGTCATTGCTGGAGGCAATGCGCCGGACGAACGGGTCTTCAAGGTTCACTTCCAGAATGGGGGCAACCTTTCCGAACTGGTCCTGTCCCATGGCCCTGAAGAGCTGCTGCATGCGCACCGTGGGGTCGGAGTCATCCGTGACCAGCACGGCGGACACGTCAGTAAGTCTTGAAGAGGCAACAACTTCCTTGACCTTGTCTCCAAGAGCCTTCTTGATTTTGTCTGTAAGGTCCCTGTTGTCCTCGGCTTCCTTCTTTTTCTCTTCCTCGGTCATGAAGTCATCCATGGCGCCGCTCTTGTTAACGGCCTTGAACTCAAAGTCCGCGTACTTGCCTATGGATGAGATGACAAGGTCATCAATGTCATCGTTCATGATGAGGACTTCAAGGCCCTTCTCCCTGTACTTGGCAAGAAGCGGGGACTTCTTGAGGGCCTGCTCGTCGCCGCCGGCAAGATAGTAGATTGACTTCTGGTCTGCCGTCATCCTTTCCTTGTAGGCCTCGAGTGAGGTCCAGCCTTCCACGGCCGTGCTCTTGAAGCGCACAAGTTTGAGAAGCTCCTCGCGGTTTGCGTAGTCCTGATAAAGGCCTTCCTTGAGGGGCCTGTTGTACTGCTCTATGAACTTTGCATACAAATCCGGGTTCTGGGTGGCCAGCTTGGCAAACTCTCCGAGAAGTTTCTTGACCGAGGCATTTCTGATTGCGCTCATCACGCGGTTCTGCTGCAGAATCTCACGTGAGACGTTCAGCGGAAGGTCCTCCGAGTCAATCACACCGCGCACGAAGCGCAGGTATGCAGGAAGGAGCTCCTTGTCGTCATCTGTAATGTAAACTCTCTTGACATAAAGTTTTACTCCGGGTTTGTAGTCTGCATGGTACATGTCGAACGGAGCCTTGGCGGGAACAAAGAACAGTGTTGTGTACTCTGTGGCTCCCTCTGCCTTTGTATGAAGGTAGAAGAGCGGGTCATCGGAGTCATAGTAGTTGTTCTTGTAGAACTCATTGTAGTCCTTCTCCGTGAGCTCGGACTTGCTGCGTGTCCACAGGGCCGCGGCTGTGTTTATCTGCTCAGTCTTGGTCTCGGTGCCCGTGACGTTGTACTTGTCATCATAGGTGTTCTGGGTGTATGTGAGGAAAATGGGGTATGCAATGTGGTCCGAGTACTGCTTCACAAGCTGCTCGATCTGCCACCTGTTGGCATACTCCTTGCCCTCGTCATTCAGGAACAGGGTAATGGTTGTACCGTACCCTTCCCTCTGAGCTTCCTCAATGGTGTACTTCTCATGTCCGTCACTGGCCCATTTGAAGGCCTGGTCCGAACCGTAGGCACGGCTTACAACCTCCACTTTGTCGGCCACCATGAAGGCGCTGTAGAAACCTACACCGAACTGACCTATGAGGTTGCTGTCCTGCTTCTGCTCGGCTGTGAGGTTTGCCAGAAACTGCTTTGTGCCGCTGTGGGCAATGGTTCCCAGGTTCTCCTCAAGCTCGTCATGGGTCATGCCAATTCCGTTATCGGAGATTGTGAGGGTCCTCTTGTCTCCCTCTGTGAAACTGAGGTTGATTGCAAGGTCTCCGGGAGCACCTTCTCCGCCGGTGAGAACTTTGATTTTTGCCTTGTCCAGGGCATCCGATGCATTTGAGATCAGCTCCCTGAGAAAGATTTCCTTATGTGAATAAAGAGAATGGATAATAAGATGCAGAAGGTCGGAAACCTCTGTTTTGAACTGTCTTCTTTCCATTTTTGCCTCCGTTGATTGTTTTCAAATTGTTTTCAAACACTAAAGATAAGAAAAGCGGGGACAATCGGCAAGTATACCTGCCCGCAATCCCCGCCCTGTGCGCACCTCAAAGTCTTTACATCCAGTCCTTCATGTCCTCAAGCATTGAGGACTGATAGAAGAACCTGTCCAGTGCCAGCTCCGCAGAGGCCTTTATGAATGCACGGTCTCCCATGCATGAGCGGTTTATCCGCAGTACGGGACAGCGCTCGCGGATGGCGTCAAGGCACGGCTCGGTAAGGGTGGCCCCTTCTCCGCCTATGATCACCTCCGTTGTTCCGGTAATCCTGTAGGCAACCCTCAGGGCCTTTGCCATGGAGGCAAATACGTTGTCCTGAACAGAGGGCCAGACCTCCTTCATCTTCACCTGCTCTCCGGCACCCAGGGAGGCGGCTCCGCATACGTCCACAAGGTTGGTATTCTCCCCTATCTGCATACGGCCGAACTCGTTGCTCACCGACCAGACGTGTCCGAATGACACGTTTGCAAGGCAGATTGTCTCACTCCAGTTGAGGTACATCAGGTTTTCCTGTGTACGCACAAGAGAGTCTTCCTGCTTCTCGGCATTCACAAGGGCGGAGGTTCTGTTTCCTACAGTCACGCTGCATCCCAGGGCCTTCTCGAACACCTGGGCAATGGGAATATCCGTCCACGGGAGCACATCGCTTGAGATTATGGTTCTGCCGTCGGATGAGATTTTCCCGTCTGCGGTTATACCCGCACCGAGAAGAAGCTCCGGCCGGACAAGCTTCAGCGTTCTGACGCAGCTTTTGAGAATTCCCACGCAGAACTCCTCAACCGAGCAGTCATGCGGGGTGGGAATGCGCTCCACCTTCACAACAGTTGCATTGAGGTCACAAAGTGCAACGCTTGTGCTGTAGCGTCCTATGTCAACTCCGAGAACGTATCTTGAGTCATAAGCCAGGGACAGGGTTGTGGGTCTGCGGCCGTTTGAGACCTCCATCTTGCCGGTTTCACGGACAAGGCCCTTCTGAACAAGGTCATCCACAATCTCTCCGCTTGAAACCTTGTTCAGGTTGAGAATCCTTGACAGTTCCGCCTTGGAAAGGTTCTTTGTGCTCCTCAGGGCACACAGAACCCTGCAGGTGTTTATGGTCCTGGCACTTTTGGGCTGGCTGAGTTTCATAAGCAGGCTCTGTTATTCCTGAATATAGGCGGCAAGGTTGCTGCAGTACTTTTCAACTTCCTCTCCGAAGAGCGCGGAAGGACGAACCGTACCGTCACGGCCTGCCATGTGGACAAGTCCGTGTGAAGGCTGCTCACAACCCGCTATGTCCACGTTGAAACCGAACGGGATGTGGAGCATGCCGTGGTTCTGGGCCCAGAACACCATTGAGTCAAGCGCTCTGGCACCTTCTGCCACGCTGTAGCGGCAGGAAGTGAAGCATGCAAAAAGCTTGTCCTCCAGAACCTTCTTATCCGCCATCTCAAGAGTGGAATCCAGAAAAGCCTTCATCTCTGCAGTCACATTGCCGAACCTTGTGGGGCTGCCCAGAATAATCATGTCCGCCTTCAGAAGCTTCTCGGAAGAGGCCAGAGGCAGCTCGATAATATCCTCATAGTACTCCAGCGCATTCTCGTCCGAGTTGGTGGAAAGGTGCAGGTCCTCATCAAGAACCTTGTACAGCCTTACGTCTATGTTGCGTTTGGCCAGCGCCTCCTTGAAGGCCTGGGCCATAAGAAAAATGTTTCCGTTGATACTGTGTATCACAATGGCACAACGTTTCATGTGCTCCTCCTGTCAGAATTCCCTCAGAACTCCCTTGATCAGTGCCGCAAACTGGCTGCGCACCCTTATACCGGTCTCAAGAACCTCCGTGTGGTTGAGCGGCTGGTCCAGAATTCCTGCGGCCATATTGGTCATGCAGCTGATTCCCACCGTCCTCAGACCGCAGTGTGCTGCGGCGATAACTTCAGGAACCGTGCTCATGCCTGCGGCATCCGCACCAAGAAGCCTTGCGGCTCTTATCTCAGCCGGTGTCTCGAAGCTGGGACCGGCAAAGAACATGTATACACCTTCCTTGAGAGGAATGTTCAGGTCCTTTGCAACCTTTCTCACCACATCCGCAAGCTCCGGATCATAGGCGCGGCTCATGTCAAAGAACCTCAGTCCGAGCTCATCCTCGTTCTTGCCCCTCAGCGGGTTCTCATGGGTTGTGAGCTTGAGATGGTCCGTAATGAGCATGAGGTTGCCCGGCTCCCAGTCCTTGTTCACGCAGCCTGCTGCGTTTGTAAGGATAAGGCGCTCAATTCCCAGCATATGCATGACCTGGATGGGGAATACCACCTGATCCATGCCCCAGCCCTCATAGAAATGGAAGCGGCCCTGCATGCAAAGCACCTGGCGGCCCTCCAGTTTTCCGATGACCAGCCTTCCGGCATGGCCCTGTACGGTTGAAACCGGGAAATTGGGAATGTCTTTATAGGGAATGATAATTTTGTTTTCTATTTCATCGGCAAGGTCTCCGAGACCCGAACCAAGCACCAGACCTGCATAAATCTTCAGGTTACCTGTCTTTTCATTGATGTAGTCTCTTGCCTCTTTAAGTTTTCTCATCAGATCTTCCATAAGAATACCTCGCTTTTGTATTGGATGTTTATCTGATTATAACCCATTAAAGAGCCCATAAAAAGCAAAAAAGGGCTGCAACCATGTATGTTGCAACCCCTGTATCGGCCTTGTTGTTATCAGAAACCGGCCTTTTCTTCCTCGAAGCAGGCCAGAACGAACGGGCCGGTGCCCTTGAAATCATCAAAGACAACTTTCTCACTGAAGTAGTATGCCAGTGAGCCGTCCCTGTAGGGATTTCCGCCAAGTCCGGCAACCGAGCAGATTCCGCCCAGATGGAACACCCCGTCCTCTTCCTTGAGGTAGGTCTTCCTTATTCCCTGCATGCCCTTCTCCGCCTTCTGCACAAAGGCATCCGTTATGCCCATGGCTGCGGCCTTGAAAGCACCGTAGCAGAACATTGAGGAACCGCTGGTCTCAAGGTAGTTGCCATCAGCTTCCGGATGGTCCGGAACCTGATACCACATTCCGCTTGCCGGATCCTGGAACTTATAGAGAGCCTCCAGAAGATCCGCAACTATTTTCCCAAGTTCTTTTTTCTCTGTCAGACAGCCCTCTGCGGGTGCATACTCAAGACAGTCAAGACAGCTCATCAGATACCAGCCTATGGAGCGCGACCAGAAGTGGGGAGAAAGACCTGTGATGTCATTGCTCCACTTCATGCCCCTGCTTTCATCCCAGCAGTGATAGAGAAGACCGGTCTTGCCGTCTCTCATAATCTCATTTGCCTTGATGAGCTGGGTAGCCACATCTTCAAAGTGGCCGGCTCTTGTCCAGAAGGGGCCTTCCATGTAAAGACCGTCAAGCCAGACCTGCCACGGATAGATTCTCTTGTGCCAGAAGATTCCGTTCTTTGTCCTGGGATGCTTTGAAAGCTGGGTTTCAAGCGTCTCGATTGCAAGACGGAACTTCTCCTTGCCGGTCTCCCTGTACAGATCGAACAGGGTTCTTCCGGCATTGATCTGGTCCAGGTTGTACTCGCCTACCGTGTATTTGGCTATGGAGCCGTCCTCGGCAATAACACCGTCATACATGGCAATTGCCCAGTCAATGAACTCCTGTCTGGAATATCTCTTTCCTATCTCGTAGATGCTCATGACCACAAGACCGTGCTCGTAGTTCCACTTCATCATTCCGGGGTGGAAATAAGAGATTATGGACTCAGCCATTCTTACAGAAAGTTTTTTGTCCATGTTTATTTGATTACCTTTTCAGTCTCTCCGTCAAAGAGATAGATTGCGTCATAGGGGATGAAGAATGAAATCTTGCTGTCAACTTCGGGAGTGAAGTGCGGGTCAATCTTCAGAATGCTTCTCACGCCGTCCATTTCCATGTAGACGTTGGTGTTGTCACCCAAAAGCTCGGTAAGCTCAACCTGGCCCTTGATCTCAACCGTGTTCTCTTCCTTCTCAAGGACAATGGCCTCCGGACGGAAACCGAATACAACTTCCTTGCCCTCGTATGCCTTGAGTTTTG
Source organism: uncultured Spirochaetales bacterium (assembly GCA_947305945.1). Classification (GTDB taxonomy): domain Bacteria; phylum Spirochaetota; class Spirochaetia; order Sphaerochaetales; family Sphaerochaetaceae; genus RUG14846. The sequence continues at coordinate 3,528 of CAMZFA010000034.1, read as the reverse complement.
CGGCATCTAATTTGACGGAAAGGTCCACAACGTTCTTTCCTACGTTGATCTTGCCGCCCTTGACCTTGCTTCTGACAAAGTTCATGGGAGGTTCTCCGATGAAGCCTGCAACAAAGACGTTGACCGGGTTGAAGTAAAGGTCATAGGGAGAACCGACCTGCTGGATGTAGCCTTCCTTCATGACTACAATCCTGTCAGCCATGGTCATGGCCTCGGTCTGGTCATGTGTTACATAGATTGTTGTGGCACCGGTGTTCCGGTGGATCTGGGTAATCTCCGAGCGCATGGTTACACGCTGCTTGGCATCCAGGTTGGAAAGGGGCTCATCCATGAGGAAGACGTTAACCTTTCTGATCAGTGCACGTCCTACGGCAACACGCTGGCGCTGTCCGCCGGAAAGTGCTCTGGGAAGTCTGTCAAGGTAGTCCGTCAGACCGAGAATCCTTGCAACGTTCTTTACCTTTTCCTCAATCACGTCTTCATCAACGCCTTCAAGGGTCAGGCCGAATGCAAGGTTGTCATATACGGTCATCTGGGGATAGAGGGCATAGCTCTGGAAGACCATTGCAATTCCTCTCTGCTTGGGTCCCATCTCGTTCACGCGTACTCCGCCGATATTGAAATCGCCCTTGCTTATGTTCTCAAGACCGGCGATCATGCGCAGGGTTGTGGATTTTCCGCAACCTGAAGGTCCTACGAATACAATGAATTCGCCCTTCTCAATATCGAGGTTGAAATCATGCACAGCATGAAACCCGTTGGGGTAGATTTTATTTATGCCTTTTAAAGTAAGGTATGCCATCTTTTCAGACTCCTCCTTCATCTACTTTCCTCTTCGCTTCACTCACTATATTCTTCAGAAGGTTCTTCATTCCCAGGAAGAGAACGTCAAACCCCATGTAGAAGATACCGAACAGAAGCGGCTCTATTCCTACTATTTTCAGAAGACCACAGAGCATGACCACGCAGGTCATCAGAATTCCCGCATAGATGAGGTTGAGAATAAGGCTTATGTACCTTATCTTCCCCACCATAATCCATTTTTCATTGGATCCGGGAGTCTCCTCCATGAATCTCAGCAAATTGTTTGACAGCAGATCCGTGACAAAACCCATTACAACGGATGCCACGAACAGCAGATCCAGATCAGACCCGATGTAAAGACCGAGTCCCCATATCACGAAGTAGCATACGGCTCCGGCAAACCAGAATTTCACAAACAGAACCTTCACCGTGTTGGGAATCTTCACCGTGGAACTTTTCTTGTATTTCTTCAGTTCCGCGGCGGAGACCTTGGGCGAGTTCTCCGGACTGGCGGTAGCCAGGTCCTCGACCGCCTTTGTGTTCAGCTTGTAATAATCGCCGGCCTCCCGGCCTTCATGCTCCTTCTTTGCCATAGACGGAAGTCAGTCCTCTATCTCTATGGCGCCCATCTTGTCGTTGCCTTCAACCTCTACGCTTGTCTTGATCTTCTTGATGAGAGGAGCATAGAGGGGAAGCAGTGCGGTAAGGACTACAAAGACAATGAGCAGGACAATGTGGTTGCCCAGCATTGTGTATGCCTTTGCAATGTAGATTGTAGCCTCAGTCACCACAATTGCGTTCTCACCGGTTGTTGCGGCAATGATCAGGTTCCTGTACTGGATGTCTGCAAAGATGACTGCTGCAGTCATGATGAACAGAAGGACCAGCATGGGAATGTTTGTCTTTTTCCTGTGCGGGAAGGCATTCATGAAGCACATGAATGAAAGCATGGAGAAAAGCATTGTGACAAAGCCGTAAATACCCATTCCCGGACCCTGGATTCTGGATGTTGTATCAGAAATGAGGGTCAGGTGGAAGGAATAATAGACAAAGCATACAACGAGCATCAGCATAGCAATGTTCTGCGGCTTTCTCTTCAAACCTACCAGAAGTTTTCTGAAAAATTCTTTAATTCTCGCCATGATCATTTCTCCCCGTTGATTGCGTTTGTAGTTTCCTTGTCAAAGAAGTGCATTCTCTTCACGGAAACACCGGCAACATCACCGGTCTTGTATGTGCACCATCCGCGGAACTTGCATGAAACCTTGTCCAGTTTGTTCTTGCCGTCCGTGATATGGCCGTTTACAAGGGTGTTCATTCCCAGGTTCTCGTTGGACATGACGTTGACCTTGATGTCTCCGCCTTCAACAAAGTCCTCGGGTCTGACGCCCAGAATAATTTCCTTGCCTTCGTAACCTGCAAGTCTCTTCTTGTCCTTTGCATCCAGGGCAATGCTTATGCCCTTGCCTTCCAGCTTGCCTTCGGAGACCTTCACGTCAAAGAAGTTCATGGGAGGAAGACCGATGAAGCTTGCAACAAAGAGGTTTGCCGGATTGTCATACAGCTCAAGCGGTGTTCCGATCTGCTGTACGTGACCCATGGACATACAGACAATCCTGTCTGCAAGTGTCAGGGCTTCGGTCTGGTCGTGTGTGACGTAGAGCATTGTTGCCTTCAGCCTCTTGTGAAGCAGAAGGATTTCTCTTCTTGTGGAGCCCCTGAGCTTGGCGTCAAGGTTTGAAAGGGGTTCGTCGAACAGGAAGACCTTGGGGGTTCTTACAATTGCACGTCCCATTGCAACTCTCTGGCGCTGTCCGCCTGAAAGCTGTGACGGCTTCTTGTTGAGCTGTGTTGTGAGGTTGAGGATCTCTGCGGCAGCCAGAACCTTCTTGTGAATTACATTCGGGTCTTCCTTTCTGAGGGTCAGGGAGAAGGCCATGTTTTCATAGATGGTCATGTGGCCGTACAGGGCGTAGTTCTGGAAAACCATTGCCATGTCCCTGTCCTTTGCCGGGGTTCTGGTTATATCCTTGCCGTCAAGGAGGAGCTTTCCGTTGGAAATATCCTCAAGACCTGCAACCATTCTGAGTGTTGTGGACTTTCCGCATCCGGAAGGTCCTACAAAGACAATCAGTTCACCGTCTTTGACATCAAGATTGAAGTCATAGACTGCCTGAACGTTGTTGTCATAGATTTTGTCCAAGTGCTGTAAAGTAAGGTTTGCCATCAGTCTCTCCTCTTTTCCTCACCGAGTGTTGCAACATAAGCCTTGAGCTTGCGGCTTCTGACAATGCCAATATAGGCGCCGACAAGGCAGCAGGCTGCCGATGCACAAAGGTAGAATACCTGGCGGAGGAACTGACCGTCCTTCATGACCTGTACCTCTTCCATCACACGTGTCTCTGCGTTCATTATCTGAACGGTTGCATTGTGTGCGGGAACGGGCATGATGAAGATTCTGATAATCTGGATCACTCCGATCACAATCAGCAGGTAGCAGTAGCCCTCGTTGTAGGTCTTGACCCCTTCGGATGCGAGGAATGCCGCCAACAGGAATATAAGATTATAGATGATGGAGGCGCCGATCAGAATTCTGTAGTAATAGTCACCTACATCGGATCTATAGAGATTTACAAAGTAAAAAACATCGAAAAGAATGGCAAGAACGGCAAGATTGGAAGAAGCCTTGTTCTTGATATAGCGCATTCTGTCCAGGGAAGTAAG
>CAMZFA010000033.1 GCA_947305945.1 uncultured Spirochaetales bacterium | reverse complement strand
GCATTCGGCCGCTGGGCATCAAAGCACATCAAGACACGCGTAGGCGCACAGCTTGCAACAATGTGTCTCGGTGTTCTGATCTTCATTGATGACTATTTCAACTGCCTCACAGTCGGAAGCGTCATGATGCCCGTTACGGACAAGTTCAAGATCTCAAGAGCAAAACTCTCATACCTGATTGACGCAACAGCAGCACCCGTCTGTATCATTGCCCCCATTTCCTCATGGGCAGCAGCAGTTTCCGGTTTTGCTCCGGACGGAGGCTTCAGCCTCTTCCTCAGGGCAATCCCCTACAACTTCTACGCTCTTCTCACACTTGCCATGATGATCATGATGATCAGCACAAAGCTCGAGTACGGTCCCATGAGAAGGTATGAGGAACACGCGGTAAAGGACAACAACCCCCTGTACGGCCTCAAGGAAGCAACCGAGATTGCAGAGTCATGGCCCACAAATCCCAAGGGAATTGTTCTTGACCTGCTCTTCCCGGTAGTTGTCCTCATTGCAGGCTGTGTTGTCGGTATGATCTACACCGGCGGTGCATTCGAAGGTGAGAGCATCATGGTTGCATTCTCCAATTCAGACGCATCCGTAGGTCTCATGCTCGGAAGTGCAGTAGCCCTGATCATCACAATTATCTACTACCTGTTCAGAAAGGTTCTTTCCTTCAAGGACATGATGGAATGCATCCCCGCAGGTTTCAAGGCCATGGTTTCAGCCATCCTGATCCTCACACTTGCCTGGACCCTCAAGGCCATGACAGACAGCCTTGGTGCCAAGGAATTTGTTGCAGGTCTTGTTGCTTCTTCAGCAGGCGGAATGCAGGGTCTGCTTCCCGCAATCATCTTTGCCATTGCAGTAGGTCTCTCCTTTGCAACAGGTACAAGCTGGGGAACATTCGGAATCCTCATCCCCATCACACTTGCAGTATTCCCGGCAGACAGCACAATGGGCGTCATCTGTGTTTCAGCCTGTATGGCAGGTGCAGTATGCGGCGACCACTGCTCACCCATCTCAGATACAACAATCATGTCTTCCGCAGGTGCACAGTGTGACCACGTTGTACACGTTTCAACACAGCTGCCCTATGCTCTGACATGCGCAGGCGTAAGCTTTGTGACATACATCTTTGCAGGTTTCATCCAGAACGCACTTATCGTTCTTCCCATAGGTCTTGTCCTCATGGCTGCAACAGTAATGTTCATCAGGAAGAAAATGGCCTGACGCACAACTTGCGTATCTTGACGGAAGTGCCTTATACCCCGTAGTATATAGGCACTTCTTTTTTTATTACTTTACAAGGAGTTTTTTATCCGTATATGGATGATGGTAGTCAACCTCCGCTGTTAGGTTTATTTTTTCTTCTTGCTGCAGCCGTTTTCAGCGCGCTTGCAGAAACAGCTTTTTCATCTGTTCAGAAAACAAGAATCAAGGTCGCAGCCGACAAGGGTGATTACAGGGCCGTAAGGGCACTGAAGATCCTTGATGATTTTGACCGCGCCGTAAGCACTCTGCTCATAATCACAAACATATCACACCTGGGTGCAGCCGCCATGGTGACACTTTACGTCACAAAGACATGGGGACTGGGCGCCGTAGGTCTGAGCACAATCATCTTCACCGTATTCGTATTCTTTGCCTGCGAGCTTCTGCCCAAATCAATTGCCAAGAAGTACAGTTTCAGGATAACCGTTTCAACGGCCTCCCTTCTGACATTTTTCATGAAGCTCCTCAGGCCCTTTGCCTCCGTCCTTACTTCCATAGGCCGCTCAATGGCAAAGAAAGTTGCGGATACCTCCGATGTCTCGGTCACCGAGGACGAACTTCAGGACATTATTGAGGACATGACGCAGGAAGGCAGCATATCCGAGGAGGAAGGAGACCTCATCTCATCCGCCCTTGAATTCGGGGATGTTACGGCAGAGAACATCCTCACCCCGCGTGTGGACATTCAGGCCGTTGACGTAAGCGCCAGGGCAGAGGATATCCTGGCCTTTGTCAAGAACTCCACCCATAGCAGGATTCCCGTATATCAGAACTCAATAGACAACATCATAGGTGTACTTGGCATAAGGAAATACATGAAGGCCTACCTGAAAAACAGGAAGGCTCCCAGAATAAAACCCCTCATAGACAAGGTCTACTACGCCCACCAGAGCATGGAAATCCATGAGCTTCTCAATGAAATGTCCAAAAACCGCTTCAACCTTGCCGTCATTACGGACAGCTACGGCGGCACCCTGGGAATTGTCACCATAGAGGACATACTTGAGGAGCTGGTCGGAGACATATGGGATGAAAGCGACGTGGTCAGGGAAAGCATAGTCCGCAAGGATGCCGGCAAGTACCTTGCCGATGCCGACTGCACCCTGTCCGATGTCTTTGCCGAGATAGGTTTCGAGGACCAGGCTGACGACGAGGAGAATGACAACATATCCCTCGGCCAGTGGTGCTTCGAGCACTTCACCTCCATTCCATCCAACGGAGAGAGTTTTGATTATCACAACCTGCACGTGACGGTTGAGAAGATTGAACACAACAGAATAATGAAGGTACTTCTGGAGGTGCGCTCATGATGACCGTTTACTTCCTGATTGCCGGAATTCTGGCATGTATCATAATGTCCGCCTTCTTCTCCGGCTCCGAAATGGCCCTTTCCGCCGCAAATGAGATAAGACTTGAGAACCTGAGCGAAGACGGTGACAGAAAGGCCGGTGCCACACTGAAACTGGTCAGGAATTTTGATGACATACTGTCCACAATTCTGATCGGAAACAACCTTGTGAACATTGCCTCCTCATCACTTGTCTCCGTTCTCTTCATAACGGTCTTCGGATCGGACACATGGTCATGGGTCGGTACGGTCATTCTCACCGTTGTGGTCATAATCTTCGGTGAGACCATTCCCAAGATAACGGCCAAGAGAAACGCCACAAAGAGGGCCGTCTCAGCCACCCCGGTCATTTCCGTACTGCGCGTAGTCTTCTATCCGGTAACCCGGATCATCGTGGGCCTTGTCCACCTCCTCATGCTCCCCTTCGGAGGAGAGAAAGAAGAAGAGGAAGACCCGGAGGAATCCGTTGAAGAGCTTCAGAACATAATTGAAACGGCCGAGGATGAGGGAATACTGGACAGTGACGACACGGAGCTCCTGCAGAACGCAATTGACTTTGCGGAGGTCTCCGCATCGGAGGCCATGACTGCCCGCGTTGACGTTCAGGCAATAGACATTGAGGATGACTGGCAGGATATTCTCGCATTTGTAGAGAACACCCCCTTCTCCCGCATTCCCGTCTATGAATCAAGCATAGATAACATAATAGGAATCATTCACCTCAACACCTTCCTGCAGCACCTTGTTGACAGTGAGGGAAAGAAGTTCGACCTCAGGCCCATGCTCATGGAGCCCTGCTACGTCTACAAGACCATGAAACTCCCCTCTGTCCTTACACAGATGAGAAACGCAAAGCAGCACCTTGCCATTGTTACTGATGAATACAGCGGCACTCTGGGCGTAATTACCATGGAAGACGTCCTGGAGCAGGTTGTGGGAGAGATATGGGATGAGACTGACACCGTTGAGGATGAGGTCAAGGTCATATCCGAAACAAGCTGCGAGATAGACGGAGACATGCCCATATCCGAGTTCTTTGAACTTGAGGACATGGATGAAGACAGTTTTGAATTTGAGTCCGAAACAGTAGGCGGCTGGACCGTTGAGCAGTTTGACCGTTTCCCCGAAGAGGGAGAGTCCTTTGAATTCCGGGGCATCAGGATAACCGTCCTCAAGATGGACGGAAGACGCGTGGACAGGGTTCTGGCCGAAAAGATATCCGGGTGAAAGAAGAGACCGCCTTTTGCAAGGCGGTCTCTTGAAGACGGAAGAATTATTATAGAGCAGCTTTATCAGCTGTGATTTGCTTCAAAATCCTTCAGGAACTTGACCAGGGCTTCAACGCCTTCCTTGGGCATTGCGTTGTATACGGATGCCCTCAGTCCTCCTACGGACTTGTGTCCCTTAAGGTTGTCATAACCTGCGGCCTTTGTTGCGGCCACAACTTCTGCATCAAGCTCTGCACTGTCCGTGACAAACGGAATGTTCATCAGAGAACGTACGTCCTTCTCTACTGTTCCCCTGAACATCTTTGAGGAATCCAGGAAATCATAGAAGACCTTTGCCTTGTCCAGGTTCATCCTGTGCATTGCCTCAAGTCCGCCAAGGCTCTTCAGGTACTTGAACACCTTGCCGCAGCAGTAGATTGCCCAGCAGTTGGGTGTATTGTACATTGAGCCGTTGTCGGCATGTGTCTTGTACTGGAGGTAGATGGGGAGATCTGTCAGGTCATCCCTGATAAGGTCCTCACGGATAATCACAACAACCATTCCTGCAGGTCCCACGTTCTTCTGGACACCTGCGTAGATCAGACCGTAGTCGGATACGTTGCAGGGCTTTGAGAGGAACATTGAGCTCTGGTCGGAAACAAGGACGTGACCCTTTGTATTGGGCAGTTTGTTCCATGTTGTTCCGTGGATTGTCTCGTTCTCGCAGATGTACACATAGTCTGTGTCTTCCGGAATATCAAGATCGGAGCAGTCCGGAATGTATGTATAGTTCTTATCCTTCGATGAGGCGGCTACAATAACCTCACCTACCTTCTTTGCTTCCTTGATGGCCTTGTTTGACCAGGCACCTGTCTCAATATAGACAGCCTTTCCGTTCTTCATGAGGTTCATGGGAATCATTGAGAACTGAAGAGTTGCACCGCCCTGGATGAAAAGAACCTTGTAGTTGGAGGGAATGTTCATCAGATCCCTGAGATCCTGTTCGGCCTCATCTATGATCTGCTGGTAGACCTTTGACCTGTGGCTCATCTCCATGACACACATACCGCTTCCGCGATAGTTCATCATCTCATCACGTATTTCCTCAAGAACGGGCTCGGGCATCATTGCCGGGCCGGCTGAAAAGTTGAATGTTCTGCCGTATTTCATTGTATGGTATCCCCTTTGTTTTTAATTCTAGCCCAGCTTGCAACAAACTGCAACAAAATCTTATCCCTTTTCAGACCCCTCTCCTGTTGCGTTCTGTTGCATTTGTAAATATCAGCACGATAATACTTTATTATTTTAAAAAATGGCCTGTCACAACCTTGTTCTGTTCATTTTAAATTGCTAACATCATGCTATGGGAAAAAGACTGTCAAAACAAGCAATTCAGAGAATGCCGTACTACCTCCAGTATCTGAAAACCCTTTGGGAAGACGGAAGAACGGAAGTATCAGCACCCTTCCTTGCAGAGCGTTTCGGGCTTACCGAGATCCAGGTGAGAAAGGACCTTGCCGCAGTAAGTTCGGTGCAGGGAAAACCCAAGGTGGGATTCAGGCTCTTCTCCCTCATCCGGGATATTGAGGATGTTCTGGGACTCAAGGAGAACCACAATGCCGTTGTGGTTGGAACCGGAGCCATGGCCCAGGCTTTTCTCTCGTTCAAAGACAGCGCCGGATACGGTGTCTCACTGAAGGGTGTCTTTGACTGCAACAGTGAGATGATAGGCAAAACCATTGCCGGAGCAAGTGTAAGGGATATCAGGGAACTTGAGGCTTTCTGCGCACAGGAAAATATACAGATGGGAATTCTGGCCGTCCCCGAATCGGTGTCACAGAAAATGTGTGACATCATGGTGAAATCCGGAATAAAAGCCATATGGAATTTTGTCCAGATCTACCTTTCTGTTCCCGAGGGGGTCCTTGTCCAGAATGAAAATATGACGGCGTCCCTTGCTTTGCTTTTCCAGCACCTGAAATCGGAAAACTGAAACCATTATCAAGCCCCTCCATGCCTTGTCTAAAACGGTTTATTTAATATAAAATAACCAAGATCTCTGACCGATTCAAAAGGTCAATCAGGGAGTATTTGTAATGGTATTGATCAACATTGAGACACTGACGGATTCCGAGCTTAAATCCATTGCGTGTCAGGAAGATATTGAGGATTGGGAAAGCCTTTCGAGAGAAGAACTGATCGAAGAGCTTGAAAGCATATACGAAGACGTGGAGGATGCGGATTTTTCCGGTACACTCCAGCAGAAATACGTAAGTTCCCTTGCACCGGTGAATTCAGGTTTTTCACAGCTTCCCGGAGTTGAGGAAATACCCAAACACTACAACAAGACCTATATCCATCTCACTCAGAAGGACGCGGTCTGGGCCTATGTCTTCTGGAACCTGTCCGAAAACCTTTACAAGGAAGTTGAGGCAAGTGATTCAAAGCTTGTTCTCCGCATAATCGCCGTTCCGGCGGGAAAACTCCCCAGAAAATCCTATGATGTTGAAATAACAATCCACGACAAGTGCTGGACCATAGAACTCCCGTGGCCCGGAAGGAGTTACTTCATCAAGCTCCTTCTTGTTGACAATCAGGGAAACGAGACCACACTCTGCTCCAGCAATATGGTTGAAAGAACCAGAAGCTGGCTCTCGGACCACAAGGACGCAATCCTTGATCCGGATGTTTATGAAGTACTTGTCAAACCCCTCATCTCAAAGGAAGGCGCACCGGTGAACTGTTCCGAGGTGAACAGCATAGTCTACAGCTTTGAGAAAAAGGAAAATGCCATATGACAAACAACCTCTGTTTCACACTTAATGCACATCTGCCGTTTGTCCGGCATCCGGAATATCATAAATTCCTTGAAGAGGACTGGTTCTACGAGGCAGTGAATGAATCCTACCTCCCCCTTCTCAGAATGTTCTACAGACTGAGGGAGGAAAAGGTCCCCTTCCACATTGTCTTCTCCCTGTCCCCCACCCTTGTGGCCATGTTCAAGGACCAGCTTCTTTCAGAAAGACTGAGACAGTACATGGAAAGCCGCCTGGAACTGGGAGGCAAGGAAATTGAAAGGCTCTGGAACAACCCGGAGAAACTTTCCATCACAAAGACCTATGTAGAAAACCTGAACAGAAACATTGATTTCTGGACCGATACATGCTCCGGCAACATCCTCTCGGCATTCAACACCCTTTCCGAGGAAGGTTATCTGGAGCTCATCACAACAGCTGCCACACATGCCTACCTTCCCATCTACAAGGATTACCCGGTAGCAGTCAATGCACAGCTTGAAGTAGGCATCATGCAGCATGCCAGGACATTCACAAATTCATGTGACGGTTTCTGGCTCCCCGCAAACGGATACTATCCCGGACTTGAGGATCTTCTCAGAAGACACAACATAAGCTGGACGGAACTTGCCGCCCACTCACTGTTCCTCTCTGAGGACAAACCGGTTGCCGGAAATTATGCACCCGCACGCAGCTCCAACGGAGTCTACTTCTTCCCCAGGGACTACTACCTCACAAGCCTTGTATGGTCCTCAAAGGAAGGCTATCCGTGCGACCCGTGCTACAGGGAATTCTACCGTGACATCGGTTATGATTTGCCCATTGAGTACGTAAGACCCTACATACATGAACCGGACATCCGTGTTTTCACTGGCTTCAAGTACTGGGCAATCACCGGAAACACGGCGGACAAGGCCGTTTACAACCCGCACAAGGCAAGAACAAGGGTTACCGAACACGCAAACAACTTCCTCTACAACGTAAGAAGCAGGGGCAGAAAGCTTGAGAGCATTCTCAGCTCGGATCCGTTCTACACGGTAAGCTTTGATGCAGAGCTTTTCGGCCACTTCTGGTACGAGGGTGTATGGTGGCTTGAAGAGGTAATCAGGCTTGCAGCCCAGGACAAATCAGTCAGACTTGTCACACCCGGTATGTATATTGCAGACAATCCGGCAGTCCAGACGGTGCGCCCGGTGTTCTCATCATGGGGAACCGGCGGCTACTCACAGAGTTGGGTGGACAACAGTTCAAACGCATCCTATGTCCCGCATGTGCTTGAGGCAATGAGCCGCATGACGGAGCTTGCACAGAGATTCCCCAACCAGAAATCCCTCAAGCAGAGGTTCCTCAACCAGGCTGCAAGAGAGGCACTGCTTCTCATGGACAGCGACTGGTTGCTTCTCATGCACAACCACACAAATGAAACTTACAGTAAGAACAGAATAGACGGACATATCCGCAATCTTTACCTTGTCTACGACAACATGTGCAAGAATGCGGTCAATACGGAATGGCTTGTAAAGGCAGAGGAAAGAAACAACATCTTCCCCGGCATTGATTACAACATTTTCAACCCCGAACACCTCAAGGAAGCCAGCCCGGTCTATACAACGGACTTTACAGCAGTATGACATCTATTATTATCCACGGACATTTTTATCAGCCTCCCAGGGAGAATCCCTTCACGGGTATTGTCCCCCTGCAGGCAACGGCAAAGCCGTATGACAACTGGAATGAGAGTATCTACAGAACATGCTACTATCCCAACGCCTGTTCAAGATACCTTGACCAGTACGGCAAGATTTTAGATATAAACAACAACTACAGCAGCATTTCCTCAAACTTCGGCCCCACTCTGCTTTCATGGATAGAGCAGGAGCACCCTGCCTTCCTCCTCAAGCTCCGTGAAGCTGACCGCGCAGGAATCAAAAGGACCGGGCACTCCAACTTCATGGCCCAGTGCTTCAACCACACCATCCTCCCGCTTGACAGCCTGAGGAACAAGCGCGTCCAGGTCAGATGGGCAATTGAAGACTACAAGTACCACTTCGGACACAGGCCCGAAGGTTTCTGGTGCTCCGAGTGTGCAATTGACCCCGAGACCATAGACGTCCTTGCTGAAGCCGGAATCAAGTTCACTGTCCTCTCCCCGTGGCAGGGAATTGCCGTTGACGGAAAGGACCTCAAGGGTGAGCCGGTTCCCTGCGACAGAGCCTTCTGGATCAAGGGAAAGAAGAAAAAGATTGCAGCATTCTTCTACGACCCCGGTTACGCATCCGGCATAAGCTTCGGGCACCTTCTCAGAAGCGCCGACAAGCTCTATGACAGCATTGTCGAGACCATAGAGGAAAGAAAGAATCCCGCCCTGCTCCACTGGGCAACAGACGGAGAAATCTACGGCCACCATGAACCCTTCGGAGACATGGCCCTTGCCGCACTTATAAAGAAGATAGGTCAGAATCCCGACCTTGAGATAACAAACTACGGAGCCTTCCTTGAAAAGCACCCGCCCGTTGAAGAGGTGACACTCTCTCTCGGAGATGACGGACTTGGTTCCTCATGGTCCTGCTCCCACGGCGTGGGCAGATGGTATCGCAGTTGCGGTTGCCATACCGGCGGAGACGCAAAATGGAACCAGAAATGGAGAGGCCCGCTCAGAATAGCATTCAGAAACCTTGAAAGAAAGGCCAACATCATCTTCAGTGACAACGTGAGACAGATCCTCGGTGAAAACGCAGACCCCGACAGGCTGCTTGAGGAATACGGCACGGTTGCATGCGGAAAGCAGGATGTCAAATCCTTCCTCAGCGCATACACAACGGACAGGAATGACAGGCAGACCCTTGCCATCCTCCTGGATGCCATGAAGAACGTGATGTTCTCATTTGCCTCCTGCGGCTGGTTCTTCAATGACCTTTCAGGCATCGAGCCCAGACAGAACATGCTCTATGCCGCCTATGCGGCCGATTCCCTCCAGCCCTTCACCTCGGAGAACCTTACCCAGGCCCTCCTTTCCGACCTGAAGGAAGCCGAAAGCAACATTGCATCCGAGGGAAACGGTGAGGATATTGCAAGACATACCCTTCCCCGCATTCCGGGCTTTGCCATGGCAGCAGGTTTCTTCACAATGAACAGGGCAATTGCCGTTGAGTCCGACTACACGGACACATACGGAATCTACAGACTAAAGTCCATAGGCTCCGGCTCGGTAACACTCTGCAACACCCTGACACTGAAGTCCTACAACCTCACATGCTCGGTGAAGAAGAACCCCAACGGACTTTTCTTCTATTCTGTGAAGAACAAGGCCACAGGTTATGTTTACAACTTCTCCGGAGACCAGGTGACGGATCTGGACATGAAGCGCTTTACGTCCTGGGTTGAAAGAAAGCTTACGGACTGTCTTTCAGGTTCACCGCTTGAGAAACTGACTGAGAACATTGAGAACTTCATAATTCTTGTGGATACCGACGGAAACCTTGTCCACGGAAGCATATTCCATGAGAACATGTCCCTGTGCGTAAAGGCCTTCAAATGCAGCCTTCTTGAAAGCGGATATGTGAGAAACGAAAAGAGACTTCAGCATCTTGACCGCATTGCCCTCTTTGCCGCAAAGGCAGGAAACAAGGTGGAACTTGAAAATGTAAGCCAGATTTTCGATATCTACATGGATATCTTCTCTCAGAGGCTTCACAAGGGCAATTTCACCGATCAGGACGGACGCAACCTCATGAATCTTCTCAAGATTGCAAGAAAGAGAAGCTTTGCTCCGGACATTACGGAAATCCAGAATGAGTTCCTGCCGTTCAAGACAGGCGAGAAGCAGTCAAAGAAGATCAAACCCGAGACGCTCTCCGAGCTTCTGCTTCAGCTGAACTTCAGCTGATTCCAAGCATTTTCCTGGCATGCTCAAGGGAGACGGATTCTTCGTCGCCGCTGAGCATGCGGGCAATCTCGTGCACCCTGTCCTCTCCCTCACTCTGCCTTATGCCGGTATATGTTCTGCCGTTCTCAACATTCTTTGAGACCACGAACTGTGTATCTGCACGGCTTGCAATTGAGGCAAGGTGTGTAATGGCCAGCACCTGCTTTTTCTGTGCAAGAGATGACATACACTGCGCAAGGCTCAGGGCAACAGAGCCGCCTATTCCGGTGTCAATTTCATCAAACACCTGGGTCTCTATGGAGTCTGCCTCGGCAAGAACGGTCTTTATGGCAAGCATTATCCTGCTCAGCTCTCCGCCTGAGGCAATCTCCCTGATTTCCCTTATATCCTCTCCCGGGTTTGCCGAAATGACAAATGCAACGCTGTCCGTCCCACTGGGAGATGTCTTCTCCTCATCCGTATCGACTCTGATTTCAAAGCGTGCCTGAGGCATACCAAGGGTCTTCAGAACCTCCAGAATGCTCTTTTCAAGCACAAGTGCAGCCTTTCTGCGGCTGTCCGAAAGCTTACGGGCACAGTCTTTGTACTGTTTCAAAGCCTCCGAGAGTTCCTTCCTGCACTTTTCAAGGTGAAGTTCGGAGTTCTGTACAATATCAAGTTTCTCACGGGCATCCTCTGCAAAGGCAAGGACATCGGACAACTGGGGTCCGTATTTGCGTTTGAGCTTCTGAAGAAGCGAGAGCCTTTCCTGCATTGAATCCACGGCGGCCTGTGAAAAATCTATGGATGAGATGTAGTTGCTTATTTCCTGGGCAATGTCCTCGGACTCAAGGCGGCAGCTTTCAATGCGGGCCGTGAAATCCGCAAGTGCCGGGTCGGCCTTGCAGGCCCTTGCCATTGAGGATGAGGCATCATAGAAAAGGTTTCTTGCTTCCTTGAGCTTCTCTGCGGCAAGACCTGCGTTTCCGAATATGGCCTCACTCTGGCCCAGAACCTGGACGCGCTCTCTGAGCTTTTCGTCCTCTCCGTCCTGAACCTTTGCGCTTTCTATCTCCTCAAGTGCAAATCTCAGATAGTCTTCCTGCCTGCGGCTTTCCTCTGTCTGCCTCTCAATATCCTGTTCTCTCTCCCTCAGCTCATTCACCTTCTGGCAGAGGTTGCGGCAGTTTTCAAGTAGCTCCCTGTTTCCGGCATAGGAATCAAGAATCCTGCGCTGTCTGTCCGGAAGAAGCAGGCTCTGATGCTCGCTCTGACCGTGCATGTCCACAAGACTGTCTGCAACGGCGGCAAGCTCCGTGCGGGTCACGCTCCGTCCCTGGACGGAAATGGCGGATCTTCCGTTTCTCTTCACACTTCTGCGTATGACAATCTGACCGTCTTCGGGCTCAATTCCCATACCGCCCAGCATGGAAACAACCTCATGATCCTCGGGAACGGAAAGAACTGCATTCACGGTAATTTCATCCGCTCCGTTTCTGATTGCCCCGCTGTCCGCCTTCTCTCCCATGAGAAGGCCCAGAGCTCCTAAAATTATGGATTTTCCTGCACCGGTTTCACCGGTTATCACGTTGAAACCCTCGTGTAACTCCATGCTGAGATTTTCTATGAGGGCATAGTTTCTTATATCAAGATGCTCAATCATTTCAATTAAATCCGCCTGCCCATCCGAGCTTGTCCCTCAGGACCTCAATGAACTTTCTTTCCGGGTTCTCCACAAGAAGAACATCATTGCTGCTCCTGCTCACCCTTACAACATCACCGTTTTCCAGATCAAATCCCAGATGTCCGTCCGCCGTCAGGGAAAGCTTTCCCAACTGCTTTGGAATCCTGATTGTAATGTGTTTCTCAGATCCCACTACAAGCGGTCTGCTGCTCATTGTAAACGGACAGACAGGATTTATCACAATTCCCTGAAGTGATGCATCAAGAACCGGACCGCCCGCAGCCAGACTGTAGGCCGTGGAACCTGTAGGTGTTGCAATGAGAATTCCGTCTCCCTTGATCTCTGCGGCATTCACTCCGTCAATATCAAGTCCCAGTCTCACCATTCTGGCCCTGGAAGCTGCAGTAAGTGCCACATCATTGAGAACCGTGGTTGAAAAACAGACCTCACCGTTTCTCTCAACACAGGCATCCAGCATCATCCGGGAAACAATCCTCGCCTCTCCTCTCTCAAATGCCTCGAAAACAGCTTTGTACTCTGAAGCCTGGGTGTCGGTAATGTAACCGAAGGTTCCTATCTTTACAGGGATGAGAGGAATACCGGTGCCCTTGAGTATGAACGCACACGTTAGAACAGTACCGTCTCCTCCCAGAGACACCGCAATGTCAGCCCGGGGAGCGGCAACACAAAGGTCCTTCACGCCCGAGGAAAGCTCAATCTTAATGACGCTCATGCCCTTTGACTCAAAGAACTCCTGCATCTGTGCGCAGACTGAAAAAACCTCGGGCTTTGTGGTATTTGCAAATATAACAACAGTTTTCATACCTGAACCTCGTTTTCTCACGGCAGATGGGCAATAACCTTTGCCGTCATCTCCGTTTCATCCTTCTTGAGGAAAGGATAGACGGGAAACGAGACAGTCCTGCTGCACATTGCACCGGCAACGGGAAAGTCGGAGAAAATGTCTCCGTCATAGGAAGCGGCAATGCTGCCCCCGAAGGTCATCTGAACGGGAACGCCGTATTTCTTTGCAAACGCAACGGTGTCCCCGGGTTTTGAATTCAGGAAAACAGCAAAGCTCTGCGCCGATCCCTCAAAGTCCGCCATCATAAAGCCGAACTGTTTGTGGGAGGTCCTCATCAGAGACTCCCTGTACAGTTCTGAAATCTTACGTCTTACGCTGCTGTCCTCCGCAAGATTGGCAAGCTGCACCGAACCCAGTGCCGCATTCATATCCGTCATTTCACTGTATGAAGAAGGTCTTGATGACCTGAGAGTATAAATCAGATCTCCTTTGACACCCAGAACAGCACCGCCTGCGCAGCTGACAATATCCTCATCCTCGCAGGAGCAGACAACAACATTTCCCCAGTCCCCTGCCTTGAACTCCTGCATGTAACTTCCGCCTATGGATTGACTTACGTCCTCAATAACGGAAACATTCTCAAATACGCACCTCTCGGCAAAGGTAGTCTCACTGTTGTACTTCAGCGCAAGTGAGCCGCAGTTGTCATACAGAACCAGGATGCTTGCACCCTGAAAGTCCGCACTGCTGTTTACAAGACCGTTCTCAGGATCAACATCCACATATACGGGAATACACCCCAGTTTATTCATTACAGTAAGGTAAATCTTCGGAGCAAGAGGAGAGATTGCAACCTTTGCACCCTCACATGCCCCCAGAAGAAGCAGGGCACTTTCAATGCACTCAGGATAGGTCCTGTATGCCGCTGCGCTTCTGCATCCGGTACTCTGGGCAAACTCATGCATGAACAGGGAAGCCCTCTCTCCGGGCCCTATCTTTTCATCAACAAGAGTGCGCAGAACACCGTCCATATCCTTACGCCTGATGGTAGGCTTGAAAAACTGAATCATGACTCAATAATACACATAAATTATGAAAAGAGAAACCGCTGTACACGCTCTTTGCCAAACAGGATTATAGTGATGAGTAATGCTCTGCTTGGCCTGTCTTTTAAAGAAAGAAACAGTATCTGCATTAAGCATGAAGTTTATTCTTTCCTTAGGCTTCTTCCTGACCAATACCACTGCGCTCATGTGCATAAGCTGGTGCATACCCTGATGCATTTGCTTTCCGCCTCCAAGGCGCAGGCCCTGAGAGTATTATTGCTCTCCGGCCCGCCTTTCCGTCTTGCAAATGCACAGGTTATGACACAACTTGTGCACAATCGCTTTGAAAATGGTGAAATTTCAACATACAACCACTTTTTTTCGTTTCAAGTTGAATGATTCAACTTACAAAAAAGTTTTAACGCTCTAT
>CAMZFA010000032.1 GCA_947305945.1 uncultured Spirochaetales bacterium | reverse complement strand
AGAAAAAGTGTTTAGTGACATTAAACACTTGCGTTTAGTGCTACTAAACGCTAAAATTCAAACATGTTTACAGCCAATACAATACTTGAAGCGGCAGAAAACCAAAGAACCATATTCCTCCGGAAATCGGAAAACTACTTAAACAGGGACTTTAAGAGCAGTGAACTATCCCCTGTTCCTGAATTTGCAAGAATAGTCACCGGGGTCAGAAGGTGCGGTAAAAGCACACTGCTTCAGATGGCTCTAGGCGACAGGGGGTTCTTTTATCTGAACTTTGATGACCCCGAACTCTACGGTTTCTCAGCTTCGGACTTTGCAATCCTGAATACCGCAATAGAATCATATGCCGGGAACAAAAACACAGTAACACTCTGTTTTGATGAATTTCAGAACATAGAGGGCTGGGAATCATTCGTTCATAAAAAACTGTTTGAAGGTTACTTTGTCTATGTTACCGGATCTAATGCCAACCTGATGAGCAGGGAACTGGGCACAAGGCTTTCCGGCAGACATCTTGACTGCGAACTGTTCCCGTTTTCATACACTGAATTCTGTTCTATGAATTCACTGCCGGTTAAAAATGCGGAGTCTCTTCAAAGCTATCTTAAGATGGGAGGTTTCCCTGAATATCTGACATATAAAAATGAAGAGATTCTCAAAACCCTTATGGATGACATTCTGACAAAGGACATATCAGTCAGGTATGGGATAAGAGATCTTGTCAGTTTGAAAATTCTTGCCAAATACCTCTCATCAAACATAGGAAATCTCATTTCAGGATCCAAGTTGTCCAATCAACTTAATCTCAAAACCAAAGCCACGGTTCTTGAGTATATGGGTCATATGGAGCAGTGCTATCTGTTTTTCTTTGTCCCGAAGTTTGACTATTCCCCCATGGCGCAGACAGTAAACCCTAAGAAAGTCTATTGCGTAGATACTGCACTTGCACAGGCCGTTTCAATGTCTGTAACAAAGAACAAGGGAAAGCTTTTGGAGAACGCGGTTTATTTAAGTCTCAGAAGAAAGACCAAAAATGTCTGGTATTATTCCGGACCTTCTTTTGAATGTGATTTTCTTTATGGATCAGACAACACACCGGAAAGAGCTGTCCAGGTCTGTTATGAGCTGAACGAAGAAAACAGAGAACGTGAACTCCGGGGCATTGTCGAAACATGCAGAAAGTTCAATATAGAAAATCCTCAGATAGTAACTTTCAATCAGAATGACATAATATCATTCGACGGCATGACAGTCGAAGCCGTTGATGCCATGTCTTTTCTCTGTGGCTCATCTGCAGCCCGAAGATATTCCCTATAAGAGAAGGAGTTTGCGTCCCCGTCACTCCGGGAGTTTTCCCTCAATCAATCTCATAAATCCCATGACTGTGCAGTCAGTTCCCAGAAACCCTTTTTTCTTGACCCTCTACGTTTCAGCAAACCCTTGGAAATCATTTGCTGCAGGTATCTGTAAACAGTAGCTTCCGATTTACCAGTGGCAGAAGCCAACTCCTTGACAGTAAGATACTTATTAATTGCTATCACCTCGGAAAGTGTTCTTTCCATGGGATTTATCTTATCATTTATCTTATCATTTATCTTATCATTTATCTTGTCATCATGAAAAATCAAACTGACCACCGAACAGGCTTTCAAACAGGTTTATGAAAATGAAATCCTGCCAAGGAACAGAATTGAAAGACTTCTGGAATGCATGGAATACGGAATACCGTACACTGCAAATCAGCTGATGGAAAAACTCTCCCTGAAATCAAAGGACAATTTCAGAACCCTGTATCTGAACCCCGCCCTCGGCAAAAACCTCATAATCATGGAAATCCCGGACAATAAAGAAGCCGGCCCTTTAAAGACCGGCTTCATATGCAATCAGAAACCTGATTACGGTTTTGTTCTCATATACTGATAGCGTGTTCCTGAATAATCGCTCCAGCTGCTGTTGTCACTGATGCACTGGAGAGTCACGCCGGAACCGGTTGTAAGACTGCCGTGACTTGAACCGTCTTCACCTTTTCCTATACCGAAAGCATTTGCACTTCCTGTTGCGGTTACTTTTCCTCCGTTGATGGTGACAGTTCCGCCGTCCCGTCTCTTGCCTCCTCCTATTCCGGCACCTCCGTCCTTACCTGTTGCGTTAACAACGGTATTGCTTCCGGATATTGTCAGATTCACACCGACCTCGGAGTCTGAGCTGTTGGAATAACCGCTGCCTATTCCGGCACCGCCGCCGGCGCCATCATATTCTTTCACTCCGCCTGTTGCGGTTACCGTGCCTCCCGTAATTGTAACAGTTCCGGCAGGAGCAACTCCACTGTTGTGATGATAACCGCCGCCTATTCCTGCGGCTCCGGCTCCACCGGTTGCGGTAACATTTCCGCCGCTGATATTTACAGTTACAATGTCCTCAACGGTTATACTCTGAATGAAACAACCACCTATGCCCGGTCCCCATTTTCCTCCGGTTGCAATGACGGTTGTTTCACTGCCGGATATAGTTATAGTACCTGCATTGGCGTCATAACCGTTTCCTATTCCGGCGCCGTAGTCACCACCAACTGCAGTAACATGGCCACCTGTAATGGTCACAGTTTTACATTCTCCTTTCTTGAAATCACCGGCCCCGGAAGATATTCCGGCACCGATTCCTGCAGCCCCTGATCCGCCGTATGCTTCAACAGTTCCGCCTTTTATTTCCACTGTGCCGCTGTCTCCGCCGTAACCGCCGCCGATACCGGATCCGTTTACATAGTATCCATCCGGGTAAGTACTGTTCTTAACATACCCACCACGGGCAACAACTTTTCCGCCGTTGATAACAATATGCCCACCGTCACCGCCGTAGGATCCTCCACCGATTCCGGCAGCAGCTGCCCCTCCTGTTGCATTGACGGTTCCTCCGTTTATTGTCACCGTTCCGCCATTGCCGCTGTATCCGCCGCCGATTCCGGCCCCACCGGTATCACTGAAGCAGCCTGTAATATTTATTGTTCCACCGTTAATCGTAATAGTACCTGCATCTCTTATACCCGTTGTATCGCCGTTTTCTTCACCCAGAACTCCTCCTATTCCGGCCCGCCACCGTTCAACGTTATTGATTGTCAATGAACCGGTTCCTTCAATGGTCAGGCTGGTTCCTTCGGGTACATAGAATCCCTTTGGCACAGTGAAGGAAGAGCCGCTGTCAAGAATCAGCGTCACATTGCCTTTGATTTCAATACGGCCTCCGGTTGAAGTCAGATTTGTGTTTTTATTGATTATGTATATTTTGTTTTTGTTATTCTCACCGAGAATGGTGTCTGTGGCTTTAACAGCAATTCCCATTGAAACTGTAACCGAGCGGGATGCATACACACCGCTGCCGTCGTTAGCCGTTGCCTTGACAGTTATGGCTCCCGATTTGGTCACTGCCGTTATTGCTCCTGTAGAAGCATTGATGGTTGCAGTTCCGGTTCCTCCGGATTCTATTGACCACTTCAATGTCTTGTTTGAGGGATTCTCAGGAGATACCGAGAATGAAATGTTTCCTGAATTGATTATTTCCTGATTTGCAGCAATGGTAATACCAGAGACAGGCGTACCCGTCTTCATGAACTGCTTGCGGGTATCTGAGAGAATGCTCCAGTTGTTCTTGGTATTGTCATTGTCATCAACAGCGGAAACAAAGAATTTCAAACTTGAATCAATATTCAATGTGCCTTCATCCGTTGCTCCTGAGCCTTTTCCTATACCGGATGCACCGGCTCCGCCCTTGGCTGTGATATTGCCGCCCTTGATGGTTACGGTACCTGCGGAATTTCCGCTTGTTCCGCCTATTGCGGCGTTTCCGGTATCGCCCGTGGCCGTGGCAACAAGGGCACCGTTCTTCTTGGTACCGGAGGTCATGATTGTGAGGCCGTCACTTCCCTCAACCGTGATGCCCTTAGAGGCTGTGAGTGTTTTGTCATCCGGCAGAATGAGGGTGGCGTTGCCGGATACGCAGACGCGTGTTCCCAGAGTCTTATTTGCACTGAGCGTGTACAGGCAGCCGTCTTTCCATTCCGTTACCGGGTTCACGTAGAGATCCACGGCAGTGCGGAAAATGTTTGCGGTGCTTGCTCCCGAGCAGGGAGCCCAGTTTGAATCGGTGTTGCTTCTGGTCCAGCAGGAAATTCCGGATGTGCTCGAAGGATAGGTTATCTCAGTGCCGCTGATTCCTGCAGCTCCGCTTCCGCCCGTGACGCTAATGTCGCCGTTTTCAATTATGATCTTTTTGCCGCTGATTCCGGGTTTTCCGTCTTCAGGTGCATCTATGACCAGCTTTCCGGGGCCTCTGATTATGAGGGTCTTTTCTCCCACGTCAATTCCCTTGTGAACTGTCAGGGTTGTGTTTTCCTTGAGATAAAGGATTATGGTGTCAGCTTCTCCTTCATCTGAAACAGACATATCTCCCTCTATTTCCGTATCTTCAATTACGTTGTACTCATAACCCGCATCCAGGGTTGTGGTTTCTGCATCTATTGTCTTGGGAGCATCACTGTGGCCTACTGTCCAGGTGGGGTTTTCTCCGCTGTTGTAAACAATGGCCTGTTTTCCGTGGTAGTGCTCACTGGGATCCTGGGAATAGGTTCCGCCTTCAACTATGATCTTGCCGTTATCAACTTCACTGAACACGGATCCTGTACCGGTGTGGGAGAAGGAACCTTCATAGAGAGTTACCGCGGTTCCGGTTCCCTCTGCCTTTACGGACGCGCCTCCACTTGTACCGGTTATTGAGGTCTTTGTACCATTCACTGAGACTTTTGCCGCGCCATTTGCATACAGACCGCCGTTAACAGTTACGTCAGTGAGAGTTGCACCCTCCGATTCGTTTACAACCAGGGCGTAGGCAGAATCCGATGTTACTGTTCCGTTTGTCACACAGGCCCCGTCTCCGTGGATGACAAAGGAAGGTGGATTGTTAACTGTTATTGTATGACCGTCCAGGTCAAGAGTTACATTATTTGTTTCAAGGTCTGCCGCTCCGGTGGAAGTGTCTGAAAGAACGGTAACGGTCTCTCCCTCTTCAACTCCGCCGGGGAATCCTCCGTTTCCGAAAGCCCTGGAAAGACTTGAATAGTACAGGGTCTCATCATCACGTACTATTGAGGCAACACCCCCGGTGTTGACCGTGACCTTGTACGGGTCATTTCCGTTGACGGAAGAATAGGCAAGAACATGTGTGCCGGGATCAAGTGTGAATGCTCCGCTGCGAACCTTCAGACCGTCTCCGCTCAGAGTTCCGGTTACCAGACCGCAGGTCTCTCCCACAATTCCGGAGATTTCAAGTGCACCGCTCTTCTCGGAAGTCTGTTCCACGGAAATATTTCCGAAGACTGTGTACTTGCTCAGATCAAGGGCAATGTCCTTTGCTGCAGGAATTACTATGTCGATATTTTCCTCACCTGTCCCTGAATTGTTGATGAGTTTTACAGCGGTTCTTTCCCCGTCCTTTGCAACCGAAACAGCATCTGCTATGCTCTTGTAGACCTGGCCGCCGGAGAGAGCCACGTATGTGCTGCTGTTCTCATCCTGGGTTACCGTTGCTCCTGAAACGCTTCCGTCTCCGGCGGTGATAATCTTGTTATCCTTGCCCTCTCCCGAAGCCACGTTGTCAATCTGTACGCTCTCGGTTACGGCTATTTTAGAATCATTTGTTTTATCAAGGTTTGTAATAATGTTGTCCTGAGAGGAAACCGTCAGGGTTGAGGCATTGGACACCTGGACACTGGCATTGATTTTCGAGTTCTCGGATATGCTGACGTTACTGCTGTCCACAGAAATTGCGCCCTTGACCTCGGCGTTGCCGGCAATAGTCACAGTTGCGTTTTCAGAAGCGGAAACCGTTCCTTCAACTTTGGAGTTCTTTGCAAGGGTAACCTGTGCGGAAGAGGTCTCAATATCACCGGTGATTGTTGAACTGCTCTTCACCTCAAGGCTTGTCTCAGTTCCAACAGCGGAAAGATTTCCGTTTATTTTCGGATCGGCTGAGGAATCAGAATCCGAGCCGATTGTCAGTTTTGCACCGTTTGCAACCCAGAACACATACTGCTCGTCCTCAACAACCATCCTGGGCGCGTCCTCAATCTTGAGGGTGGTTTCACTGCCCTCAACGTACACCATGGTAAGGTCAATGGTGGAAGTATCATTCAAGGAAATCTTCTCAAGGCCCTTGAGGGTGACATCCGAGCCGTCCTTGATGGTCAGACCGAAATCTCCGCCCAGAATGCCCTGAAGTCCGGTAACATTGGTAAAATCAAACGTGTGGCCGCCGAAGTCAATTACGGCCTCCATTCCGTCAAGCACGGCACCGGCACCCTTTGCATCCTTGGTCAGATAAATTATGTCATCTCCCGGTGCCTTGGATGTCTTGCCCTTGAGGGCGTCTACTGCATCCTGAAGTGTTGAATAGGACTTTCCGTTCAACACGAATGTCCCGTATTCAAGTTCAACAAATGTATCCGTATCTACCGTTACTTCCTGTACACATGCAAGCAAGAGAGCAACGATAAGAACTGCAAGAATTGTAAATACTGTTTTCTTCATATCTTCACCCTCCTCTTACAGGCCTATCCTTGCGCCGAAGCAGCAATGAACGGAGGTGTCCACTGAACTGTAGACAGGGTTCTTGTTCATCTGTGATGCCAGCTTTAAATCAGCCCCTGCGGTAATATCTATAACTTCATTCAGGCGGTAAACTGCGCCCGCATATGCGGCAAATGATGGATAGAACTTTGTATTGCTTCCCCATTTCCTGAGATCCGCGCCTGCCTTCAGGGCAAGGTCTATCTTGAAGGAGTCCGACATATCCATAAGTACTCCGCCCTTTGCCATGAGACCCACTACAATGTAGCGGTTCTGCTTCTGTGCATATCTGAAGTTGCTGTATGTCAGGTCTGCGCCCACATACAGGTTGGGATAGCAGTAGTAAAGGTAACCCACCTTACCGCCCCAGCCGGTCTCAGATTCATACTCGATGGTGTTTTTGTATCTGATCTTCTGAAATGAATACGGGGAACCCTGAACCTCAATTGCAGACTTTGATGTGCCTGACGCAAATACGGCTCCAAGTACAAGAATCCCGATTACCATAACTGCAAGTACTTTTCTACTCATAGCATGTCTTCCTTCGTTACCTGAATAATTATTTTATCACTACAGTTTAAAACGGGAATCATTACATATTAATTACAGAAATCAGTAAGCAACCAAAAAAACAAGATAATAGGGAAGTGTCAGAATCTGTCCGGCTTCCCCTATGTTCTGCGCGGTGAATTTAATACATTTTTCCACATCGTTCCGATCGTCGGAAAGAACCGTCTTTGCAGACTTTGAATCACCGCTTTTGGCTTTTACTTCTATTATCGTTGTATGCCCATTCCAGAAGGTTACAAAATCAATCTCAAGATTACTGTTCTTACTGAAATAGTACAGTGTACGACCTGTCTTACAGAATGCGTCGGCAATAACATTCTCATAAACGGCGCCTTTGAAAATACTGATATCTCCGCTTACAACAAGTCCGGCTGTTCCCGGATCCAGCATTCCCATCAGAAGTCCGCAATCCTGAAAATAGACCTTGAAGATTGTTTCTTCTTTGTATGCACTCAACGGCATTTGCAACAAAGAAAGATTGTGACATTTGGCTATGATTCCGGCATCTTCAAGCCACTCAAGAGGTTCCTTATACTCCCGGCCTTTTGCGTTCTTATTCATAATGGAGTATTGGAATTTTTTGTTTTCCTTGGCAAGTTGTGCAGGTATTGAATTAAAGCACTCCAGAATTTTTTGGCGAAGTGAACGGTCGTATAATATTTCACCTTTGCTGTCTATGTGGGCCCCGAAATCACTCTTGTATTCAGCAAGGATCTGCTGTTGGACGGCATATGCTGCGTTAATATCCTTATTCTCAAGGAAGGCAATTACAACCTCGGGCATCCCGCCTACACAAATATAATATCTGAATAACTCCAAAAAAGTTTCATGCAGGCTCTGTGGAATCTGTTTCCTTTTTTCAAAGCATTCACGTGCAATTGCAATTGCTTCATCGGTAATCCCGTACGCCCAAAGAAACTCCTCAAAATCCAAAGGATGCATAGTTACAATTTCCTCAAATCCGACCGGAACTCCGCGCTTATTATCTGTTTCATCCCGGTTGTATCCCTTGATTCCAAGCATTGATCCGGTACATATGACATCGTATCTGCCGTCGAGATGAAAATACTTCAAAGAAGCCCGTGCATTATTGCAATCCTGAACCTCATCAAAAATAAAAACAGTTTTTCCCGGAACAACTTTCACTTCCGGCATGCGGGCAGTGAGCTGGGCAACTATGGAATCAATATCAAAATCTCCGCTGAAAGCGCCTCTCAAACCTTTCATCTTGCGAAAATCAATATAAACCACATTCTCGTAATTTTTGCCCGCAAATTCCCTTACTATTGTTGTCTTGCCAACTTGTCTGGATCCTTTTATCACAAGAGGTTTTCTGCTTGATCTGTCCTTCTCTTTCCACTTCAAAAGGTAGTCATAAAGCTTTCTTTTCAGCATTGTATTAAAAGTCCTTGTAATATAATTATTTATGAAGGTTTTTACACTTTTTTCAAGGGAATTTTACAGGCTGTTTACACTTTTTTCAAGGGAATTTTGCCTACTGTTTACACTTTTTTCAGGGGAATTTTTGTCAATGTGTACTTGTAGGTGATATAATGGGATTATATGGCACGGAACCTGATAATAGGTGACATCCACGGGATGTATGACAGAATGATCTCAGTCCTCTCCGCCTCGGGCTTCAATCCGGAGGAGGACAACCTCTACGCGGTGGGAGATTTCTGTGACCGCGGACCTGAGCCCGTCAGGGTTCTGGATTACGTAATGAAGTTGCCTCATTTCCTCCCCGTGGTGGGAAACCACGACATGTGGCTTTATGACTATCTGTGCAGACGCAGACCCGAGGCCATCTGGCTTGACCCCGGAAACGGCGGAACGGTCACATACTCTGAATTTGAAGGGCTTGATAAAACAAAGAAAGCAGAAATCAGGGACTGGCTGGGCTCAATTCCGTTTATCAGAACCACGGAGAAATACACCATCCTGCATGCAGGTCCTGCCGCCAACATGAAAAGCCTGGAAGGCATGACCCTTGCAAAAGCCTACAGGTTCAAGAGATTTGCAGGCTCATATCCTCAGATTGTTTTTGACATTGTGTGGGACAGAAACTACATCCGCTCAGCAATCAACGGCTTAGGGCAGCCGTTTGAGACAGACAGGACAATCCTCTGCGGGCACACCCCGCTGAGGGATGTTTTCCGCAGTGAAAAGTTTCACATCACATGCATAGACACAGGTTCATTTGTCAGCGGGGGCTGCATAACCGTCATGGACATGGACAGCGGGGAGTTTTTCTTCAGCAACTGAGTTAAAGTCCGGCGGCGCCTTTGTAAATCTCAAACATATCTTCGGTTTTGAGGATGCGGAAGTTGCCCAGAGTCTTCTTGCCCTTCAGAGAGGCCTTTTCAGCAAGCATCATGCAGTCTTCGACCGAGATTCTCCTGCCCAGCAGGTCGGGAATGTTCACCGGCATGCCGAAACTGCGGAAAACATGCTCAAATGCCTGAATGGTAAGCTCTGCTGCCTTGTCGGCGGAACTGTCCTCAATGCCGAAGACAAGCTTGCCCAGCTTGGCAAAACGGGAAGGATCAACATATTTTACGTAGCGGGCCCAGGTTCCCCAGAGGGCGGCAAGACCGGCACCGTGGGCAACATCGTAAATTGCCGAAAGCTCGTGCTCAAGGCGGTGGCAGGCCCAGTCTCCTATGGACTCAAAACCCATGTTGGTAAGACCGTTGTGGGACAGGGAGCCGGCCCACATCAGATTGGCGCGTGCCTCATAGTCGGATGGGTTCTCAAGAGCTATGGGAGTGTACTTCACAACCGCTTTGATTACGGAGGCTGCAACATTGTCCGTCAGATCAAGATCTGCACCGCTGTGGAAGAACCTCTCCAGGGTGTGCATGATAATGTCGGTGCTTCCGCTTCCGGTCTGGAATTTTGACACGGAATATGTAAGCTCGGGGTTGAGAAGAGCAAACACAGGACGGCCCATGTTCGTGTTGGAACCGAACTTGTCATTGGGAACAACCTCATCATTTGTAATGACGCTGGAGTTGCTCATCTCGCTTCCGGTGGCCGAGAGCGTGAGAATGGCGCCCACGGGGAGGCGTTTTACAGGGAGTTTGCCGTTGTAGAAGTCCCAGACGTCGCCCTCATAGGGAACACCGTAGGAAATGCATTTGGAGCTGTCCAGCGCCGAGCCGCCGCCTACGGAGAGGATGAAATCCACGTTCTCCCTCCTGCACAGTTCAATTCCCTGTCTGGCAAGACTGAGACGGGGGTTGGGCTTAACACCGCCCAGTTCCA
This sequence comes from uncultured Spirochaetales bacterium, assembly GCA_947305945.1. GTDB lineage: Bacteria > Spirochaetota > Spirochaetia > Sphaerochaetales > Sphaerochaetaceae > RUG14846. The sequence continues at coordinate 4,217 of CAMZFA010000032.1, read as the reverse complement.
CAAATTCAATGCCGTTCTCCTTCAGGGAGGCCCTTACCTTGTCCAGAAGGCCGCTCTTTTCAGCTGAGCCCGAGCCGTAGTGGAGAAGCACCTTGTGTGCTCCGTTCTCCTTCAGAACCCGGCCTGCAAGAAGTTCGGTGTCTTTTCCGAAGTAGATATGTGTAGGAGTGTAATACTCAGTGTATGCCATAAAATCCTCCTCATTCTTTTTTATCACTGCACGGTCTGACAATTGCTCTGGAAGCCTTGTCAATTGCCTTGACCGGACAGACCAGGCGGCACAGGTGGCAGCCCACGCACTCGGACCCGAGAAGTTTCGGTCTACGAGTCTTGTAATCAAACTTTATGGCCTGATGGCCGCCGTCCATGCATGCTATGAAGCATCGGCCGCAGCCGATACATCTTTCAGTGTTGAATATAGGGAACACGACCGTGTCCCTTTCAATGCTCCTGTGGCTCACAACGGAACCTGTGGCCCCGCCTACCAGCTTACTCAGTTTATTGATTCCCTTGCCCCTGAGATAGGTTCTCACCCCGTCAATCAGGTCATCAATGATTCTGTAGCCGTACTGCATTACGGCAGTGGTAATCTGAAGGCTTCCGGCTCCGAGAAGCATGAACTCCACGGCGTCGGCCCAGGATTCAATGCCGCCCATGCCGCTTATGTGCATGCCGGCAAGGTCCTTGCTGTTGGCAAGATCCGAGATGAAACGCAGGGCTATGGGTTTGACCGCGGGGCCGGAGTAGCCGCCCACAATGGACTTGCCGCGCACCTCGGGCTCCGCCGTGAGGGTGTCCAGGTTCACGCCCGTTATTGAGTTTATAGTGTTGATTGCGGCAATTCCGTCAGCACCGCCGCGCTTTGCGGCCAGGGCCATGGGCACCATGTCCGTAATGTTGGGTGTCATCTTTGCAAGAACCGGCAGGCTTGTCCCGCGCTTGGTGGCTCGGGTGAAGCGCTCAATCAGTTCCTCCGACTGGCCTATGGTTATGCCCAGACCGTCATTTTCCATGTTGGGACATGAGAAGTTGCATTCAATTACCGAAGCGCCGGCCTTCTCGCATTCGGAGGCAAGGCTGGTCCACTCGTCTTCGTTCTGCCCCATTACGGAGGCCACTATGACCTTGGTGGGAAACTCCCTGCGCAGCTTTCTGAATATCTCCATGTTCTCGCGCACGCTGTGGTCCGACAACTGCTCTATGTTCTTGAAGCCGCAGAATGAGACCGAATGGTTGTTGATGGCGGAAAAACGCGGAGAGGCCTCATGTTGCGGGAAGCTGCATATGGTCTTGAATGAAACTCCGGCCCAGCCGGCTTCAAACGCCCTCTTGCACATGTCATAGTTGCTCGCCACAACTGAAGATGAAAGCAGGAACGGATTCTCCAGCTTCACTCCGCATATGTCTGTGGATATGTCCGGATTCTTTATCTTCATGGGAACCATATCCTTCTCGTCCTTCTTGAGATCCAGAAAGATTTCCCTTATGTTCACCGGAGGCTTGGACGGTGACAGTACGCACACCTTCTCGCACGGAGCGTTGCAGTATGTGCAATCCGTCTTGCCCAAACGAACCATGGCACCGTAGTTGTTATCAAAATAGAGAGACCTGAGCACCCTGCCTACGTCGGCATTCTGAGGGCAGGCCCGGGTACACTGCGGGTCCTCACACAGAACACATCTGTTGACCTCTGAAATGTCATAGGAAACCGAATATTTCATATTCACCTCCCGCTTTCTCAAAGCCCGGCACCCGCCGGCTTTCAGAAATTCTTCTTCACAAACTCAATACTCTGCCTGAGTGTCCTGGGATTGAAGTTCTCAAACAGCATGGGCACGCCGTCCACTTTGTACTTGCGGTACAGGGAGAAGAGCAGGTCCCAGGGCATGAGGCCCTCACCCACCGGAATCTCACCGCGCTTCACCGGCGGCTGCTCGAAAGGGAACTCCTTGCAGTTGTCTGTCCAGATATAGTCCTTCACGTGCATGACCGCAATCCAGGGAGAGAGCATTGAGAGCGCCTCGTCGTAGAAGCTCTCAAAGTTGCCCGGTCCCTTGACCGGCATGATGTTCACGGCGTCGAAAATGCAGCAGAGATTGGGGCTCTTGAAGGTGTTCAGAACATTGTACATGCGCTGTGCATTGTCAATTGTGTTCTTGTCCGCCACAGCCTCAATTGCCATTCTGACCCCGTAGGATTCAGCTTTTTTGAGAAGGCGCTCAATGTTGCGCATGAACATGAGCATGGCTGCATCCGACCAGTTGCGCTCATCCCTGTGGTTGGTCGGATCCAGCGATCCGGTCTCCGTTCCCACAATGGGATAACCAAGGTACGGGGCATTCTCAATTGCATTCTCAAAACGCCTGAGCTCGGCCTCCTGCTTTTCCGGGTCCGGGTGAACGGGGTTTATGTAGCAACCCAGAACGGCAATGCGTATGTTGTTTTCAGCAAACGGCCTGTAGGTCTGCTCACTCCAGGACCTGTCCAGAATTTTTGGTGCGTTCTCCAGGACCTTTCCCGGTGCAAACTGGATGCAACTGTCTTCAAGGAAGGACTTTGCCGTAAGTGCAAGTTCCTCTGCAGAGGCAAACTTTCCGAAGTCATGCGCTCTGAAGCCTATGTCCGGTTTCTTTTCTGTACTCATATTTGAGATTTTACATTATACCTTTTGAATATCACAACAGATTACCGGTATAATCACTGCAACAAATTCGGATATGTACCATTTCGTAATCAACAGCAAGGCCTCATCCGGCAAAGTGATGAGAACCTGGAAAAAGTACAGAAAGAACCTCCAAAGGCACAATGTGCAGTTTGAGGAGCACTTTCCCGCAAGCAGGGAAGAGTGCATAAACTGCGTGCGCAACCTCAAAGGCCACCACATTGTGGCGGTAGGCGGAGACGGCTCGCTGAACACGGTTCTCCAGGGAATTGATGACTTTGAATACACAAGGCTCTCATGCCTTCCCCTGGGCTCGGGAAATGACTTTGCCAAAGCCCTGCACATATCCAAAAGACCTGCAAAGGCTCTCAGACACCTGCTTGAAAACCCCGTTGAGCTGACCATGGATTACGGGGAGATAAACTTCACGGACGCAGACAGCGGCATGCAGAGAACCGCCCGTTTTGCCATAAGCTCCGGCCTGGGCTACGACGCGGAAATCTGCGAGGCAATTGACCGCAGCAGGGCAAAACGCTTATTCAACTCAATAGGACTTGGGAAACTGATCTATCTGGTCAAGGGCACCGCGCGGATATTCTCCTTCGGACGCAACTTCGGCAAAACCCCCTGCTCCGCCGTCATTGAAACGGATGACGGCCGTCACCTCACCCTGCCCAACATGTTCCTCAGCGTTGCCATGAACACCCCGTTCCAGGGCGGCGGCATGCCCTTCTGCCCCCACGCAAACTGGACGGACGGCCTCCTGGACATCTGCTGCGCGGACAGCATGCCGGTTCCCAAACTCATGGCCGCCATCGCACTGGTCTACAGCGGAAAACACCTGAAATTCAAACAGGTCCGCCACTTCCGATGCAAAAGCATCACCATAAAATGCGCCGTCCCGCGATACCTCCACACTGACGGCGATGCCCGTTTCAGAACTGACTGTTTCTCCGCCCGCATCCGCACCGGCCTGCACCTGGTCTACTGACACCTTCCATCCGTCCAAGGTGCAAATTCTGCACTTTTCAAAATCCAAGAAGTGCAAATCTTGCACTTTTGCTTGCAAACAAAGTGCAAATCATCTTTATTCGAGCTGAAGATATCCCCTGTTTGCCTTGCCTACCCTCGTTATGGCTCGCTTTGCCCCGCTTATCCTCGCTTATCCTGTCTTATCCTGTCTTTGCCCCGCTTATCCCCGCTTATCCTGTCTTATCCTCACTTATCCTCACCATGTACCCTTCCTGTGGCAGGGATTGAACATAGAGAGTGGTACCAAATGACTGTAAATAAGAAAATTTGTACCATTTTATGGTACAAAAACAATAATTTGATCGGTTTTTGTACCACTGCGCTCATGTGCATAAGCTGATGCATACCCTGATGCATTTGCTTTCCGCCTTCAAGGCGCAGGCCCTGAGAGTATTATTGCTCTCCGGCCCGCCTTTCCGTCTTGCAAATGCACAGGTTATGACACAACTTGTGCACAATCGCTATGTATTTACCCTGTGATTGTTGGAAACCTGTGCAACAACCTGTGCAGAGGCAGCCGGAA
>CAMZFA010000031.1 GCA_947305945.1 uncultured Spirochaetales bacterium | reverse complement strand
GCCTTTCCGTCTTGCAAATGCACAGGTTATGACACAACTTGTGCACAATCGCTTTTTTCTCAGTGATTGTTGGGATCCTGTTCAGAGGCAACGCCTGCATCATATAATCGCCAGGCCCGGTTATTCATAAGTTCAGTTTGTAATTTCAATAAAACTTCCATGGCAACATCAAAATCAATCCTATCATTTTTCAAGAGAACATACTGATTCTGCATAATTGCATATTTTTTTCTAACATCCGGATTTCTTGCGGCTGTAAAGAAGAAGTTAAAATCCTTGGGCATCATACCAGGGATACCATCTTTCCTGTTTTTCTCCTCTTCAACTCGTATATCCAGAAGTAGTTTCATTTCAATTTCATTCTGAAGGAATGTCTGAATTCTGGGATGATTCCATATAACAGCCAGATCATAAATATGCTTTGCAGCCTCGAAAGCACGGTTGTCCTGATCTGCTCTTCTTACATAAGACTCCGCCGCAAACAGTTTATCTATGAAAATCCGCTCCATTGTTATTGTTTGTATTTTGAACGGGATTACATCAAACTCTTTCTCAAGAAACTTCTGTTCTTCAGAATTTGAATAGTCATATACCAAGGGGGCAATTTCCAATAACTCAACCGGTTCGCTTATTGTAAAAGATGTTGCTTCAATCTTTAGTTTTCCGAATCTCTGAAGTTCATCATTTACATCAACATCAACAATCGGATTGTATCCGAAGAATGTGACCACCTCAGATCTGTGAGAAAAACCTTGCCCCTCGATTCTCTTGAGAGAGGAATACTTCTTGGCTGCGAGGTCCAGGTATTTATCGCATTGCGTACGACTTGAACAGTGTCTTACGTCAACAGAGAGGTCAATATCTTCAGAGAATCTGTTTGTTGCTTTCAATGCTTTGTATAAGGCTGTTCCTCCCTTAAAGAAAGCCGGGAGTTTGTCTTGTTTTCCAGCCAATTCCCTGAGCATAAGAACCACATAGTAGTCCTTCTCGATAACATCTTTGCGAAGACCGGATATGCTGCTGATTCTGTCAATAACCTGTCTGAATACAGGGATATTCTCATGTAGTCTCATTAAATATCCTTCCCTGCCAGAACAGCAAGTCTTCTCATAGTACCTGCATCATATAATCTGTTTGCCATATCAAGAAGGATTCTGAAATCCAGATTCTTTTCCCTTACATATTTGGAAAGAACCAAATACGGGTCTTCGACATCAACCGGAGTTTTGACCATAAAAGAGAGAGCATCAAGAACTTGCAGATACGGCTTTGTGGTTGTATTGATCTCAGTCCTTGGAGGTATGAATTTCATATTCATATCTTTTTTGACACCGCTTTTGAGCCGATTTGTTACGAAGGTTCTATGTGCAGGGAGTTGCGTAGAAAGCCCAAGACGATACATGAGGCCATAACCTGTCTCATACCCAATGTCACCTGCAAGATATCTGTCGCGGATAACACATGCTTCGTCGATACCGGTTTCTCCGAATGGGGTTTTGACAGTTCTATAATAAACACCCTTTCTCCACATCCTAAGATCCGGACACATATCTTTGAGCATGATTCGTCTAAGAGCTGTTGCTGTTGCAGCTGAGGCTTTTTTAAAATCCAGACCGGTATGTTCAGAAAGGTATTTCGCAAGGTTTCTGATGTAAATCGGTTCGGAAATCTTTTGGGATTTCACAATATCTGCTATTTGATTTGTGTAAGAAGACGAAACAGTTCTTTTCATAGTGATATTTTCCGTTCTATTTATTTCATATTTTTATGATGCAAATATATCACAATGAAAATCGACAGTCAATTTGTGTTCAGCAGCACCAAGTCATATTCAGTATAACAGTGATTGTTGGAAACCTGTGCAACAACCTGTGCAGAGGCAGCCGGAATCCTGACCCCCGCCGGCCATTTAAGCCAATGCGGGAAGGCAGAGTGCAGGCGTTGGCTCTGCACATGTTTTGCATTCAGGTTTTCAACATGAACTGATGGGTGGGCTGTGTCGGATGGATCAAGTAACTCAAGTGTGTCGGCTGGATGAAGTGGATTAAGTAGTGCGGGCTGGAGGAAGAATAAGAACACCAAGAACACCAGGAACACGAAACTCAGCAAGTTCAACAAAGAATAGCAAACTATAGACAGGTTCTTTGTCAATTGTGTCACCACTTTTCAAGTGGAATGCTTGATACTAGTGAAATTTTCACTGTTTTTTGCCCTTGAACCGGGTTCTCTAGTGTCGGCCATGCGCAAGGAGGTGCACCAAGGTGCACTGACGCTCACTGTCGCTCGCTGAAGCGCAGCGTTGTACACTGAAGCGCGCTGTGGCGCACTGTCGCGCACTGTAGCGCACTGACGCGCACTGATGCTCACTCAGAGGCGCTCATTTTATCACACAATCTGAGACATCAAGCTCAGCGCGGAGAGGGTTTGCCGTTGATGAAGACTTTGGAGATGTTGAGGTTATCGTCGCAGACTACGAGGTCTGCGTACTTGCCCTTCTCGATTGAGCCTATCAGGTGGTCCATGCCGATGAGGGCGGCGGGCTGGAGGCTGAGGACGCGGGAGGCGGCGCACATGTCCAGGCCCAGGGTGTTGTGCAGCGTGGAGGCAAGGCGGGCGCCTGTGGCAACGCTGGCGGCAAAGGCGCTTCTGTCCGGCAGTTTGGCTATGCCGTCCTCCACAATCACCTCTATTTTCAGGCGCTTGGGGCCCAGATAGTAGGTGCCTTCCGGCATTCCGGCGGCGCGCATGCTGTCCGAACAGGCGGTCAGATGGCCGTTGTCCTTGCATTTGAAGATGAGGCGGAGCATGTCCTTGGGGAGGTGGATGCCGTCACAGATAAGCTCCAGGGAGAGGCCGTCAATGAGGTAGCCGGCCTCAACGGTGCCCAGGACGCGGTAGCCGTTGACGCGCATCAGGGAGGACATGCCGCTGTAAAAGTGGGTCAGCTGCCTGAGGCCGTGGTCAAAGGCCTGGGAGATTGTATCATAGGTGGCGTTGGTGTGGGCCGCGGAGACAAGGATGTTCTGACTGACAAGGATGTCTATGAAGCGCATTGAGCCTTCAAGCTCGGGGGCAAGGGACCAGCGTTTTATGGCTCCCTGCGCACGGTCGAGAATCATCTCATAGTGCGAGGGAACCGGGTTTTTGAGGTTGGACTTGTCCTGGGCTCCGTGTTTCTCGGGGCTGAGGTAGGGGCCCTCAAGGTGGACACCGGGCATTCTGGCCATAAAAAGGCCATGGGTGAACTTCTCACTGTAGCTCTTTCTGACGGTGTTGAAGTTGTCCAGGAACAGAAGAAGGTCCTCGTTGGGACTTGTGGTGGCGGAGGGCAGACAGGTTGTGGTGCCGTTGAGGGCAAGGCTTTGGGCGGCATTTTCAATCTCCTCAGCACTGCCGTCCATGAAGTCAAAGCCGCCGCTTCCGTGGGTGTGGAGATCAACAAAGCCGGGCATGACATAGTTGCCGCAGGCATCGTACTCATCACCGCGGCAGCAGGGGCACTCGGGGTCGGGGTCCTGGATGACGGCGGAGATTTTCCCGTTTTCAATGAGAAGAGAACCCTCTGTTATTCTGTCCTTCAGAACAAGTTTTGCATTTTTCAGAAGCATACCGGACCCCCTGGTAAAAGATTATTCCTTCACGGTGTAGACTTCAAGGATTTCACGCTGGGCCTCAAGGCCTTTTCTTTCAAAGCCTGTGGAGGGTCTCCACTCGATTGCCGGTGCAAAACCGTTGTAGGGGTTCTTAAGGCCGCAGCCGGAGAGGACCTCCAGCATCTCCTCTGCATATTCACGCCAGTCGGTGACACAGTATATGTAGCCGCCCTTCTCCAGCTTTGAGGCAAGAAGCTGTGCAAACGGAGTCTGGATGAGGCGTCTGTTATGGTGGCGCTTCTTGGGCCAGGGATCCGGGAAGAAGATGTGAAAACCGCGCACCGAGTTGTCCGCAATCATGTCCTCAAGGACCTCAGTGGCATCAAAGCGCATGATCTTCAGGTTCTTCAGGCCCTCCTGGTCTATGCGGGAAAGGACCTTGGTGAAACCGTAGAGGAACACCTCAATGGCAAGGTAGTTTATGCCGGGGTTGTCCTTTGCAATCTGAACTGTGGCCTCCCCCATTCCGAAGCCTATCTCTATGACCATGGGATTGGAGTTTCCGAATATCTCCTGTGAGCTTATGAGGCCGTTTCTGTAGAAAACGGCGTAGTCATCAAGATGCTCCTCAACGGCCCTGATCTGGTAGTCTTTGAGTTTCTGGCCGCGCAGGACAAAACTCTTGACCTGGCGGAATGAACCGGCCTCCCTCCTCTCAACACGGGCAAGTGAGGGATATTTGTTTAAAAGCTGCTCTTCTGTCATGGTATGAGCCTCTCAAGTTTTTCAAGAATGAACAGGGCCTTGTCCCTGAGGTTTATGGCATCTGTCTTCATCTTCATTATATTGGGTTTGTGCGGGTCTATGGTGACCGCACCGTTTGATGTTCTTATCATATCCACCAGCCTGTCTATGGATATACTGGCTATGCGGGAGAACTCCACAAGGACAGTTCCTCCCCTTTCCTTCATGTGGTAGATGTCAAGTTTGCGGCACACTATTCTGAGCTGGCAGATGAAAAGGAGGTTTGCCACCTCCTCCGGGATGGGACCGAAGCGGTCGGCAAGTTCTGCGCGGAGGGTCTCAAGCTGCTCGTTGGTAACGGTGCCGGCCACCTTCTTGTATATCTCAAGCTTTGTGGAGGGGTTGTCAATGTAGTTGTCCGGGATGAAGCCGCTGTAGTCAAGTTCAAGGTACACCTCGCCCTTGCCTTCCTGCTCCTCGTTCTTCAGTTTGGCTATCTCCTCATCCAGGAGCCTTATGTACATATCAAGGCCCACGGAGCTCATGAAGCCGCTCTGCTCACGGCCCAGGAGGTTACCCGCACCGCGCAGTTCCATGTCCTTCATGGCAATTCTGAACCCGCTTCCAAGTTCGGTGTGGTTGCTTATGATCTGAAGCCTCTTGACCGCAAGCTCGCTCAGCACATGGTCCGACGGGTACATGAGGTAGGCATAGGCCTCTCGGTCACTTCTGCCCACGCGGCCCTTGAGCTGGTAGAGCTGGGACACCCCGTACAGGTCCGCACGGTCAATGATTATTGTATTGACATTGGGAATGTCTATTCCGTTCTCAATTATCGTGGTTGAAACAAGGACCTGGATTCCTTCATAGACAAAGCGTCTCATGGTGTCCTCAAGGGTATCGCTTTTCATCTGACCGTTGGCAGTTTCTATCAGGGCCTCAGGGATGCGCTTTCTCAGCATGGTTGCCACGTCTTCCAGGGTTTCAATCCTGTTGTGCAGGTAGAAGACCTGGCCGTTGCGCCCTATCTCAAACCTTATGGCCTTCTCTATCAGGTCAAGGTCAAAACGCTCAATCACCGTTTTTATGGGCTTTCTGGCAATAGGCGGGGTTGTGAGAAGACTCATGTCCCTGATCTTGAGAAGCGACATGTAAAGTGTTCTGGGAATGGGAGTTGCTGAAAGGGAAAGACAGTCTATGTTTGCCTTCAGTTCCTTAATCCTCTCCTTGTCCTTCACCCCGAAACGCTGCTCCTCGTCTACAACAAGAAGCCCAAGGTTCTTGAACTGCACGTCCTTCTGGATGATCCTGTGGGTGCCGAAAAGAACGTCCACCGTGCCGTCTTTGAGTTTTTCAAGAGTCTTCTTCTGCTCCTTTGCACTTACCATGCGGCTCATCAGAGCGCACTTGAGCGGGAAGCTGCGGATCCTTTCCATGAAGTTGTCATAGTGCTGCTGTGCAAGGATTGTGGTGGGAGCAAGGAAGGCAACCTGCTTGCCGCTCATGACGGCCTTGAAGGTGGCGCGGAAGGCAATCTCCGTCTTTCCGTATCCCACGTCACCGCAGATCAGGCGGTCCATGACGGTGGTGCTCTCCATGTCATCCTTTATGTCCTGGATGCAGGTAAGCTGGTCCTCGGTCTCCTCATACTCGAACTCGGCCTCAAAGCGCAGCTGCCAGTCGTTGTCACGGGCAAAGGGATAACCCTTGGAGTTCTGACGTCTGGCATAGAGTTCAATAAGGTTCTTTGCAAGGCTCTCGGCACTCTTTCTGGCCTTTGCCTTCTTGGATTCCCAGCCGCTTGAGCCCAGTTTGTCCAGTCTGGGGGCCTCCCCCGCACTTCCTATGTAGCGCTGGATCAGGTTGGCCTGCTCAATGGGAACGTAGAGGTTCTCCTTGTCCGCAAACTGTATCTTTATATAATCGCGCTCGCGCACGCGGTCTATTTTGAGAAATATTCCTATGCCGTAGTTCACATGGACCACAAAGTCCCCGGGATTCAGCTCCACAAAGCTGTCTATGGCCGAGCTCTTTGAACTCTGAAGCGTCTTGACCACCTGTCTGCGCCTGCCGAAGATCTCCGTTTCCGTCATGGCTATGAAGCGCTTTTCGGGTATGGAGAAACCCTCCGGAAGTTTGGCCACGTGGAATCTGACAGTCGGGAAGGCACTGAGCATCTGCTCCAGTCTTGTCTTCTGAACCGGCGTTGTCACATAGATGTTTATGTCCCAGCCGTCGGACTCAAGGCCCTTGAGCTCATCCTTGAGGAAGGTGAAATTTCCGAAGTACGAGCGCGGCCCCTCAATTGCAAACTTAAATGCATCCCTATGCTGGCCCGAGATGTCACAGATTGTCAGTGAGCGCTGGGTAAATGTATACAGAGCATTGAAATCATAGAGCATGTCGGCCGGATGGACGGCGTTTTTGTCCTCCCTGTAGGCCTGACGGTACATGGCCTTGGCCTCAGTCTGAAGACTTGCAAACGAGCCCTCGAGGCGCCTGTCTCCCAGGAAGATGAACAGGTCAGAATCTTCCAGGTATGTGCTTATGGCACGCGGCTCCACGCCTATGCGGTCCTGAACCATGATCTGGATGTCCACATGGCCTGCCTGACGGACTATGCGCTGGGTAAGAGGCTCGAAGAAACAGATCTTCTCAACCTTGTCCCAGTCAAGGTAGATTCGCACCGGCATCTGCGCCCCGTAGGGAAATATATCCACAACCTCTCCGCGGATTGTGAATTCACCGGGCATTGTGGTGCTGTCATTTCGGAAGTAACTGCCCTGTGCAAGGGTGTCTGCAATCTTCATGGTGTCCACGCTCTGACCGCATCTGACGGACAGGGTCTGGCTCTCGATTGCCCTCTTGGGCACCAGCGGAAGGCAGAAGGCACGAAGTGATGTGATGATTACGCAGTTGTCATCCCGGGCAATGTTTCCCAGTGCCCTGAGCTGGGCAAAATCCTTTGAACTGCCCTCCCAGGGGCTGTAGATCACCCTTCCGGATGTGGGAAGCAGATGTGTTGCAAGCCTCCGGCCGGGAAGTGCGGCGTTGGCATAAAGGGATGAGGCGTTCTCATCGGTTGAACAAATGATCCAGAGCCTGCACCTGCGCTGCTGTGCAACCATGTGGGCATACTGAAACAGCGGAAATCCGTCCAGGCCCTCCGCATACAGTTTTCTTTCCTCTTTACCGGCAAACGCCTTGTATGCCTCACTTCCTTTGAGGTAAAGTTCCAACATCTGCACGACAGAAATTTATCAGAGAAAAGGTCGGAATTTCAATATGGAACAGGCAATGGACAGGCAGTTATTTGATTCTCTGTGCGCACTTGCTCAGGACTGCGCGCTTTTTGCGTGCAACAACCAGAAGAAGATCCACATCTCCTTCAAGGATGACGGCTCGGTCCTCACCGAGACCGATCTTGAGGTCTCAAGACGCCTGGTCGGTGCCGTTTCGGATCTTTTCCCCGGCTGCAACATTGTCTCCGAGGAGGCTCCGTCCCACTGCCTTTCATGGGACAGCCCCTGGACCTTTGTCATTGACCCCATTGACGGAACGGACGCCTACTGCCAGGGTATGGACAGCTGGTGCGTTTCCGTAGGCATTCTGGATAAGGACCTGAAGCCATGCGGAGCCATAATCTGCGCTCCCCACTTCGGCCGCTCATCCGAGGGCATTGTAGTGACCACCTTTCCCGGAGATAATGAGGTTTATCTGAACGGAGAGCTTCTCAAATGTCCTCAGCACAATGAGATACCCAAACAGCTTACAGTGGGTTCTGATACCCTCAAACACATAGACATGTCCCTGTACAAGGGAAAACTCAGGGCCTTCGGAAGCAGCGTCCTGCACCTTTTAAGCCCCTGCCTCTTTCTGCGCATAGACGGCTGCATTGACCCGGTCTGCTATGCCTGGGACACGGCCTCGGCACATGCGGTGATTCTCAAACAGGGTCTGGAGTTTGTCTACACGGATGCAAGTCCCGTCTCCTACTCAAAAGACATGCTTTCCGGCAAGAAGGCCCATCCCATGGATATGTTCGCCGGAAGCGCAAGTTGCACGGCATGGATGCTTGAGAACCTGCCTCCTCTCAGGCGCTAGTGGTGCGGGTAGAGTTGTTATAAGTAATTAAAAAAACGCTGGACACTAAATATACATTGTTGTATGATTCTTTGCATTGGGAGAGAGAATAGATGAGATGTCCGGCATGCGGATCCATTGAAGACAAGGTCCTGGAAACCAGAACCACGGCCAACGGCACGGCCATGCGCAGAAGGCGCGAGTGCCTTTCATGCGGTTTCCGCTTTACCAGTTATGAGCGCGTAGAAGACAAGCCCATAACCATAATCAAGAAGAACGGGGATATCCAGCCGTTCGACATTAAGAAAATTGAACGCTCACTGAGAATCTGTACAGACAAGAGAAACATCACTCAGGAAAAGATTGATGACCTTGTGCGCAGCATTGAAGAGGCAATCCAGATCCAGGCCGGGCCCAAGCATGAAATCACATCCACTGCAATCGGTGAGGAGATTCTGAAGAAGCTCTACACACTGGATCCCGTGGCATATGTACGCTTTGCCTCGGTATACAGGCAGTTCAACAGCCTTGAGCAGTTCATTGATGAGATTGAGAAGTTTGCCCATCCGGAAGGCTGAAAACCTCAGTTTTTGACGTCAAACCATTTACCTGTAAGACTTTCCTCTATGGCCCTGTTAAGATGCTCCGGTCTTAGTATCTCATTTCCGGCATCAAGACAGAAGTTGTCACTCATACCCGCAATGTAGTCAAAGACCAGGCGGTCAAGGTTGCCGTCATGTTCAAGATAAGCACCCTCTTTCTCGCAGAGATAGTTGTAAAAGCCTGCTGCAAGCATGTTGCCCTCACGCACGTAGGGCTCTTCATCCGTTCCGTAGTTCTCCATAAGGCCGGAGAGGTAGGAATAAATGAGGTTTATCAGGCGGCAGAAATAGCTTTCATAGCCGTTCAGGGCATCAGAGCGGTAGATCTTTTTAAGGTTGAAGCTCATCATCTCCTTCACGGCCTCGAAGACAGGCTCGCTGTACCCTATCACCCCCTCCTTTTCGGAGTTGGAGATAATGTCCTCAACCAGGGTGTTGATTATGTCCCCGTTTCTGGTTCCCAGGACCTTGGCACAGATTTCCGGAAGATCGGAGTTCTTCACTATGCCCAGGCGGCAGGCATCTTCAAAATCACGTCCCAGATAGGCAATCTGGTCGGAAACACGGACCACACAGCCCTCCCAGGTTGAGGGAAGGATGCCGCCCTTGGTCTTTATGGATGCAAAATCCTTGATTGTGAAATCTGGGACAACGGTCCTGCTCACGTGTTCTCCGCAGTGGCTGACAATGCCGTCCCTGACCGCGTAGGTGAGATTCAGAGGCGAGAGGAAATCGACGATACGAAGTGAGTTGACCTCATGCTCAAACTTCCCCAGGCCGCGCTTTTCCATCATGGAGCTGATTATCTTCTCCCCTATGTGGCCGAAGGGGGTGTGTCCAAGGTCATGGCCCATTCCTATGGCCCAGGCCAGCTCGTCATCAAGGCCCATGGCCCTGCAGATGGCCGTTGCAATTGACGCTACGTGAAGCACATGCTCCATCCTTGTGCAGATGTGGTCATTGCTCGGGGCAAAGAAGACCTGGGTCTTGTGCTTGAGCCTTCTGAACGGCGAGCTGTGGATTATGGCCGTTGTGTCCCTGTAGTAGGGAGAGCGGACGTCCGCCGACTGTCTGGGGACCTGTCTGCCTGTGAGAACATGTTTGTCAATTGCGTTTTCAAATGCCATATTATGTTTCCTCAAACTGTACAATTATGGTATCATAAGCAGGAGATTTTGTGGAGAATCATGTACGTATACAGCATTGTTTCACTATCACTGCTCCTCATTTCACTTCTGCTCTGCATAAAGTTCTGCTTTGCCAGAAGAGCCTATGTCTGGGTTGCGTGCACAGCCGTTTCCCTGGCTCTGGGTTTTCACAACACGGCGGTTTTCCTCACCATGCTGGCAGAGGCCACACCGCATGAGATTGCCCTTTATGCCGAAAGCCAGAGCGTGATTCTGTGCACAATCTCCTCACTGTGGCTGCTTTGCATAATTGCAGTCAGGGCAAGGACCAACAAGATAAGAAGGAAAGAGATTGAAAGGATGCAGAAAGTATATGAGGAAGCCTATATCAAGCGTTTCACCGAGCTGAGAAAAGACGGGCTTCAGCACCTTCCCCCCGCAGACCTCTCCGAAGAACAGCTCTGAAAAAAGAAACTATTCGCCCTGCTCCTCTTCAAGAAGAGCCGTGTTTTCCAGCCATGCACCCTCAAGTTCGGATTTTTCCTCCTCAAGGGCCTTTTTGTGTGAAAGTAATGCAGTTATTTTTACGGGGTCAGAGTAGTTCTCCGGAAGGTTGATCTGCCCGGATGTCTCCTCAAGGCGCTTTTCAAGGGCCTCTATCTTCTCCAGAAGAGCCTGACCCTCACGCTCAAGTTTTCTGATTCTGTTTTTCTTCCTGTTGGCCTGCTCCCAGTCCGTTCTGGACTCCTTTGCCTGAGGTACAG
Source organism: uncultured Spirochaetales bacterium (assembly GCA_947305945.1). Lineage (GTDB taxonomy): Bacteria > Spirochaetota > Spirochaetia > Sphaerochaetales > Sphaerochaetaceae > RUG14846. Next base: position 4,025 of record CAMZFA010000031.1, on the reverse strand, counting down.
CCGTGCTTTCAGTTTCAGGTTTCACTGTTCCGGCGGCCCTTTCGTTTTCCTGTGAGTTCTTCAGGGAAAGGCGGTACTCAAAGTAATCATAGTCCCCCCTGAAAAGCTGAGGCTCGTCCTCGCTCAGGTACAGGATGCTGTCCGCAAGTTCCCTTATGAACTGGGCATCATGGCTTACAAATACAATTGTTCCCGTGTAGAGCTTCAGGGCGTTGAGAAGCATGGTCTTGGAGCTTATGTCCAGGTGGTTGGTAGGCTCATCCAGAATCAGGAGGTTTGCAGGCTGGAGCAGGATTTTCAGAAGTGCAAGGCGGGACCTCTCTCCTCCGGAAAGAACCGATGCGCGCTTTTCAATGTCATCTCCGTGGAAGAGGAAGGCACCCAGGGCGTTTCTGATCTGAGCCTCCGTACCGTAGGCGGAAACCTGGGAGAAAACCGTCCCGTCCATGTCCAAAGAGTCCGCCGTATCCTGGGAATAATAACCTATATGGATGCCCGGCCCAAGTTTCACGGTTCCACTGTAATTATTGTCCTGACCTGCAATTATTCTCAAGAGAGTACTCTTTCCCGCACCGTTGTGGCCTGTTACGGCAAGGCGCTGTCCCTTGCCTATATGTAGGGAAAAATTCCTGTATACAACGTTTTCCCCGTAGCTCTTGGTCATATTCTCAATCACAACCATGTCATTGGGGCTGTGACCGGGCTCCGGGAAGCGGAAGCTCAGTGTCTTCAGGTGTGAGGGAACCACAACCGGCTCAAGCTTCTCAAGGGCCTTTATTCGGCTCTGGACCTGTCTTGCCTTTGTTGCCTTGTAGCGGAAACGCTCTATGAACTGCTCTGTTCTGTCAATCTCGGCCTGCTGACGCTCCCAGGCAGCCTGAAGCTGCTCAATTTCAAGCTTTCTCTGCTTCTCGTAGGCGCTGTAGTTTCCGCTGTAATGGGTGAGGTTTCCGTTGAAAAGCTCATAAACCTCATTTACCGTGTCATCAAGAAAGGCCCTGTCATGACAGACAATCAGAAGAGAGCCGCCGTAGGTCTTGAGAAAACCGCGCAGCCAGATTCTGGCCTCAAGGTCAAGGTAGTTTGTAGGTTCATCCAGCATCATGACATCCGGGCTCCGGGCCAGGACCTTTGCCAGGGCAATTCTCATCTGGAAGCCGCCGGAGAACTCATTGCACTTCCTGTTCATGTCGGAGGCACTGAGGCCCAGACCGGAGGCAATTGAGTAAATGACAGCCTCTCTGCGGTAGTAGGGTCCGTCCAGAAGCTTCTCCTGCAGGCTGTTCAGTTCCTCAAGCAGAGCCGGAGTGTGCTCGCGCTCAATTATGCTTTCAATCTCACGCTGGCGCTCAAGGTTTTCCTTCCACACGTCAAAGGCCTTCTCAATCTCCTCATAAACGGTGTTGTCACGAAGAACTATGTCACTCTGGGGCAGGTATGTAATGCTCATGCCCTTTGTACCCACAATACTTCCGCCGTCCTTCTGCATAAGACCTGCAACAATCTTCATGAGCGTGGTCTTGCCCTCCCCGTTGCCTCCGGCAAGGGCCGCACGTGCATGTTCACCCAGGGTGAAACTGACATTGTTGAGAAGTGTCCTGTCTCCGAAAGACAGGTTTATGTTGCGCACCTGTAAAATAGCCATGTTGAAACTTTGCCTATGGTAAACTAAAATACCGCCGTAAATCAATTATGGGCTGTGATATGGACGCAATTGAAAAGATAGTACTTGCAAGTGCCTCACCGGCAAGGCGTGCCCTTCTGGAAGAAGAGGGCCTGACCGTTCTTGTGCGCCCAACCGGGTGCAACGAACAGTGCTCCCTGACCGACCCGGCATCCGTTGTGACTGAACTTGCAGCGCGCAAACTGAAAGCCTGCATGGACAGCGCGGACTTTGACAGCACCCTCCCCGCCCTTGCCTGTGACACCCTCATTGCCCTGGACGGCCGCCTGATCGGAAAAGCCGCCTCCGAAGTTGAGGCACGCGGGCAGATTCTGGCCTTCAGCGGCAGGACACACACGGTCTTCAGCGGCTACGCCCTGTACCTTGACGGAAAAGTCTTCAACGGCTTTGACAGCACAGACGTCACCTTCAGGAAAATAGGAGACGCGGAACTTGAAAACTACATAAAAGGCGGCTCCTGGAAGGGTGCGGCCGGCTCATACCACATCCGCGGCAGCGCCGATGCCTTCATAGAGCGCGTGGACGGCAGTATTGCCACCGTCATAGGCTTGCCACTTGAGAAGATTTCTGACATAATCAAGACACTGCGCAAGTAAGGAACGTTGTTCCCGCGCAGAATTTCCTCCCTACGGGAGAGATACAGTTCGGAGGCCGCAGCCCGAAGGGTCTATGCGGTCAGAAGTCAGGAGTCAGAAATGGCAGTAGTAACAATGAAGAGTCTGCTCGAGGCAGGCGTTCATTTCGGTCATCAGACCAAGCGTTGGAATCCCAAGATGGCACCGTACATCTTCTCAGAGAGAAACGGGATCCATATCATCGACCTTTCCAAGACAACAGCATGCATCGTAGCTGCTTATGAAGCAGTCAGAGCACAGGTCAAGCAGGGAAAGACAGTTCTTTTCGTAGGAACAAAAAAGCAGGCACAGCAGGCTATTGAAACAGAAGCAAAGCGCTGCGGAATGCCCTATGTGAACAACCGCTGGCTCGGCGGAATGCTTACAAACTTTGCAACAATCAAGAAATCAATCGCAACACTCAAGAAGATTGAGAAAATGTCCGTTGACGGAACATTCGAGTCAATGACAAAGAAAGAAGTTGCCCTCCTCACAAAGGAGAGGACAAAGCTCGAGAAGAACCTGGGCGGTATCAAGGATATGCAGGATCTTCCCGGAATCCTCTTTGTAATCGACACAAGAAAGGAAGCTCTGGCAGTTGCAGAAGCAAAGCGCCTCGGAATCCCCGTAGTTGCAGTTGTTGACACAAACTGTGACCCCACGGACATCACATACCCCATCCCCGGCAATGATGACGCAATCAGAGCAATCAGCCTCTTTGTTGAGATTATTGCCAACGCAGTTGTAGATGCCGACAACGAGGTAGGAATCCAGATCATCGAGTCCCTCCCCGCAGCCGAAGAACAGGCAATTGAGGCAAAGGCAACTGAAGCACTTGAAGATGATGCCAAGGCATCTGACAAAGACGAGGAGTGAGTTATGGAAATCACAATGGAAATGGTAAAAAAGCTCCGTGATGAAACCCACGCCGGTATCATGGACTGCAAGAAGGCTCTTGCACAGTCCAACGGAGATTTTGCAGGTGCAGCAAAGTACCTCAAGGAAGTAGGTCTTGCAGCAGTTGAGAAGAGAGCAGACCGTGCAACATCCGAAGGAAGAATCACATTCAAGATCACAGACAAGAAGGCTGTCATCATCAGCGTCACATGTGAGACTGACTTTGTTGCCCGCAACGATCAGTTCAAGGAACTGGGAAATGACCTGTGCAACATGATTATCGAGAACGGTTGGACAGAAGTCAACACACAGCTCGAGGACCGCGTGAAGGAACTCATTGCCACAATCCACGAGAACATGACAATCAAGTCAATTGTTGTCTATGACGTTCCCGCAAACGGCTATGTCCAGGGTTACAGCCACGCTGACGGCAACATCGGCGTTCTGGTTTCATTCACAGCAGCCGATCCTGCAGTATTTGCAACAGAGGGCTTCAAGACACTTGCAGCCAACATGGCCATGCATGTCTGTGCAGCAGACCCCATGTACCTTGATACAGCATCAGTTCCCAAGGCATACGAGGAAGAGCAGCTTTCAATCTTCCGCGTTCAGGTTGCCTCAATGAACAAGCCCGAGAAGGTTCTTGAAGGTATTGTCAGAGGAAAGCTCAACAAGCACTACTCAGACATCTGTCTCATGAACCAGATCGGTCAGCTCTACAATGACGATGACCTGACAATTGCCCAGATTCTGGCAAAGTTCAACAAGGAAAACGGCAGTGACGTCAAGATCACAGCCTTCACACGCTTCAGAGCAGGTGCATGATGCAG
>CAMZFA010000030.1 GCA_947305945.1 uncultured Spirochaetales bacterium | reverse complement strand
TGTTGCCCATCATGTCCTGAATGAACAGGGACTGTGTGCCGAGCATGAATGTGTAGCCGTCTGCAGGCTGCTTGTAAGTATACTCTGTACCTGTAACTCCGCCGGCACCTGTCTCGTTGCGGACCTCTACGGGTACGCCGAGCTGCTGCTGGAGAAGAGTTGCCATGGGACGGATTGTTGAGTCAGCTCCGCCGCCGAGACCCCACGGACATACAATTTCAATCTTGCGTTCGAACTTCCATGTTCCGTCGTCTGCAGCACCCTGGGCTACTTCCTTTGCAGGTGCTGTTGTGGCTGTTGTGGTTTCAGCCTCTTTCTTGCCGCATGCGACAAAAAGACACATGACAACCATCACGACCATAAGAATGGTAAAAACTTTCTTCATAAAAATACTCCTTGTGCAGTCTGCACTGTTTTAATTCTAAAGGCATTTTTTTCATAATAAAAGTGAAATCGATTCAAGTCTTTCCATTCCATATCGGAATGTTTTATGATTGATATATAACATAGACAGGGAGAATTTGTCATGGATGAGAAAGACCTGGAGCTTATAAAGGTCATTGCGGAAACAAGAAGTCTGACCTCTGCAGCGGATGAACTGTATCTGACACAGTCTGCAATCTCAAAGCGAATCAAAAGTATGGAAGATGAGCTGAATACCCAGATATTCATAAGATCCCACCACGGGGTCCGTCTTACAACCGCAGGTGAACTTGTTCTGGAGAAAGCAATTAAGATAACCCAGGAGCTCTCGGAGATGAAGAACTATCTGGAAAGCCACGGAAAGGACGTGTACGGAAGCCTCACCGTAGGTGTTTCGGACAACTACATGTACTACCACCTGCCTGATGTTGCTGCGTCCTATCACAGAAAATACCCCAACGTGAAGATCACTTTCAAAACCAACAAAGGCCATCTGCTCTACCCTCTTGTCATGGACAACGCGGTTGATATTGCCATAATCAGGGGAAACTTCTGGTGGGACGGTGTGAAACAGCTTTTGAGCACCGAGGCCATGTGCGTGGTATACGACAGATCCCTGGAGGGAATACCGCTGGGAGACCTTACATATATAGATAGAACAACGGACACGGTCCAGTATGCCCTGATGAACAAATGGAGACATGAGAACAACCTGATGAACTGCCCCTCGCAAATAGTGATGGATTCCATTTCCTCAGCCATGGATCTGGTAAAACGCGGAATAGGCTGGGCCCTGATTCCGGAAATTGCACTGGAGAACTATGACGGTGTGATAAAACCCTGCTACTTTGCAAACGGGGAACTCTTTGTCAGACAGACCTACCTGCTTTGCAAGGATGAGGTTGCCAACATGCCCCAGACAAAAACCTTTATTGATGAGGTTCTGAGCAGGAAGATAATCTACCCCTACGGAAAGGAATACAGGGGAGAAACAAAAGGCGGCTACAACTTCTAAAGCCGCAGCCGCCCGAATAATCTATCCGATTATGCAATCAGAGAGGCATGATTCCGCAGATTGCTGCAAAAATCATACACAGGATTGAGAAAGCCCAAACATACAGGAAGCTGGCCTTGATGTGGTCCTTGATGTCCACTTCGGCAAGTCCTGTTCCGAGCAGTGTGGCCGGAACCATGGGGCTGATGAATGTTGCACAGTTTCTGCAGACTACCATTGCAACTGCAACGGGAAGTGCGTTGACACCGAATGCCTGACCAATACCCATCATGACGGGGAGCATGCCGTAGAAGTAGCTGTCCGTGTCGAATGCAAGAGCAAGGGGAACGGAAAGGATACCGATGATAAGCGGCAGGTGCTGTCCCAGAGCGGCGGGAAGAATGGCAGATACAATACCTGCAAGACATCTTACGACTGACGGAATTGCGTCGGCCGGCAGATCCATGACCTTGGCGGAGATGGCCTTGCCGTCAGCACCGAGGCTGGTTGTAAGAATACCCATCAGAACTGCAGCGCCCATGAGTGTTGAACACATCATAAGTGCCGGACCTGCATGGAGGTTGATAATCTTCTTGTGCATCTTTGCAGACAGTCCGTAGTTGACGAACAGTGCAATTGAAAGACCGAGCATGAACGGTACGTAGCTGGGGAAGACATCCCAGATCAGCATGACAATGACGCCGATTGTAAGGGCAACGTTGAACAGGAAGAGTTTGGGTCTTGCAAGTTCATTTTCCTTCTTCTCTGCAACTTCCTCAACAACCTCAATGTTTCCTTCAATATCTGCAAGCTTGCCGTGCATTCCTGCACCGCGGGCCTTTTCCTGGAAACCTGCCAGAACGGCATGTGCAATGGCCAGGACAATACCGAAAATCTGGATGGGAAGGATTGTCTGCCAGAGTGAACCGGCTTCAATTCCCAGAACGGATGCTGCGCGCATTGTGGGACCTGCCCAGGGCATGAGGTTCAGAACACCCATTGAGAGAACCGCAATTCTGAGAAGAGTTGTGGGTCTCATGTGCATTCTCTTGTAAACGGGAAGCATTGCCGGGATGACAATACAGAATGTTGAAGCTCCGCCGCCGTCCAGATGACCTACAAGGGCAATGATTGCCGTTACAACTGTAACGCCGATGACATTGTCTCCGACAAGCTTCATCAGCTTGCCGATAATCACGTCAAACATTCCGGCATCCGTCATTACTCCGAAGTAGAGAACGGAGAAGACGAACAGTGCGGCCGTGGGACCGGTGCTGGAGAAGCCCGACTTGATCATGGTTGCAAGATCACCGAAGCTGTAGCGTCCTGCAATTACCAGTATCAGACCCAGGATTGCCGGGAATACGATAAAGGCAATTGCCGGCTGTGTCTTGCTCTTGAAGAGCGTGACAACTATGGCAACGATGGTCAACATGCCAAGAACACCTACCAAAGTATTGCTCATAAAATTCCTCCTAATATGAATTTAACTCAGTTATTACGATAATAATTAATCAGACAGCCGTCTGCAATAATCTGTCTTTCGGGATCCGTGAGTGCACCTACGGAGCACTTGAACGGAGTTACCGTTCCGTCCGGTTTGACGGCATAGGCATCAATGTCATCATTCTTCTCCAGAATGGCCTTTCTCAGTCCGGGAACAAAAATGTAGTCACCAAGTTCAAAGACCTCCGGATTCTTCACGAGGAACGGTGTCATTCCCCAGTTGATGCAGTTGGAGCGGTAGCGCTTTGTTGCATACTGTTTTGCAAAGTTGGCGCTGGCACCCATTACACGCTGACAGGAAGCAGCCTGCTCGCGGGCAGAACCGTCTCCGGGCATGTTTGCAAAGATGGTTGAACCAATGTCCGTGCCTTCCGGATCAACCTTCAGACCGGCCTTCTTCAGGGCCTCATAGACAGCCTTGATCTCATCCGAAAGACCCTTTCCGGCCCTTCTGTCCCTTTCAGCCTGGCGCAGAACCTTTGAGCGGCTAACGTACTGGGGATCACGCCTGGAGAGTGCGAACTCGGAAAGACGCTCGGGGTTGGAACGGTAGGAACTTGTTTCTCCGGAAGGAATAAGCTCATCTGTTGTTGTTACGGGGTCGGTAATATATGAACAGACCTTGACCAGAAGGTCATCTGTCAGTTCGGGCATTTCGGGCCAGTCCTTGATGTTCGGACCGAACTTCAGCTCGTAGTCGGGTTCTTCCCTGCCCCATCCGTTGTAGACTCTCTTCTCATATATACCCCTGTCGAAGTGGTATTCGGGATTTGTGTACTCAACGTCAAGGTCGGTTGCTGCTGTAAGCTTTCCGCCGTTTGATGCAGTTGCGGCAATTGAACGTGCATCCATGAGGGCTACACTGCTCATCTGGCCGTCACCGGGCTTTGAACCTTCACGGTTGGGGAAGTTTCTGGTTGTGTGGCGGATTGAGAACTCTCCGTTTGCAGGTGTGTCTCCGGCTCCGAAACACGGTCCGCAGAAACACTCACGCATGATTGCACCGGCTGCAACAAGGTCCGCTACGCGGCCGTTGCGGACCAGTTCTGCAAATGCGGGCATTGAGCCGGGATAGATGTTCAGTGAGAAGGCTCCGTTTCCGCAGCTCTTTCCGCGCAGGATATCGGCTACGGCACAGATGTTGTCGAATGTTCCGCCGGAGCATCCTGCTACCTCGCCCTGCTCTACCCAGATTCCGCCGTCATGGTACTTGGACAGAAGGTCCATCTTCACACCCTTGAGCTGCTTGTTGGCATCTTCCTGGACCTTGTAAAGAATATCGCGGGCATTTGCCTGCAGTTCGTGGATGGTGTAGGTGTTGGACGGATGCATGGGCATGGCAATTGTGGATTCGATTGTGGAAAGGTCCACAAATACGCAGCCGTCATAGTATGCCAGGTCTGCCGGATCAAGCTTCCTGTAGGCTTCCGGGCGGCCGTGGACTTCAAAGTATTTTCTGGTGTTGTCATCAGTGACCCAGATTGAGGACCAGCATGTGGTCTCGGTGGTCATGACGTCTATTGCGTTGCGGTATTCAATGGGAAGGCCGGCAATTCCCGGGCCCACAAATTCCATGACCTTGTTCTTCACGTAGCCGCTCTTGTAGACGGCACCTATGATTGAAAGTGCAACGTCCTGGGGGCCGATTCCCGGCTTGGGTGTGCCGGTGAGGTAAATGGCCACAACTTCCGGATATGAGAAGTCATATGTGCGGCCCAGCACCTGCTTGGCAAGCTCTCCGCCGCCCTCTCCTATGGCCATGTTTCCGAGTGCGCCGTAACGTGTGTGGCTGTCCGAACCCAGAATCATGCGGCCGCAGCCGGCCATCATCTCACGGTTGTAGGAGTGGATGTTTGCAAGGTTGGTGGGAACGTAGATTCCGCCGTACTTGTGTGCCGCGCTGAGTGCGAACTTGTGGTCGTCCTCATTGATTGTTCCGCCTACTGCACAAAGTGAGTTGTGGCAGTTTGTGAGAACATACGGAATTGAGAATTTCTTCATTCCGGAAGCCCTGGCCGTCTGTATGATTCCCACATATGTTATGTCATGGCTTGTCATCGAGTCATATCTGAGCTGGAGTTTCTTCATGTCCCCGCTCTTGTTGTGAGCCTTGATGATGCCATAGGCGATTGTGCCTTCGGAAGCTTTTGCTTTATCGGCTTCCAGACCTGTCTTCTGTTTCAGTTCTTTGGGATCTGTGAAAAGATCCTTTCCGTGTGCGAGATAAACCCCGCCGTCATACAGTTTTACCATAACTGTCCTCCGTCTCTTCCTATAATCCTATTATACTTCAGTGATGAATAACATCTTTTTCTGCTTTAATTGCTCCGACAACCGGCAGAGCCTCCTCAGACCTGAAGAAATCAAGCGTTGTCGGCGGCAGAATGCTCTCAAGGACAGTCCAGTCGTCATTCTGCAGGGCAAGGCGTACGTTGGAAGCGCTGATTGGCACCCCGGCCTGCTCCAGGCGGGGGATAATGCAGCACTCTATTCCCGCTTTGGGAAGTTCCTCGGAGAGCACCTTGTTGTAAAGTGATGTGATTGCGCTGAACGGCTCGTCTCCTACAAAACGCTTTGTAATGTTCATTACGGCTGCTATCTTCTTGAACACATTCACATCCAGTCTTGCATGTCCTTCCATGACCCCCGCCTCATCGGCGATGAAGTAACTGGGGAAGGTTGCATTGCTTATCATGTAAGGTCCGCTTTCGTGGACCACAATGTTCCCAAGGTCCTTTGACCCTTCTTCCACAAGGCGTTTTCTGACCTTGAACGGGACCAGTGATTTATCCTCGCTTACAACGAAAACATGCAGTGTATCGCACCGGGATGCAGCTTTTTCAAGAAGATACCTGTGGCCCTTCGTAAACGGATTGGCGTTCATGACAACCGCACCGCTCACCCCGTCCGGCCTTGCCGTAAGTTTCAGGTTCTCAATGTATGATGCAAAGCCGTTCTTCCTGTTTTCAAGAAACACAAAGAGCCCTTCAACCCTTGCTATCTCATAGAAGCCCATGTCCATGAAGAACTTGGCGGATTTTGCCTTTGTATAGACAAACACATGGCTTATGCCGCGTCCCATCTCATAGTCCAGAAGGTGGCTCATCACTATGTTCATGAGCCCCTCGCCCTGATGGTCAGAACTGACTGCAAAGCACCGCAATGTGTTGCCGAACGCAGAGCCGGTTGCTATGAGATTGTAATCCTCATCATAGACTCCGCAGGTGTAATCCAGGTTCCTGTCACGCTTTATACCTTCTTTTTGAAGAAGTGCATCCACCTGGGACAATGCTGTCCTGTCATATTTTGAAATGCTTGAAACGCTGTATTCACCCATTGTTGAACTCCTTCATGAAATGCAGGAAGAAACAGACGGCCAGAAGGTCCGCAGCCCCGCCGGGAGACAGGTTCTGCTCTATGAATTTGCGGTCCATTTCCTCAAGTTTCTCTTTTTCCACAACTTCTCCGCTTAGAAGATAATCCGCATAGTCCCTTATTTCCCGGGCCTTCTCAAGCCCGCCTCTGGCTATAAGGCTTGTATCCTCAAGACGCGTCATTATTGCAAGAAGTGCATTCAAGGCGGCCTTTTCCAGCGGGATTCCTGCTGAAAGAAGACCATCCAGGACCTTGAGTCCCGTTTCTACGGACGGAAGGCCTCCCTCCATTTCTCCCCTGATTCCGGTAATCCCATGTTTGACAAACAGAATCTGGCCCTTTGTCCTGCAGTCTTTCCCGTCAAGACACTCCAGATCTCTTTTAACTATACCCCGGGAAACGTCGGCACAGGCTTTCAGTATACCTTCCTGAGAAATATTGTCCTCAGAGGCGCACATTCCCGCAGCGGCACATACAATTCCCATTGTAAAGACTGCACCCTTGTGGGTGTTCACCCCGCCGGTTTCAAGAAACATGGTTTTTTCCGCCTCAAGGCCCTCTTTCCTGAGTTCTTCAAAACATGCACAGGGGTCCTTTGCCTCAAGTCCGCACAGATATGCTTTTCTGAAATAAGGATTCAGAACAGCCGCACTTCCCATGAAAGTGAATATGTCCATATCTTTGTGCGCACCGCTGTTTGCCCTGTCCACAAGACCGGGCTTGGGTGTCACGCATACCTCGTAAAGCAGGGATTTGACAGCCGTTGAAGCAACAAGGTCGGCCTCTTCGGATGGAACTGTCTGCATTATTATCTCTTCTGTTCTTCTGAAGAGGTCCTCAACCGTATGAAGCCTTCTTGAAGAACAGATTTTTGCGCTGTTTGAGCAGAGAAGACACAGCCTTTCCGGCCTTCCTGTCTCATTTCTCCCAATCTTCCTGCCGTCCGTGTCTATGACATCCAGGTCAAACAGGCGTCCCAGTGTATCACGGTCTTCAATGTCACATGTAATTCTTTTTAAAGTAAGGGAATCACTGTCTGCAACAATAAAGGCCTCGGGCCCTGTCATGTTGAAGAGAACCTGCTTTGAGAGAATCTTTATACCCTGCGCCAGAAGAGAACCTTCCAGACGCCTTATTCCGCTGCGGAATGCCCTTCTGATCAGAGGGCTTGTCTTGACCGGACCTGCGGTGTTCATGCAGAAGGAAATGACGGGAAGACGGTAGGAGGAAATGAGGGACTGCTGGACAGCAACCCTGTTCTCACGGCATGAGAGCATCATTTCAAGTGTTACCTGATCGGACACTCAGGCCTCCCTTGCCAGCCTTCTGCAGGGCTTCCAAACGGTGAAGTACATTGTGATGAAGCAGGCGCTGGCACCAACAATCTCAGACACGGCCTCCGCCCAGAAGACGCCCATAACCCCGAGACTTGTCATGGGAAGGATTACGGTAAGCGGAAGAATAAGGATGACCTTCCTGAAGAGCGAGAATATGACCGCATAACCGGGATGCTTGGTGGCGGTGAAAGTATTCTGGCTGGCAGACTGGAAGGGCATCATGAAGAATACGCAGAAGTAAACCCTGAGACAGGGCACACATATTCTTACAAGATCCGCATCTCCGGTGAATATCCTTATAAGCACCTCCGGGATGGCCATGAGCAGGATCCATACGGCAAAGTTATATATGAGCGTTACCTTGAGCATGGCTCCAATGGACTTGTCCACCCTCTTCACTTCCTTTGCTCCGAAGTTGTAGCTCAGAACCGGTTTTGCTCCCTCAATGAAGCCCTGGACCGGCTGGTACAGAACTTCCCTTATGGAGTTGATGACGGACATGGAGGCAATATACAGGGTTCCGAGAGCTCCTCCGTAGAGGCGCAGGGTTGCGTTCACAACCCCCTGGGTCAGGCTGTTTGTTGCCTTGAACATGAAGCCGCTGACACCCAGTTTCATTATTTCCAGTGTTGTCTCTCCGTTGAGTCTGAGTCTTTTCAGCCTTACCGGAACCCTTTTGCTTGTCAGAAAGCCCAGAACCCAGGCTGCGCTGAAGAACTGGGAAATGACCGTGGCAATTGCCGCTCCGCGGATTCCCATGTCAAAGACAAAGATGAACAGCGGGTCGAGAAGTATGTTGAGAATTGCGCCAATCAGAACGGTCCACATTCCTATGACGCTGAAACCCTGCATGTTTATGTAACTGTTCATTCCCAGAGATATGAGAACGAAGATTGTTCCTATGAGGTAAATGTCGAAGTACTGCGTTGCATAGACGGCAGTGGCCTCATCAGCACCCATAACCATGACAAGTTTTCCGGTGAAAAGATAGAAGAAAATCATCAGAGCCGCACCGGAGATGAGAAGAAGCGTGAAGGCATTTTCCATTATGAAGCGTGCCTTCTCATCGTCCTTCTCTCCCCTTGCAATGGCGGCAAGGGTTGCTCCGCCGTAACTGCACAGATTGGAGAATGCGGTGATTATGGTTATGAACGGCAGTACAATTCCTATTCCGGTCAGGGCTTCTGTTCCGCTTCCCGGAATATGACCTATGTACATGCGGTCAACTATGTTGTAGGTAACCTGGACAAGCTCCGCCATTATTATGGGCAGGGCAAGACGGAACATGTTGGAGTATATGGAGCCCTGTGAAAAATCGCCCTTCTGTCTACCGGTATCCATAAAGATGCATCAGCCCTGTTTGATTGTAAGGTATTTTCTTATTGCAAAAAGACCTGCAATGCACACAACACCGATGAGAAGCTCCGGCATGGTCCTTTCATAGATGACCATTTCCCTGACTATTGCGAACAGGAGAATCTCGATAATACTTCCGAAATCACGGCTTATTATCACGTGGATGAACTCAACCGTAATGACCATGGTGGCCACATAGCTTATAAGATGGTGAAGATCGAAGTTTCCGTTGCAGAAACCCAGCATCTGAGGCACCTTGAGCAACTGGATTACTATTCCCGCCACCAGAACGGCTATGAGCACAAGCTCTATTACAGACGTGATATTATGGACAACATTATGGCCCTTGTCCTTGATATAATCTTCATCTTGGCTCATAGAAAACCCTCCGGCGGATATTATTATCCGAATCTAGTATAGCGTGACGGAATATGCATACGCAAATAATTTTTCGTGTCTGCATATTCTATAAATATGTGGAAAGTGCTAAACTCTTTTTTATTCTATGCGTATATACGCTAACGGAGGAAAACAAATGAAGAAAACATTGACAGTTCTCCTTGTTGCTTTCATTGCACTCTCTGTATTTGCAGGCGGTGCCAAGGAAACAACAAAGGCAGCTACAGCTGAAAGTTTCCACATCGGTATCGTAACCGGTTCTGTTTCACAGTCCGAAGATGACCGCCGCGGTGCAGAGGCTTTCCAGGCTCTCTACGGAGAGGAAATGGTCAAACTCGCAATCTATCCGGATAACTTCACGGAAGAGCTCGAGACAACCATTCAGACAATTGTCAACCTTACAGACGATCCTCAGATGAAGGCCATTGTTGTCAACCAGGCAGTTCCCGGAACAGCAGAGGCTTTCCGCCAGATTAAGGAAAGAAGACCCGACATTATCTGCCTCGCAGGTGAATCACACGAAGATCTTCCCGTTATCGGCGGTTCAGCCGACCTCGTTTCCAACAACGACTTCGTTTCAAGAGGATATCTCATCATCAAGACAGCCCACGATCTTGGATGTGACACATTCGTACATATCTCATTCCCCAGACACATGGCTTATGAGACAATGAGCCGCCGTGTTGCAATCATGAGAAAGACCTGTGAACAGTACGGTATGAAGTTCGTCCTTGAGACCGCTCCGGACCCCACAACAGACGTTGGTGTTGCAGGTGCTCAGGCTTACATTCTTGAAAAGGTTCCCGAGTGGGTTGAGAAGTACGGAAAGAACGCAGCTTACTTCTGTACAAACGATGCTCACACAGAGCCCCTTCTCAAGCAGCTCCTCGCTTACGGCGGATACTTCATCGAAGCTGACCTGCCCTCCCCGCTCATGGGTTATCCCGGAGCTCTCGGACTTGACCTTTCAGCAGAGGCCGGAAACTTCCAGGCAATCCTTGCCAAGGTTGAAGACGGCGTAGTCAAGGCCGGCGGCGCAGGCAAGTTCGGAACATGGGCATACTCCTACGGTTACACAGTTTCCGCAGGTCTTGCACAGCATGCAAAGAACGTCATTGAAGGCAAGAGCCAGCTTAAGGACATTGACGATCTGTCCAAGGCATTTGCTCAGTTCTCACCCGGTGCAAACTGGAACGGAGCCAGCTATGTTGATTCAGACGGCGTCAAGGCCGCAAACATCTTCCTTGTTTACCAGGATACATACATCATGGGCAAGGCCGGTGACAAGTACATGCACGCAACTGAAGTTGCTGTTCCCGAATGGGCATACACAACAAAGTAAGTGTAAAATGAAAAACTCCACGGGAAGACTGCGGTCTTCCTGTGCTGTTGAGGGCAGAGGTTTTCTTCTGCCCTCAACAGCACAAAAAGAGGAAAATAATAATGGACAACAAGAAAGTTCCCCTTCTTGAAATGAAGAATGTCAGCAAGAGCTTCATGGCAAACCAGGTTCTTCAGGACATCAATTTCAAGTTGAACGCCGGTGAGGTTCTGGGCCTTGTAGGAGAGAACGGCGCCGGTAAGAGTACGCTTATGAAGATTCTGTTCGGAATGGGCGTCATCAAGGATACGGGAGGATACGGCGGAGATGTTCTGATCAACGGTCAGAAGGTTGTCTTCGATTCCCCGTTCGATGCCCTCAGGGCCGGAATAGGAATGGTTCACCAGGAATTCTCCCTTATTCCCGGTTTCACAGCCACTGAAAACATTGTTCTGAACCGCGAGCCCCAGAAGGCCAACGTCATTTCACAGGTTTTCGGAGAAAGGCTTGATACCCTTGACCGCAAAAAGATGAACAGCATTGCAGATTCTTCAATCGACAAGCTGGGCGTACACATTGACAAGGATATGGTTGTGAACCGCATGCCGGTAGGCCACAAGCAGTTCACCGAGATAGCAAGAGAGCTGAGCAAGGACAACATGAAGATCCTGATCCTTGATGAGCCCACTGCAGTTCTTACGGAAAAGGAAGCCGAAGCCCTCCTTGCCTCCATCAGAGGCATGGCAAGCAGGGGAATTGCCGTAATTTTCATTACCCACAGGCTTCAGGAAATACTTGCCGTCTGCGACAAGGTCCTTGTCATGAGGGACGGTATCATAGTCAAGGAAACTCCCGCAGCCGATACCAACGTCAGCGAAATAACCAAGTGGATGGTCGGACGCAGCGTTGAGTCCGGTGTGAAGGCCGTCAAGGCTGAATCCGCCGCCTCCTCCGGCAATGTCATCATGTCCATAAAGAGACTGTGGGTCGACATGCCCGGTGAAACCGTGCGTGATGTTTCACTTGACGTCTATGACGGAGAGATTCTTGGAATAGGCGGTCTTGCCGGTCAGGGCAAGCTGGGTATTCCCAACGGCGTTATGGGTCTCTATGAGGCAGGCGGTACGGTTGAGTTTGACGGACAGAAGATTGATCTCAACAACCCGCGCAAGTGTCTGGACAGCAGACTTGCCTTTGTTTCCGAAGACAGACGCGGCGTAGGACTCCTTCTGGATGAGTCCCTTGAGTGGAACATTTCCTTCCCCGCAATGCAGATTCAGAACAAGTTCCTCAAGAACTACCTGGGCGGCATGATCAAATGGCGTGACGACAAGGCAATTGAGGAAGTTACAAAGAAATATATTGATTCCCTTCAGATCAGGTGCATGAGCTCACGCCAGAAGGCACGCGAGCTTTCCGGCGGAAACCAGCAGAAGGTCTGTCTTGCAAAGGCCTTTGCCCTGGAACCCAGGTTCCTCTTCGTAAGTGAGCCCACCCGCGGTATTGACGTAGGTGCAAAGTCACTGGTTCTGGATGCTCTGAAGAAATTCAACCGTGAGAACCATGTCACGGTAGTCATGATCTCTTCCGAGCTTGAGGAACTGCGCTTCACATGCGACAGAATTGCAATTGTCTCCGGCGGAAAGATTTCAGGAATTCTTCCTGCATCTGCTTCATCGGAAGACTTCGGTCACCTCATGGTGAGCAACGTAAGGTAAGGAGGGAACAATGACTGAACTTGTTAAATCAAGCGGTAACCCGCTTATGGATTCAATCAGAAGCTTTGCCAGGTCTTTCGGTCTTCCCAGACTTATCATTGCAGGCTTTCTGCTTCTGCTCTTCATCATGGCTCCGTTTGTTGGAGCAAACTTCTTCACGCAGCTTAGCAACACACTCAACCGTTTCAGCTGGAACGCCATTCTGGTTCTCTCCATGGTTCCCATGATCCATTCGGGCTGCGGACTGAACTTCGGCCTTCCGCTCGGAATCATCGCCGGCCTGCTGGGCGGCACCATTGCAATTGAACTGGGTATCACGGGAGCGGCAAGCTTCTGGATGGCCATTCTGCTTGCAACGCCGTTTGCTGTTGTGTTCGGAATTGTGTACGGCTTCCTGCTGAACAAGATCAAGGGCGGCGAGATGATGATTGCCACGTACGTAGGATTCTCAATCGTCTCCTTCATGTGTATCATGTGGCTGCTTCTTCCCTACTCAAGTCCCAATATGATATGGGGTTACGCAGGAAAAGGTCTGAGGACAACAATCTCGCTCGAGGGCTACTACATAGGCGCTCTTGCAAACTTCCTCCAGATCAACATAGGCCACCTGTCGGTTCCCACCGGATCTCTGATCTTCTTTGCAGTCATGGCCTTCTTCATGTGGGCCTTCCTGCATACAAAGACAGGTACTGCAATGACAGCCGTAGGCTCCAATGCGGAGTTTGCGCGTTCTGCAGGTATCAATATTGACAGGACAAGAATGCTGAGTGTTGTGATGTCCACCTGGCTGGGTGCCGTGGGCATTCTGGTCTATGAACAGGGATTCGGCTTCATCCAGCTCTACATGGCCCCGTTCAACATGGCCCTTCCCGCAGTTTCCGCCATTCTGATCGGCGGTGCCACGGTCAACAAGGCATCCATCACAAACGTGATTATCGGAACATTCCTCTTCCAGGGAATAGTCACCATGACCCCCACGGTCATGAACTCCATGATCCACATGGACATGAGTGAGGTCATAAGAGTCATAGCCTCCAACGGAATGATCATCTATGCCCTTACAAGGAAATCGGAGGTGACAAGATGAAAAACAGAAAAACAGGCTACGTGCCCACAAAAGAACCTGTCACCTTTGCCTCAAAGGCACTTGAGTTTGCCAAGAACAACACAGTTCCGCTCATGTTCATCCTCATCTGCGCTGTCTGTATCCCGCTTTCAGGCTTCTCAATCAACTATCTGCTTTCCGAGATTGTCACAAGAATCTCAAGAAACAGCTTCCTGATTCTCAGCCTGCTCATCCCCATCATGGCCGGTATGGGTCTGAACTTCGGTATGACACTGGGTGCAATGGCCGGTGAGATAGGTCTGATTCTTGTCTCCGACTGGCAGATCTGGGGAATTCCCGGAATGATTCTTGCAATGATAATCTCAGTTCCCATCTCCGTGGGTCTGGGTATCATGTGCGGAAAGATAATGAACATGGCAAAGGGCCGTGAGATGATTACCGGTTACATAATGAACTACTTTGTAAACGGTATTTACCAGCTGATTGTCCTGTACGCCATGGGCGCAATCATTCCCATCATCCACTCCAGCATCATCCTCCCCAGAGGATACGGTATCAGAAACACCGTCAGCCTGCTCTCAATGAGACAGTCTCTGGACAACCTCATTGCCATCCGTATAAGCGGAATCAAGATTCCCGTAATGACCTTCGTGGTGATTGCCCTGCTCTGTCTGTTCATTGTCTGGTTCAGAAAGACAAAGCTCGGTCAGGACATGAGAGCCGTAGGTCAGGACATGGAAGTTGCCCGCGCAGCCGGTATCAATGTTGAGAAGACAAGAATCATCTCAATTGTCATTTCCACCGTTCTTGCAGGATTCGGTATGATTATCTACCTGCAGAACATGGGTAACCTCTCAACCTACACCGCACACTCACAGATAGGTATGTTCTGTATTGCAGCCCTTCTGGTAGGCGGTGCATCCGTTGACAGGGCAACAATCGGAAACGTGTTCCTCGGTGTAACTCTGTTCCACCTCATGTTCATTGTAGCCCCCAGCGCAGGTACAACACTCATGGGAGACTCAATGATAGGTGAATACTTCAGGGTCTTCGTTTCATACGCCGTCATCACATTTGCTCTTGTCATGTACGAGACAAAGAAAAGAAGGGCTTCAAGTCTGGCAGGACGTGCCCTTGCGGAAGCACAGAAAGCATCCGGGGAGGCTGAAAAATGAAAGTATCAAAAGCATTCTGGTTCAGACTCGGCTCAATAGCCCTTGTTCTCATAATTGCCGTTCTCATGTTCATTGTGGGACGCGGCCACACTCTGTACGTTGACAACAAGACCTTTGAAACACCCGCCGGCACCTTCCAGGCCCTCTACAGGACCGACGTCTGGGTAAGCGAATCCTCCGATGAATTGCAGAAACTCAGCGCCCGCGAGAGAAGCGCCTTCAAGTTCATGGGACAGAGTTGTACGCTGAACATTGAATACATGGAAGTCAAGAACGGCGAGAAGAAACAGGCTTCCTACAAGCTCAACGTCCCCTACGGACTTGACGGCATTGTAATCAACGTACCCGCCCTGCTCGCAGGACAGGGTCCCGATATCTACATGTACGAGTTTGTCTCCGTCGCAGACGTAGGCCAATCCGCCGCAGATGCAGAGACCGTTGTCACCGACGAGTTCTCCGTAACGGATATCTGATTTAAAATCTGATAATAAGATTATTCAGGGACTGCCGCAGTGTTTTACTGCACAGTCCCTTAATTTTATCCTCTATTTAATGGGTTTTGCTACCACTGCGCTCATGTGCATAAGCTGATGCATACCCTGATGCATTTGCTTTCCG
>CAMZFA010000029.1 GCA_947305945.1 uncultured Spirochaetales bacterium | reverse complement strand
TTGACGTCAAGGCTTCTCCCTATTCTTTCCAGTACATAAAGGGAGACAAAAACTATTCATCAACATACGGATTCGGCTTTGAAGCCGGTTACAGGTACAACATTGTAAAGGGCCTGACCGTTGGCGGTGATGTAAAGTATTCAAATTACAAGTACAGCGAGCTCAGTGACAGGTACAATGTTCTGTCTTTCCTTGCCAATGCAGGTTGGACACAGCAGCTCGGGGATCTGTGGACTCTTACTGCAGAGTTCGGTTTGGGAGTACAGAGAAGGTCTGTAGGAAGCAGGAGCATTGCTGCATTCGGCATGAACCTCTACACAGGTGCAGGCTTTGCAGTATCAAAGAATGTATCCGTAACATGCGGTGCTGATTTTGGCCTTGCATTCCAGAAGAATTTCAAGGATCTCTCAATTGATGTAATGCTTGGTACGGCAATCAAGCTTTGAGGAGGACAAACATGAAAAAGACATTATTCGTTTTACTTACACTTCTTGCAGCACTGCTGGTATTTGTTTCCTGTGATGAATCTTTGGATGCTGATGTGTTCAACACCACACCGGATGTGGAACCTGTAGATCCTACAGATCCGAAGTCTGTTCCCCTCACACTTGATTTCACCGGAAACGGTAATCTCAAAATTCAAAAGGAAGGGTATTGGTCATCAACCGGTATTACAATGTGGTACTCAAAAGACGGTGGGGCTACAACGACTGCATTGGAATTCAGCGGACCTACCGCAACAATTAGTGTTTCCAATGGAGAGTCTGTCAGTCTCTATGGAACTATGGGTGTTGTTGCCTTGTCCAAGGCTGAAAGCGGTCATTTGGAAATCAAATGTGAAGATATTACAAGTTTTAATGCAAGAGGCAATGTCATGAGTCTGGTTTCCAAAGATGATTTTGCCAACCTGGATTCAATGGAATCAACAATTGGCTTCTACAAACTGTTCTGTAATAATGTTTTTTTAGTCTCGGCAGAGGATCTGCTTCTTCCTGCTACAACATTGGCTGATCAGTGCTATATGTATATGTTCGACGGCTGTACGAGCCTTACAACAGCGCCTACGCTTCCTGCTACAACATTGGCTGATCGTTGCTATGGTTTTATGTTCAAAGGATGTTCAAGCCTTACAACAGCACCTGCGCTTCCTGCTACAACATTGGCAGATTATTGCTATGAATACATGTTCAGCGGCTGTACAAACCTTACAACAGCACCGGAACTTCTTGCTCCAACATTGGCGGTAGGATGCTATCTATATATGTTCAGCGGCTGTGAAAACCTTACAACAGCACCGGCACTTCCTGCTACAATATTGGCTAATGGGTGCTATATGTTTATGTTCAACGGCTGTACTAGCCTTACAACAGCACCGGAACTTCCGGCTGAAACATTGGCTGCTTATTGCTATCATAGCATGTTCAAGGGCTGCTCTAGCCTTAATTATATCACCTGCCTTGCTACTAGTAGTTTTACAGTAACGGATTGTACAACTGACTGGGTAGCTGGCGTTGCTGCTACAGGAACATTCAAAAGGGCTGCTGGAACTGATGATGCCTGGAAAGCAAAAACAGGAACAAATGGTATTCCTTCAGGCTGGACTGTTGACCCTGCATTAGTTCCGTGATCGTAAAAAACAATACCAAGTTTCATGGTTCTTATACAGAACAGGACGTTCACCGCTTTTCTTCTTCGGAGGGAAAGCGGTTTCTTGTGCCCTTTTATTGAAATTTCAACCTCCGACTTGTATGGTGTGAGTAGGACGAGTTAAATTGGACTTAAGGGGACTGTTTTTTAAGTTTTTTCATTTTTAGTCCCCTTAACCCGGATTTATCTAAAAAAACGGAGGAAATGAAATACCTTGATCAAGATACTTTTTGTGTGCCACGGAAATATTTGCCGTAGCCCTATGGCGCAGTATGTCATGCAGAAGCTGGTGGATGAGGCCGGGCTGGGAAATTTTTTTGAGATTGACAGCGCGGCTACAAGCTCGGAGGAGAGAGGCAACGGTGTCTACCCGCCGGCGGTGAGGGTCCTCAGTGCACACGGGATACGGAACATAAGCCACAGGGCAAGAAGGATGAGCAGCACTGATTACAGGCACTTTGACCTTATTATGGTCATGGACAGAATGAATCTGAGAAACGCAAGGCTCATGACCGGAGGTGACCCGGAGGATAAGGTTGAGATGCTGCTCGGAGATGAGGAGATTGACGACCCATGGTACACAGGGGACTTTGCCGGGGTTTATAAACAGATTGAAAGAGGCTGCAGGGCCCTTCTGAATGAGACAGCATACTTTCACGGATTCGGGAACACAGACGATAATACGGATCTGAAGCTCTTCCGCCTTTATTCAAGGCTCTTCGGCTCATGGTGCAGACAGACCTGCGCACCGCGCATGCAGGAGCAATGGACAGGGCGCAACAGGACGCTGGGACAGTGCTCGGTCACTGCATTTGCAGTTCAGGATGAACTGGGAGGAAGGGTGCTCGGCACTGCCCTGCCCCACGGCGATGTTCATTGTTTCAACGAGATAGACGGCCGGATTTATGATCTTACCAGCATGCAGATTGAGAATTCCGGACAACAGTGTCATTATGAAAAAGCAGCGGAGCAGGACCGTGAAAAGCACTTTTCCAAGAAGGAAAAATATGAGAGGTACCTGCTTCTCAAAGAAAGACTTGAAAGAGAGGAAAGATAAATGACCATAGAGGAAAGAGCGGAAAAGGCTGTACAGCTGAAGATGCAGGGAACACACAACTGTGCACAGGCGGTTACCGCGGCACTGGCCGACAGGACAGGGCTGTCCGAGGAAGTTCTGAAGAATGCTTCTGCAGGTTTCTGCGCGGGTATGGGCACAATGGAGGCAACATGCGGTGCACTCATAGGTGCGGGCATTGCGGCAGGTCTTGAGTCACAGGGCATAGGAACGCTCATGCTTACAAGGGTTCTTATGCGCAGTTTTGAGGAAAAATGCGGGGCTGTGAAATGCAAGGACCTGAAGGCACCCGGGCCCGACGGAAAACCGCTCTGCCCCTGCGACATGTGCGTGAGAAACGCAGTTCTTGCCTACGGGGAGATCAGTCCTCAGGCCAGATGAATCTGGCGTTCAGGTGGGTCTCACCGTTGTCTATGAGAATGTCCTCACCCGAGCATGACCTGTTGATGACTGTCATGAAATAACACCACTGTGCAAGCTCCTCAGCATCCATCCACTTCTTAAGCGGGGTAAGGTCCATTATCTGTTTCCAGAGCACGGGGTTGTCCATGACAGGCCTGTTGAGAGCGGTTGTCACTCCGCCCGGGGAAAGGCTGTTGCAGGTGGCCCCGTAGGGTGCAAGACGGATTGCAACGTTTCTTGTGTAGGAGAGAAGTCCGCCCTTGGAGGCGCTGTAGGCGGGGAACTCCGAACCCGTGTGGGCCGAGGCGGAGGCTATGATAAGAACGCTTCTGATTGAACTCTGAAATGCATATTTCTCAACAACATTCATTGTTCCGCAGAGGTTGACGGATATGTCATCCGCACTGTCCTGGACACCTGCGCAGCAGATCAGAATCTCCGTACCCGGGATATCCGGGAGGGATGAGGACTTGGAGATATCGGCCACAATGTGGCTGTAGTGCGGGTGGTCAATGACGGAGGGGGCTATGTCCAGCCCCGTGACGGTATGGCCTTTTTCAAGAAAGAGGGCGGCTGCGGCGCTTCCGATTCCGCCGGCCGATCCGGTTACAAGTACTTTCATGCTGCTTCCTCCGCGGTTTTGATTTTATTTATGTGTCTGACAAGCGGGATGGTGATGAAGGGCACGAAGAAGGCTTCTACGAACAGTTCTATGAAGGTGCCGTAGAATGCCGAGCTCAGTATGTCCTTCCAGGCCATTTCGTAGAGCGAGAGGCCCACGGGGGCAAAGGCCAGGGTCATGAACAGGATGTTGTCCACCCACTGCCCTATCAGCGTTGAGATCACGGCCCTGAGGAAGAAGTAGAACCTGTTGTCCTTTGCCTTGCGCTCAAGGGCGTCCTTGATTCTGGCTATTATGTGGACGTTGATATAGTTTCCGATCCAGAATGCGGTCACCGAGGCGAATATGGTCCTGGGGCCGTTTGAGAATATCAGCTCATAGGCATGGGCCTGCTCCGCGTATTCAGGCAGTGTGGGAATGAAGACTATCAGGCGGCCTATGACCATGATTACAAATGAGATGACCGCGGCAAACGATATGAGAACCACCGAGGTTTTCTTGCCCCACACCTCCACTATCACATTGGAGACCAGGAACACCAGCCAGCTTATGAGAAGGCCCGCGTCACAGAGTATGTACGGTGTTCCAAAACTGAGGGACTTCATGCAGAAGATGTTCATGGAAACGGCTACGGCCGTGTAGAGGGCACAAAGACCCATAAGGTAATCACGCGAAGATAGTTTGTATTGAATTTTACGTCCGGCTTCAGACATACACTTCCCCCTTTGAAGGGCACATGTCACATGTATGTCACCTCATTGCCAGTGCCTGTAGTACAAGTTAAGTTAGCACAAATAAAAAGGGCTGTAAACCCGCGTTCACAGCCCATAGTATCACCAATTGAAGAAATCAGTTCATTGAATTCTTTGTTTCCTGGATTTCAGCTCTTCTTACCTTTGTAAGCTTGCTGATCTCGGCAAGTGCTTTTCTTGCTCTTGCAGCTGCAGCCTTGACTCCCTTTTCGGTAAATTTCTGATTCTCCATAACATAATTCTCAAACAATCCAACCAACTGTTCATGAGTTGTCATACACACACCTCCGTTTTGTTTTTTCTATATAAGATATTACCACAATTACAATTCTGTTCAATTGTTAAAAAGCGCTAATTCATTAAAAAAACACGAAATTTTGAATTAAAATTCAGCTTTTCAGCACTTCCTGACGGATTATCCAGCCTTTTTTCAGGGCAATTGAACTTTTGAGGTATCCGGTGCGGCAATGGTCAATGTGTTCGGTCTCATTGAAATCCTGATCCAGAACCTTCAGATTATCATCCTTTACGGAAAGCACATCGGGTCCTATGAACTCCACACTGCGGCCAGGTCTGATCTGGTTCTTTATGTCAACGGCCCAGATTCCGGGTCTCACTTCATCCAGAACTGTGCCCAGGAAGAGGTAGTCCCTCATGTAGCCCGGAGCGGAGGCAATGTTTATGTCGTCATCCGCGTCCACCGGTTTGTCCGAGTAAAAGAAACCGGTTGAGTAAGGACGGTGGGAGACGTTGAAAAGTTCATCACGGAAGCTCTTGAACTCCACCGACGGGTCATAGAGGGCGTCTATGGCCTTGCGGTAGGCCCTTGTGACTGTTGCCACGTAGTAGGTGCTCTTCATCCTTCCCTCGATCTTCAGGGAGTCCACCCCGGCGTTCTTCAGATCCGCAAGGTGGTCTATCATGCACATGTCCTTTGATGAGAGGATGGTTGTGTATCCGTTGTCCTCGGCAATGGGGAAGTAGACACCCGGTCTCTGCTCCTCCTCAAGCGCCAGACGGTAGTTCCAGCGGCAGGTGTGGGCGCAGTCCCCCTGATTGGCACTGCGGCCGGTAAGGTGGGATGAGAGCATGCAGCGTCCCGAATAGGCCATGCACATTGCTCCGTGGACAAAAGCCTCTATGCGCAGATCCGGATTGGCATCCTTGATCTGACGGATTTCAGAAAGTGAAGTCTCACGTCCCAGGATTATGGTGTCAAAGCCCATCTTTCCGTACAGTCTTGCAGACTCCGCGTTCAGGCAGTTTGCCTGGGTTGAGAGTGAGAATCTTGCCGAGGGAAAGTGCTTCTGCAGTATGGGAAGGGCCCCTATGTCAGAGACTATGAAACTGTCGAACGGAAAGGGCCTGATCAGCTCTATCTTTTCCTTCAGGGCCTGTATGTCCCTGTTGTGGAAGAAGATGTTTGCAGTGCAGTAGAAGGTGCTTCCCGGGAAGCGGGACTTGATTTCCTTCAGTCTGTCATACTGGTCGTAGCCTATGTTTCCGGCATTGGCCCTGAGTGAGAAATCCTCAAGGCCCATGTACACCGAGTCTGCACCGTAGGTCAGTGCAGTCTCAAGTTTCTCTATTGTTCCGGCCGGAGCCAGAAGTTCCATTTTCCCGCCTGCGCAGGCGGTAATACTGTTGTTTTCAGAAGACAAGGTTCAGAACCTCCTCCATGTCACCTACAAGGTGGAATGTAAGGCCTTTTGTCACATTCTCCTCAAGCTTGTCCAGATCACGCTTGTTGCTTTTGGGAATGATTACGGTTTTTACCTTGTTGCGTTTTGCGGCAAGAACCTTCTCCTTCAGGCCGCCTATGGGCATGACCTTTCCAAGCAGGGTCAGCTCTCCGGTCATTGCGGTGTCCGGGGCCATGACCTTGCCTGTGACAAGGGAGTACATGGCAGTTGCCATTGTGATACCCGCCGACGGACCGTCCTTGGGGGTTGCGCCCTCCGGAACGTGGAGGTGGATGTCATGGCTTGTGTACCACGAAACGTCAATTCCGTGCTGCTCGCTTACCGAGCGCACGTAACTGTACGCGATATTTGCACTCTCCTTCATCACATCCCCCAGCTGTCCTGTGAGCTTGAGGTTCCCCTTGCCGGGTATATGCTGAGCCTCAATGGCCAGAACGTCTCCGCCCATGCTTGTCCACGCAAGACCCACGGACATTCCTGGCTTTGTGGCCCTGATTATCTCATCCTCACGGAACAGCGGCGTGCCAAGGTACTCAAGCACCTTCTCTTCGGTAATCCTGACCGGGCGCTCCAAGTCCTCCTTCTTGCGGATCATCTCCATGGCAACCTTCCTGTGGATACGGTCCAGGGACTTCTCAAAGTTACGCACCCCTGCCTCGCGCGCATACTGCTCGGCGATCATTTTAAGTATCTTCGGTGTGTACTTCACATCCTTTGCCGTAAGCCCGCTCCTGGAGCGGCTCTTGGGCACAAGGTATTTTGTTCCTATGTGGAGCTTTTCCTCGGATGTGTAACCGGTAAGCTCAATGACCTCCATCCTGTCCAGCAGGGGCTGGGGGATGGTGTCCGTTGTGTTTGCCGTGACTATGAAAAGGACGTTTGAAACATCAAAGGGAATGTCCAGATAGTGGTCCCTGAACGAGGAGTTCTGCTCCGGGTCCAGGACCTCAAGAAGTGCAGAGGCCGGGTCGCCCTGGATAGAGGAGCCCATCTTGTCTATCTCATCAATGACAAAGACCGGGTTCTTGGTCTTGGTGACCTTCAGACCCTTGATGATCTGGCCGGGCATGGCCCCAATGTATGTTCTTCTGTGGCCCTTGATCTCAGCCTCATCACGCATGCCGCCCACGCTGAAGCGGTAGTACTGCTTGTGAAGGGCCTTTGCAATTGAGATTCCAACTGAGGTCTTTCCTGTTCCGGGAGGGCCTACAAGGCAGACAATTGCTCCCTTTGTGTCGTTTCTCAGCTGCCTGACTGCAAGGAACTCCAGGATTCTGGTTTTAACATCCCTGATGCCATAGTGGTCGGCCTCTAAAATTGCAGAGGCTTCATCTATTGAAAAGTCATCCTGACTGAATGTGTTCCACGGAAGGTCGGCAATGGTCTCAAGATAGGTTCTGATTATGGAGTACTCCGCGGAGGCAGGCTCAATTTCCTCCATCCTCTGGTACTCCGCCCAGACCGTCTCGGCTGCCTCACCCTCAAGGTTCAGGGCGTTGAGCCTGTCTATGAGCTTGGGCTTGGCCTTTGTCTTGCCCTTCAGGCCTTCAACAATATCCTCTTCGGACAGCTCCTTCAGCTCTTCATCGTCTTCCCCGCCCTTGGCAAGCTTTTTCAGCTCCTCACGGACCGTCTTGAGCTCCTCGCGCAAAAAATACTCGCGCTGGTGCTTTTCCATCTTGCGGCTGACCTCGAGCTGGATTTCCTCGTGCATCTTCTGGATGGTGAATTCCTGCTTCAGGACCAGGAGGACCTTCATGATCCTCTGCTTCACATCAAGGGTTTCAAGGAAGGACTGCTGGTCCTCACGGGGGACAATCACACCGGCAAGGTAATCGGCAAGCCGGACGGCTTCCTGTATGTTGGAAGCGTTGAATTTCAGGTTGTCGAGGATGGCGGACCTGTCCTCGCGCCGTGCAATCTCATTGCGGAGGGCGTTCAGGTAGGCCTTCTCCTCTATGGGCGTGAGGGCCTCTTCCTCTATGTACTCCACCTCGGCGCTGATTACGCCCTTGTGGCAGATCATTTCAAGGACCCTGAAGCGCTTGACGGTCTCAATGTAGAGGCTCTTGGTGCCGTAGAGGGTATTGATCTGGTTCTTGATTCTGACAAAGGTGCCTATGCTGTAGAAATCGTCCGCGGAGAGCTCGGAAGACGGCTTGTCCTCCGTCTTGAGAAGCAGGAGGCCCAGGCCGTTGTATTCCCTTGAGTAGTTCACCACGTCAAGGTCCAGAGGGTCCGTGACCTCAATTGTGGTGTAAACACCGGGGAAAACCGGGCATCCGCGCATGGGTATGATGAAAATCTGCTGAGGCAATGTCTCTTTAGTATTGTTGTCCATGGGTTTTATATTACAAAAAAATCAGATTACAGGCAAATCAGCGGGCGCTTTCCGGACCGTTTTTCAGCCATTTCACACCCAGGTAGCATACGGGGGTGTCCAGAAGGGCAAAGAGCACCTTGAAAGACCAGTACGGGAGTATGAGTGAGAACAGGAACGCCGCCGTGTACCTGGGGGTGAGTTTGTAGAAGGCAATGAAGTCAAAGATCACGGTGTCCAGGAACTGGCAGATTATGGTTGCCACGTTGTTTCTGATCCACAGCTTGCCCTCCCCGGTTATCTTCCTGATCACGGCAAAGAGCTTAACGTCCAGGCTCTGGCTCACGGCAAAGCTGACAAGGCTTGCTATTGTCATTCTGGATGAGCTGCTGAAGATGAGCCTGTACTGCTCCTGATAGGGCCAGGTGGCGTTTGGCGGGATTGCTATGCAGATGTTCATCATGATGACAAGTATTACCAGCATGGCAATGGAGATGCGGACAAAGTTGCGGCTCTCCTTCTCCCCGTACACCTCACCCACTATGTCGGTTGCCACAAAGAGCACCGGCATGAAGAATATGCCTACGGAAACACGCACCCCGCCCAGGGTGATTATCTTTGTTCCTATTGTGTTCACAAGCACCATGAAGGTTATGTAGAGGGCGTAGATTATGTCTCTGCGTGTGGTTTTCGTAAGCATGTGGCAATACTATCAGACAAGTGCGGAAATTGTACAGTGAAAGAGTCATCATTCTTGAAAGGCCGGTACAATTGATTTATCCTTTATGTACCTGATTACATAGTTGTTTGTTATTTTTTATATATAGAGAAGATTTTTGACAGATGAAATGGAAAACAAACGATGCATCCTTTGACAGCATGAGGATGCTTCAGGAGCGGTATGCACTGGACCGCGTGTCCGCACGCATACTCGCAGGACGCGGCATTACTGAGAAAGAAGAAGTTAAGTTCTTCTTGGAAAAAGACATATCATTTCTCCACAACCCCTTCCTCTTTGAAGACATGGAGCTTTTCTGTGACAGGATCACAGACGCCGTTGAAGAAGGCGGGAAGGTTATCATCTTCGGAGACAGGGATGTTGACGGCATTACCTCCACCGCACTCATGGTCACAGAGCTCAGGGCAATGGGCCTTGATGTGAGCTGGAAGGTTCCCGTGGAGGACGAGCCCTACGGGGTTACAAAGGAAAACATAGACGCGGCGGTGGCCGGGGGAATTACCCTGGCCATTACGGTTGACTGCGGAATTTCCGCGGTTGAGGAGATTGAATACGCCCGCAGGAAGGGTCTGGATTTTCTGGTCACGGACCACCACATCCCCTCTGATGTGCTTCCGCCCGCCCATGCGGTAATCAACCCCAAGGTGGAGGGCTGCGGCTATCCGTTCCGCGATCTTGCCGGAGTGGGTGTTGCCGCCAAGTGCATCTGGGCCCTTCGCTTTGCCCGCACGGATTTATACCGTGAGCGTTTTCTCCTCCTTCACGCCTACCCGGGCAACCAGACGGTTGTCATTGAGGCCTGCGTCATGGAGAACCTTCTTGTCACGGACAGAATCTGCGAGGAGGTGGTTCCCGGCATTCTTCCGGAGGAAAACAGCCGCCTTCTGCGCTTTCTCAACTGCGGTCTTCCGGTCATGGTTCTGGACAGCGCAACGGAGAAACTTCAGCTTAAAAAAGCCTTCCCGCGTGCGGAGATAAATCTTGCGGATCTCAGGCCCCAGTTCGAGAGCCTCATGCCCTCTGTGAGGGGTAAGAGCCTTTTTGACCTGAGCACCCACAGCCGCTTTGCACTCTACTCGCAGACACACTCGGAACTTGATACCCTGTGCGGCCTGTTCTGTGCCTTTGTCAGGCTCAAGTACCCCTCTCTTTACAGGGAATATGCAAAACTGACCGACCTTGTTGCCATTGGCACGGTCAGTGACCTCATGCCCATGCTGGATGAGAACCGCATTCTTGTGAAGAACGGCCTCAAGCAGCTTGAGGAGGGAAGCAGGACCGCCCTGCTGCCCTTCCTGGGACTTCAGAAACTTCTGGGTAAAAAGCTTTCTGCCACAGACATTGGCTGGCAGATTTCCCCCTACATGAATGCCGCAGGCAGAATGGGTGAGCCGCAGACTGCGGTCAACATGCTTCTGTGCTCAAACAGGGAGGAGGCCTACCCCTATGCGGCAAGGCTGATTGAGCTTAACAGGGACAGGAAGAAACTTGGTGAGGATCTGTGGGACAGGCTTCTGCCTTCTGCACGCAAGTCCTACGAGCAGTTCGGCTCAAAGATGGTCCTTGTGCGGGACAACAGCATTCCCAGGGGTATTACCGGCATCTTTGCCACAAGACTTCAGAAACACTTCAACTCCCCCGCTCTTGTCATGACTATGACCAAAGACG
Source organism: uncultured Spirochaetales bacterium (assembly GCA_947305945.1). Lineage (GTDB taxonomy): Bacteria > Spirochaetota > Spirochaetia > Sphaerochaetales > Sphaerochaetaceae > RUG14846. Next base: position 4,904 of record CAMZFA010000029.1, on the reverse strand, counting down.
GAAGGTGCATGGGCTCAATGAGAAGCCCCAAGACATTCAACTGCCATGACTTTCTGGGCCGCTATGCCGACCTGTTCGAGGACTTCGGCGGCCACGCGTTTGCGGGAGGGTTTTCGATATCGCCCGAAAGGGCTGACGAGCTTTGCATCCGCATCTCGGAGGATGTGGACTGGCTGGATTTCCCGGATGAGGAGGACGATGAGGTTCTGCAGGTGGATGCGGTGCTGGGCAGGGATGACCTGACGCCGGATATTCTCGGGATTGCGGAGCGCTTTGAGCCCTACGGGGAGATGAACGGCCCGCTGCAGTTCATGATTGAGAATGCGCGTATTGAGAATATGGCCACCATGGAGAACCAGAAGGACCCGGCCAATGCCCATGCCCGCTTTGTGCTCAGTTTCGGGTCCTTCAAGTGGCCCTGCGTGTTCTGGTCCTGCGGTCAGCGCGCCGGCAGGGATTTTTATGACGGCTCCATTGTGGACGCGGTTTTCCGTGTGGGCAGGAACAATTACCACAACATGGAAAGCATTCAGTTGACAATCTGCGACATCAGAACAAGGATGTAAGTGACATGAGGCGTACCGGACTTCTGATTCTGCTTGTTCTCCTCCTTGCGGCACCTTCCCTTTGCGCCGCATCCTTCGGTACGCCGCTTGACGGAAGTGCATCAGTTGAGTTTCTCAATGAGCATTATTCGGAGTCCCCTGTCGAGCAGAAGGACAGCTACTTCTGGGACAGGTCCGACATCAGTCTCATGACCGTGGGCCCGGGGAAAATCCTCTATGAGTGGTTCGGCCACTCGGCCGTTGTTGTCTCCTGGCCCGGCTATGACAGCATCAACTTCAACTACGGCTATTTTTCTTTCAACGAGAAATATTTTCAGAACTTTGCCATGGGCCGCCTGCTCTACAGGCTGGATGCCTCCTACACCGACATGGAGGTTTTCAACTACCAGTCCAAGGGAAGGGACATCTCGCAGGTGGTCCTGAATCTGAGTGCGGAAAAGAAGAAGGCTGTGTCGGACTTCCTGCGTGCGAACGCCACCCCGCCTGAAGATACTTATCTCTATCACTACTATGAAGATAACTGCGCAACCCGTGTGCGTGATCTCATCAATTTTGTCACAGACGGTGACTTTGAGACCTGGGCGCGCGGCATAAAGGGACACACCTTCAGACAGTGGAACTCCGTGGTCTTCGGTGCCAACCCATGGGTCCAGTGGGTCATGGACTTTCTCCAGAGCCGTGCAATTGATAACAAAGACGCAAGCCTCTGGTCCGAGATGTACCTTCCGGACAGGCTTCTCTACGCTGTACAGCAGTACCCCGGTCTTGAGACCAGGGAGACCCACGGCTCTGCAGAGCAACTTCACTCCATTTATGAGTACAAACCAAAGTCCGTGCTTCTGCCGGCCCTGGGACTGTCCGTTTTGTTTTCAGCCGTACTCTTTGCCTGCGCATTCTTCTACAGCAGATCAAACGGAAGAAAATGGGCCGGGCACATTTTCAACGCCCTGTCCTTTACCGTGTACCTTGTCTTCGGCCTGCTGGGTGCCCTGCTTCTTTTCATGATGCTCTTCACAACCCACGACGTGACCTGGGGCAATGAGAACGCCTTGCTCTACAGTCCCCTGCTCCTTGTTGCAGCCGTTCTTTCACTGAATACAGTCAGACACCGCAGGGCTCTTCTGAAGCTGTGGTACGCCGAAGGCTGTGCGCTTGTGCTCCTTGTTCTTCTGAAACTGATTCTGAGCGGGACATTCTACCAGCAGAACTGGGCGCAGATTCTGCCCCTTGTTCCGGTTGTAAGTGTGAATATTGCAGTTCTGAGATTGTATTTCAGAGAAGACCTGACTGAACTGTCTTGAGCGGTCCCTGTGCAAAGGCCGTGATCCAGCCCAGAAGAAAATCCCTCAACCTTATCTGGTTGCTCTCGTACAGCTGAACCTCAAATGCCTGTTCCAGACTCATGGGCAGGGTGTACTGAAGGTACCTGCGTGAGCCGCTCATGAGAAAGAGGCGGTCGGTATCGGCACAGTTTCTGCACACAGGAGTGTTCATCTGGGTTGAGAAGAACAGGGTCTCGTTTTCCTCATATCTCTTCTCACAGGCAGGACATGACGAGAGGTCGGTTGCAAGACCGCTTATCTGAATGAGTTTCCAGGTGAAGTCTATGAGGATCTTTCTGTGCCGGGATGGGTTTGAATCAAGGATGGCCAGGCTGCGGCTGAGCAGGCTGAAAACAGCCTCGTGCTCATCGGCGCCGAGCCTTGAGCATACTTCACAGAAGTAGGAGGCGGTGTATGTAGCCTCAAGGCTCTGCATGATGCCCAGGGGCGTGAACGCGCTTTCCTCCTCGGTTATCGAGTAGGAGTCATTTACAGGATTGTAGTAGAGCTGGAATGTCCCGTAGGAAAAAAGAGGGGCAAGGGCCGCTTTTTTGTCCTTTCTGCCCCCGAATACTACTGCATTGACAAGGCCCATGGTTCTGGAGAACAGGGTAACCGACCTGTGCATCTCCCCCACGGGCCTTGAGTTTGTAACTACGGCTTCAAGCCTTACATCCCTTTCCACGGCTCAACCAATGTAGGGGATGTGATAGTTGTGAGCCTGATAGACCACAAATGTCTCAACATCTGAAATGTCCTTGATTCTTGCAAGTTCATTCTTGAAGAAGTTGAGCAGGCTGCGGTCCTCATCCGGTCCGGTGACAAGCTGCACAATCAGATCATAGCGGCCGGTCACCACAACCACGGAGAACACTCCCTTGAGCGTAAGGAATTCCTTTGCCTTCTCCTCAAGGTCCAGAGTCCTGAGCTTGATGCCCATGATTGCAACCTGAATATCCGGAACAAGCTGCGGATCCACAAGGCCCTGAATGCTCAGAACCCCCTCCTCCGTCAGCCTGTTGACCCTTGCGCGGACCGTGTTCTCGGTTATGCCTATCTCTTCTGCTATGGCACTGAAGGGTTTCCTTCCGTCCGAGAGCATTCTGATGATGGCTTTGTTGGTATCATCCAGTTTTGCCATTAAAGCTTTCCTTCAGCCTTGAGGCCCTTGATTGTCTCAACAATCTCATCGCCTATTCTGAGAAGATTCTCAACGCTGTTTGCGCCGACATGGGGTGTGAGTGTGACCTTGTCGGACTTGAGCAGCGGGTAGTCCTCTGCGGGAGGATCTGACGGATAGACGTCTGCGCAGTACCATGAAACCTTACCCTCATCAAGAGCCTTTACCATGTCATCTGCATTGACAATGGCTCCGCGTGCTGCGTTGACAATGACGGGCTTTCTGTTCAGCTTTGCAAACAGCTCTGCATTGAACATGTCACGGGTCTCATCAGTAAGCGGCATGTGGATTGAAATGTAATCGGAATTGATGACTGCATCCTCAATTGTGGGCACCAGCTCAGCGGCGTCCGACTTGGACACATACTTGTCATAGGCCACGACCTTCATGCCGAATGCCTTTGCTCTCTCCGCAACCTTTGTTGCGATGTTTCCGATTCCGAGCAGTCCCAGTGTCTTTCCGTAAAGCTCTGTTCTCTTGATGTTCTTGAGCCACTGTCCGTTCTTCATTCCGTTGTCATATGTTGTGATATGGTTGGGAGCGCTGAGCATGAGTGCGAATGTCAGCTCTGCAACTGCGATTGAACTTGCTCTGGGTGTGTTCTTTACTATGATGCCCTTTGACTCTGCATAAGGCTTGTCAATGTTGTCTATTCCGACTCCGCCTCTGATGATGAGCTTGCAGTTCTTTGCTCCGTCAATATATTCCTTGTTGCAGATTGTCTTTGCCCTTACAAGTATCACGTCAGCTTCTGCTGCCCTGCTCTTGTCGGTTGTGACCTCACCGAATGCGGCCAGTTTTCCCTCAAGTGATGCATCGAATGCATCCGAAATAAGAATAAGCATCCTGATTCTCCTTTTGTTTTCCTATTATCAGGGCCTGCATGAAGCCCTGTATCATCAATTCTACAGGCCTTTTCCGTAACCGTCAATTTTAATGTTGACAATTGAGCCAATACTCCAAAATCCTCAAAACTTTTTATAACTCCCGCACTTTTCGTCTTTTCCTGCATTCTCTTTTGAAACCATTTGCATTTTGCGCTAGAATACATCTCATGAAAAAATCATTATCCATCGTTGTTCTTCTTGTACTTGTTGTCGCTTCCGTTTTTGCCGCCACCGGCAAACCCGTCACTCTGATCCAGCGCTTCAGTTACGGCCTGGGTGCCGCACTTGTGGAAAACTACGGCAGCAGCGCCGAACAGGCTCTTGAGTATTTCAAGGCCTATCAGTACAAGGACGTCCTCACGGACTACGGCAAACAGGGTATTGAGGATTACAGAAGCGGAAATCTCAAACTCACAGTTCAGGAGATCAACAGCGCCCTGAGTGAATATTTCAGTGAGTTCGAGAAAAAGAATGCCGCTCTTGCCGCCTCAAACCTCAGACAGGCCGAGCTCTTCCTCGAATCAAACGGGAAAATGGATGATGTTCACACAACATCTTCGGGCCTCCAGTACAGGATAATCCGTCAGGGAACGGGTTCCGTGGCCAAGGCAACTGACAGTGTTGAACTTGATTATGAACTTACAGACCTCTCCGGGAATGTCCTGGACAGTTCCTATGCCCGCGGAAAGCATTCAACCTTCTCCATGTCCGGTGTCATCAAGGGCTTCAAAGAAGGCGTCATGCTCATGCCGATGGGCTCTTACTACATCTTCTACATCCACCCCTCAATGGGATACGGTGAACAGGGAACCGGCAACATAGAGCCCAACACCCTGCTCATCTTTAGGGTGGAAACCTACAACATTGCAAAATAATTAATCCCAAAAGCCTCTCTACCCCGCTATCCCGCATAAAGCAACCTGAAATCCGGAAGTTAATATGATAGGAA